>CAIUZV010000209.1 GCA_903903735.1 uncultured beta proteobacterium | reverse complement strand
ATCCGCCTGATCGGGCTTGCCGAAATCGACGGCGACAATGGCGCGGCAAATATTTTCCAGCGCGTTGAGCCATGCCTTGTCCCGCTCAGCCATCCGCTGGCGCATGTCATCGGCGCCACCAATGCGGTAGTAGCTGAAGGCAACTTCTCCGGACGGCTTTTATTCCAAGGCGCGGGCGCTGGGGACAAGCCAACGGCATCGGCCGTTGTGGCCGACCTTGTCGACATTGCGCGCAAGGAAACTGGCCCCGCATTTTCGATGCCGTCTGCCGAGCTTGAAAAGCTGCCACGGGCAGCATCGGCACACCGGGTCAGCAAATCCTATTTGCGTATGGTGGTCGCGGACCGCGTCGGCGTGCTTGCGGAAATTACAGCCGCGATGCGCGATGCCGGGCTTTCGATTGAAAGTCTGATCCAAACCGAAGCTGGTGACGACGGAACAGCCTTGGTGGCGATGGTCACCCATGCTGGCCCAGAGCAAGCAGTCAATGATACGCTTCAGGCACTTAAGCATTCCGATAGCTTGCTTGGCGAGCCAATGGTCATGCACATTTTGGGCGCATAAGCTTATTGGGGCGGCGCGCGTTCAATGCTTGCCGCAACGCCATCTCCAGTCGTGGAGGGTTGCGCCGCAGCGGGCGTCATCACGAAGTGCGCAGCAAAAACGGCAACAACTAATCTCGACATTTGGCGCGGCCTTCCCTATCGAAACCCAACCCAGAAAATGCCGTTCCATTTGGGATGCAAACTTCGCGCCCTGACGTTCAAATAGCTAGGAAAATACGATGACTGCAGCAAGCCAAATCCTCGACCGCGTGCTTGTCTTGGAAATGGTCCGCGTGACTGAAGCCGCGGCGATTGCCGCAGCCAAACTCATCGGACGTGGCGATGAAAAAGCAGCAGATGCAGCCGCGGTCGAAGCCATGCGCGCGGCGCTCAACGAATTATATATGGATGGCACGGTTGTCATCGGCGAAGGCGAACGCGACGAAGCGCCCATGCTGTTCATTGGCGAAAAAGTTGGCTCCGCCATCGGCACTGGCCCACGCATCGACATTGCGCTCGATCCGCTGGAGGGCACTACTATCACGGCGAAGGCCGGACCCAATGCGCTTGCCGTGCTGGCAGTCGCCGAAGAGGGCAATCTGTTGAACGCGCCTGATGTCTATATGGACAAGATTGCGGTTGGCCCGGGCTATTCGCCCAACATCGTCAACCTCGACAGAACGGTTGCTGAAAATGTGCATGCAGTTGCCAAGGAAAAGGGTGTGGCTCCAGGCGACCTCATCGTTTGCGTACTCGACCGCCCGCGCCACGAAAAGCTGATCGCCGAGCTGCGGGAGCTTGGTTGTGGCGTGATGCTGATCCCCGATGGCGACGTTGCCGGTGTCATCGCAACAACCAATCCCGATACCACCGTCGACATCTATATGGGCAGTGGCGGCGCGCCAGAGGGCGTACTTGCGGCAGCGGCCCTGCGCTGTGTCGGCGGCCAGTTCAAAGGCCGCCTGCTGTTCCGCAACGACGATGAACGGTCGCGCGCGCGCAAATGGGGCATCGAAGATCTAGACAAAATTTACGATCTGGAAGAGCTGGCAAAAGGCGACTGCATCTTTGCAGCAACGGGTGTCACCGACGGTTCGTTGCTCGCTGGCGTCAAAACTTTACGCGATGGCCGGGTCACCACAGAAACCGTCGTGATGCGCGCATCATCAGGCACCGTACGCTGGGTCAAGAGCGAGCATCGCAAGGCTGGGCATTTCGGCTGAACCACCTGACCCATTGGTCAGCCAAATTCGTAAAAGCTGATCAGTAAATACCCATCAGCAGTCCTGTCGCGATTTGTTCGCCGAGATCCGCTGCCGCCTGTTGATCGGCCTCATTGATGGTCTTCGGTGCCAAAATCGCTTCCGACGTCTGTGCATGGGTGCAGACGATCCTGCTCTCCGCAATTTGCCGCAAGCGCCATCCCGTCGCTATGCGCTCCGCCTGCGCCACAGCATTGCGTCCGTCCGATCCGGCACATATGATCATCGCATAAGGCCGCCCGTTCAGCGCGCCAAGGCATGGATAATAACAACGGTCAAAAAAACTTTTCATGCCGCCGCTGATCGCCGCGAGATTTTCGGGGAACGCGAACAGATATCCATCCGCCGACATAACCTGCGCAGCGCATGCATCTGCTGCGTTGACCATTTGGACATCGACACCCTGCGCACGGCAGGCACCGTCATAGGCAGCGCGGGCCAACGCCTCGGACCCGCCCGTCATACTGTGCCAGATTATCAACAATTGCCGCATCGGCCCTTGCTAGCACCGCGGGCGCGCCATAGGGAAGCAGTATGAAGCCCGTACTCGACATTAAAAGTTCCGTTCTTGAGCAAGCCTGGCATTGGCGCGGCGGCGGCACCGATGGGCGTGATCCGGATTTCCAGCCTGACGATCTGGTGACCCAGTTGCTGATGGCGCGCGGCGTTGACCGCGACGATATCGAACGGCATCGCAACCCGACCATTCGCAACTTCATGCCTGACCCATCGATATTCCAGGATATGGAACATGCTGCGCTGCGTTTGGCGCAAGCGGTCGAGGCGGGCGAACAGATTACGGTCTATGGGGACTATGACGTCGATGGCGCGACCAGTGCGGCGTTGCTTATACGGCTGTTGCGTATGCTGGGTCTTGATGCCGGTTACTACATCCCCGACCGGTTGATGGAGGGTTATGGCCCGTCTGGCGAGGCCCTTGTTCGCATTGGCGAAAGCGGAAGCCGCCTGATCGTGACGGTCGATTGCGGTGCAATGGCATATGACGCGCTTGCGCAAGCCAAGGCGGCCGGACTTGAGGTCATAGTCGTTGACCATCACAAATGCGCCAGTGAGCTTCCTCAGGCCTTTGCGCTGGTAAACCCGAACCGTTTGGACGAAACCGACGACGCGGCATCCCACGGGCATCTGGCGGCGGTTGGCGTGGCATTCCTGTTGGGCGCGGCGCTCATCCGCACGCTGCGCTCGCGTGACCATTTTGCAACCCGCGCAGAACCCAAGATCATGGACTTGCTGGATTTGGTCGCGCTAGGCACCGTGGCGGACGTAGCACAGCTCAGGGGATTGAACCGGGCATTTGTCGCGCAGGGGTTAAAGGTGATGGCCGCGCGCCGCAACATTGGCCTGTCGGCGCTCATTCAGGCGAGCCGCCTCACCCGCGCACCTATTTGCTCCGACCTTGGCTTTGCCTTGGGCCCACGCATCAATGCAGGCGGCCGTGTGGGCAAGTCGGACCTTGGCGTGCGTCTGCTCACGACCGAGGACGTGGCGGAGGCGCAAGAGATCGCGCTTGAGCTCGATCGGTTGAACGAAGAAAGGCGGGCGATTGAATCGGTGGTGCAAGAACAGGCAGAGGCTATGTTGGCGGGGCAACACAACCGCGCGGTGGCGTTGCTGTCGGGCGAAGGCTGGCACCCCGGCGTCATTGGCATCGTCGCGGGCCGGATTAAGGAAAAAACCGGAAAGCCATCAATCGTCATTGCCGTGGACGAACATGGCGTCGGCAAAGGGTCAGGCCGCTCGATCGCGGGCGTCGATTTGGGCGCCGCGATTATATCTGCGCGTGAGGCTGGATTGCTTGAGGCCGGCGGCGGCCATGCCATGGCGGCGGGGCTGACCGTGGCGCATGACAAAATCGACGCGCTGGCCGATTGGTTGGACGCGCGGCTTTCCGCCGACGTCAGCAACGCATCGGGATCCAAGGCGCTTTTGATCGACGCCATCGTCGCGCCGCGCGGCCTAAACCCGATTTTTGTCGACGCGATGGAATCCGCGGGCCCATATGGCATGGGCTGGCCGGGGCCGCGCGTGGTCACGGGGCCGCTGCGCATTATCAAGTGCGATATCGTCGGCAAAGACCATGTCCGCGCGATCGTAGCGGGTGACGACGGGCAGTCGTTCAAAGCCATGGCTTTCCGTCAGGGCGAGACCGTTTTGGGCCAGACAATGCTGCACGCAGATCGCGGGCGACGCTACTGGTTTGCGGGCCGCGCGAAGATCGACGATTGGGGCGCAACGCCAAAAGCGGAGCTCCACGTCGACGACATCGCATTCGCCGACTGAAATTGCGCGAACTTGGCCTTGACGAGTGCATAACGAATCCGTAAAGGCGCGGCTCGCCAAGCAATTGGCCCCTTCGTCTAGCGGTTAGGACGCGGCCCTTTCACGGCTGAAACACGGGTTCGATTCCCGTAGGGGTCACCAACTTTTTGCACGCTATGAGCGGTGCAGGTTTGGTCTTCCGGATATATTAAAGGTTAGCGCGACACAGCTTGTGTGCTCGCTTTGATATCCGGCGTTATCGGCAGTTTGGTCCCTTTTTAGGGGCTTGCGCTATTTTGGTATCGACGGCGCATGCTAAATTAGCGCGGCGACGGTCACCCGTATTGTAGCGCTCTGCGGCACTAGCGCGCGCGACTAGAGGAGCGCTAAACGGCTTTTACACCAGATCGTCCATTGCCACTCCAAGTGCATCAGCTAGCTTTCGGATTGTTTCAACCGAGCCAGATTTCCGCCCAGCTTCAATATCAGCAATCTGAACACGATTTACACCTGACGTTTCGAACAATGCCATCTGCGTAAGGCCACGAAATTCTCGCCACACACGGACAGGGCTTTCACCGGCAATCAGGCGCTTGGCATATTCGGCAGGGATGAGTTCATCATCGCCACGCGTAATCGCTGCCATGGCACGGTCATGGGCGCTGAGGTCAGCCAAATCTTCAGCTGCCAGCTTTAGCGCCTTGTACTCATCAAGGGGGATCGTGATCATTTTACCCATTGCCATCTCCATCATTCGTACACGCGGCCGCGGGGACCAATTTCAAGAACGGCAAGGACAACCCCGTCGTCGTTCATGATAATTCGCCAATCGCCAACTCTAAGACGGATGCCTTCCCGACCCTTCAATGCCGTAACATTGTTGGCCTGTGTTTCAGGCTCCTGTGCATATTGTTCAATCTTGGCTATGATCCGCTGAGCGGTATCGGCTGGCATTCTGCGAAGTGCCTTCAGTGCCTGCCTGGTGTAGCTGATTGCCCTCATTTGCCTGAAGTAGCTCAAGGCTACATTGTAGTCAATGGCTACATTTCTGTTTGTTGGCGCTGGAGGTGTATTGGTTCAAGCACCGATCACATATTGTCTGCAGTTTGGTTCTACCCGGCGCGCGTTATCGGCACTTTGCCCCGCATTCAATGGCGTGCGGCGCGTCACTCGCCCAATTCTGAAATACAACCCCGCGCACAGTAGAACTGCCTCGCGTGCGTGCGCGAGGGCCAATTATTGCGCGGCTCACCCATTGCGGGGGCTGCGCTTTTTTGGTATATCGGAACCACGCTAAATCAGCGCGCTGTCTTTACGTCGAGCGCACTCTGCGGCGCAAGCGTGCGCGATTGATCGAACGCTCTAATCTCAAATCACCATTTTTTGACGCAGGAGAGCCGTGATGGCCCAAGACAGTACACATGAATTTTTGACGCCCCCAGACAGTGACCAAGACGCGCGCCTCGGGCACGCGCCCGACTTCAGTGAAGTGGAGTGGGACGCCGGCGCCCTCGGGCGGGAGATCGCCGCCGCCGAGTTTTTCCGGCTGGCGAATGCACACCGCAAGGTGTGTGGCGCCCTCCACGTCAGGTATGGCGACGTCACCGCCGACGACTTGGCGCGCGCGAGCCTGTCGGACGACACAGACATCCAGTGCGCGCGACTGGGCCCGCTGTTCAAGATGTGCGGCCTCGTGGGCGACGGGCACGAGATTGAGCGTGCGGACCTCGTCAAGGCGATTGCCGACGCGGGGCCGCAGAGTGAGCCCGAGATGCGGCTGCTGTTTCAGGTCACGGCGGCTGAGTACATGGCTGTGCGGTGCGCCGCCGACGCCATGCAGCCAGGCCAAGACCCGTCCGTAATGTCGCTGCAGATTGGTAACTTCAGCAAGCTTACCCGCCTAGGCTTCGACCTGCGCGACGGCCTGCAGAAGTTATGCAGTGCCCAGAGGCCGAGCCGGAGGGTGTTGGACGCCGGCCCCGCGCCGCTCCCCGCCGTCGGGCACACCAAGGCGCTGCCGGCAGGTACGGACGTGCGCGACACCAGTGAGGCGGACAGTCCGCCGGACGCGGGCGGGGAGCGTGACTGAGCGGCACGCCCGCAACGTCGGGCCCATGATGGCGAGCGAGAGGTGCGGCGCCAAGACGCGTGCGGGAGGCGCGTGCCGCTCGCCGGCCGTGTCTGGGCGCCGGCGCTGCCGCATGCACGGAGGGGCGAAGGGCTCCGGCGCGCCGAGGGGAAATGACAATGCCCTGAAGGCGGGCATGTACACGGCCGAGAGGCTCGCCATGCGCCGGCGGGTGGGCCTCATTATGCGGACGAGTAAAAAATTACTTGGGGATTTGTAACGGACGCGGCCGGTGGGCGGCGCAATATTGTGCAATTTGCCCGCCCGCGATTAGCGTGGGGGATGCAGCCGTATTCCGGGGGCGTTGTCTGGTGTGCCGACGAACTCGATGCCGGCAGCTTCAAGCGTATCCTTCAGGGCCATTAAATTTGCACGGGTGGTTTTCGGCACTCCGTCGACTGTCTCGGCCCTAGTAATTGTACTAGTACTTACGTCCGAGCGGTCAGCTAAGTCTTTTACGGACCAGCGCAGAGCATTTCTAGCCATCCTGATTTGAACTCCACTTAGCATTGACAAAATTCCAATATGATAATATTTGCATCATATGATAAATTTAAATTCACCACTAATACAACCAACACCAGATTGGCGCGCAGAATTCAAGCGCCTTGAGGGCGCCTACGCGCCCTCGACTATGAAGTCCTACTACGCCGACGTCAGGATCTTTGAGGAGTGGTGCGGCGAGAGGGACTTGAGCGCCCTCCCCGCAGGCGCTCAGACGGTGTGCGCCTTCCTCGAGGATCAGGCCGACCTCCTCGCGCCGTCGAGTGTCCGGCGGCGTTTGTACGCCATCCGCAAGGCCCACCGGCTCTTGGCGCTGCCCGACCCGACGTGGGACGAGGATATTAATCTGACGCTGCGGCGGGTGCGCCGCGCCAAGGCCAATCGCCCCAAACAGGCCAAGGGCATGACGCGCGCACACTTGGACCGGTGCCTGGCCGTCCAGCCCGACACCCCGTGGGGCTTGCGCAATCGGGCAATGATATCGCTCGGATACGACCTTTTGACGCGCCGCTCCGAATTGGTGGCGCTACAAACCAGTGACATTGAATTTAGGGACGATGATACGCTGCGGGTACTTATCCGCCGCAGCAAGGCCGACCCGTTCGGCATGGGGCGGATCGCATTCAGCTCGAAACGCTCAGCCGACTTGATCAGCGCGTGGCTCGCGTGGCGCGGGCAGGACATCGCGCCACTCTTTTGTGGGATTTATCAGGGGAAGCCCATTAATCGCCCACTTGGCACGACCAAGGTTAAACTGATCATCAAGGAGGCCGCGGCCGCGGCGGGGTTCACGCCAGAAGAGGTGCAGGCCTTTAGCGGCCACTCACTCAGGGTGGGCGCGGCTCAGGACTTGCTCTGCGCGGGCTTTGACACCGCGGCCATCATGCGCGCCGGCGGGTGGAAGTCGATCAACGTGCTCGGCCGGTACTTGGAGTTCGCAGAGCATAATGTGTGGGGTTGAGCCTAGAGCGCCGCATTAATGTCGCACCCTGCACCTCATCGCATAAGGGCGTATATTACCTGCCGACTTCAAAAAGTTTAGGTACCTTCAATAGGCCATTACAGCGACCCTCGCCGCCGACTGTAAAAAAGCAAGGGCGGCCTTGCACCGTATAGCCGTAGGCTGCGAAGCGCAGCCGCTAATACCAACCTGCATGCCCGCCGCTCGCTGAAATCAAGCAGGGCCTGAAGATGTGCGACCGCTTCACGGTTTGCTGCGGGCGTTAACATTTTTTTGACAGTAGATCGCTAGCCGCCCTGCCCTTCAGGTCAGACCTGCATTATCCAACATCGCGTCTGCTAGCAGACGCTTGAACCGCCCGTTCTCATCCTCCAGCGCTCGAATACGCTTTGCCTCGGATACTTCAAGGCCGTCATACTCAACTTAGTTTTCGGCCAGGCGCTAATATCAACCCAACAGATGAAGCCAACGCTCCGCTAATTTACGCTGCAATTAGTGCCAAATGTCCTGACGACGGACACAACCTCAAATAAATCCGTTAACCATTTTATGCGCTCCGCTTAGTCCATCACCATTAGGAACTGGTCCCTCACCATCTTGACTTTTTTAGTGTCCACCTTCTCCAGGCGAACAAATAGTGCTTGCCTCTCATTAACTGCAATTAGGCGCGCAAATTCTTCAACAACATGATATTGCGGTCGCATGGGGTAGTCATCGAAAATAATACGGCAGTTTGAACCTATATTGATGAGGGCTGTCAAAAAACAAGCAACGCGAAAACGGCCATCAATCAAAACTAGGTCCGGCGAGTGCCCCGATTTGAATGGTGCCTCACAATATTCCACAAAATTAGATCGCTTTTTGTAATTTATTGGCCTGCCCCAATCACCAATTTCGCCAACGTCAACGTGAATGAGTTTTACGTTACGCGCCGCTTCAGTCTCCGCCGCAATTCGTGAAATCCAGAGCTCAGAAGAATCTACCCCAACAATGTGCTGTACGTTATCTAGCGTCGCTGCAAACTTCGTGGATTGCCCGACGCCATATTCGAAGTAAATCCTAGATTGGCGCATCGCATCAATAAATAGATCGGCTGATCCATCAAACAGTCTTTCATCCCGGTTAAACACTTTAAAGCCATTAAATAAGCTTGCGACAGCTGACAGTCCGCGTTTCAAAACATGCTTGGTTTTTATTTTCATATTTACCTTTCTTTAAACGCATAAGCATAGTTTTTGATGTCCAAGCACAGAATTGAGCCGCATTGTCGCTGTCGCTCGGGGTTTCGAGGGTTGAGGAGCGGCGGATCGTCAGCGGGCTTATCTTTATGATTCGCAACGGCCTGCAATAGCGGGACGCTCCCGGTAAGTATGCCCACACAAGGCGATCTACAACCGGTTCATTCACTAGAACCGAATGGTCGTGTTCCATATGGTATTGAACTTGGCTCGGTTTGCAGCACGAAGCGCTTATGACCGCGACCTGCCCTGCTCTAACGTTGACGCCACAAAATGAAAATCATGTTGAGTAGGGTCAAAGACTGGCGGCGCATCTGCACCCTTTATGACAGTTGCGTCCACACCTTCATGCCTGCAATGTCCGTTGCGCCAACCATGTTCATCCGAACCGATCAATGGGCCCTAAGCCTAGTCTTTTTCAGCAGAAAGTTCAGCACGGGGGAAATTGGCTTTTCTTTGATCGTTGTTACAGAAACGTATAAAATCGCTGATCAGCTTTTTACTATTACACTATTTGTTCATTTTTTAAAATACGATTCGCTCGAAAAAATATTTTATTTTTTCTTAAAAATAAAAATTTTTTCCCCTCTTAATAGTCCGTATTTGATTACATCTAACCCCTGAGATGTGTACTCCTTAATCAATTCAAATCCACCTTCACAAATCCTTTCTCGAAAATCTGCCCCATAAAATCTAACATGGTCGCCTTGCCCAAAATGAGACCAACGCCCATCTTCGGAGCTAATAGATTCGTTTTCGTAGGTAAATGCCCAGCCTTCAACGATAGGCACTTGACAGACAAGAACGCCGCCGTGTTTCAAAATACGAGACAGTTCAGCAGATGCCTTTCTGTCGTTTACGTGTTCAAGAACATGATTAGCGACTATGATGTCATACTGCTCATCTAAAATACAAATATTCTCTATATTTATAACAAGATCAGCTTTTTTAAATAAATCTGCAGTTTTATAATATATAAATTTTTTGCGAAATATTTTCTCTATTATCTTTTCTGGAGCAAAGTGTAAAATAGATGCATTTTTATTTAGGAAACTCTTAATTTCATCTCTACTTATTGCCAACATAAGCAACCGATGCCGCTCCAAAGAATCACAAACTGGGCACCTTGCATCAAGTCTTAATGGCCTACCGAACCCCTTAAAAAAACCTTTATACCCACAAATATTACATTCCCTCTTGGCTAGCGGCTTTAATGTGCTGTAATAAAAGCTATGTAAATCATTTAACAATTTTATTTTTTTTAATTTGTTTCGAATATATTTTATCATGAAATATCTTTCATTTAAAAACCTCTATATATTAAAATAAATATGATTAAATGTTTTTATATCATTAAAATTTTATACTCCTTGGCAATGATATGTTGAATAATACTTATTTTCTGCTTATATTCTGTACTTGCACAGTTCGTTCTGCATGCGGCGGGACCCGAAGCTTGCGCCGCGCCTCGCGCTCGTGGTTCTTTGTCATCAAAAAGACCTCCTGCCATCCCTGGAATAATACAAAGGTGTCTCGCAAGTCCCTACATATCTGAGAGCCCATGCACCTTTAGGATCAAGACTAATTGATTGAGCCGAAATATGACAGCGGCGATGATGCAGACAATCTGTCTATTGAATGCTGACGGGAGACAGCCCTGAGTTTTTCGAACATAATCTTTGGAAGTGAAACACTAGGACAAAATTCGAGACAATGCTTTCACGACCGGGAATATGCGTCGTCGTAACGAATAATGTCGTCTTCGCCGAGATAGGCGCCGGTTTGTACCTCGATGAGCGTCACGGGAAGCTTCCCGCGGTTTTCAAGGCGGTGCCTCTCTCCGACAGGGACGTACACTGACTGGTTCTCTGTCACCATCCGGACTTCATCGCCGATAGTCACGTGCGCAGTTCCAGCGACGACGATCCAGTGCTCGGCTCGGTGGTTGTGACTTTGCAGGGAGAGCATCTCGCCCGGCTTGACGAAGATGCGCTTGACTTGGAAGCGGTCTCCCGACGCAATGCACTCAAACCAGCCCCACGGCCGAAGGTCTCTCGGCGAGGCCTCCGCTTGGGGAACGGCCTTGGCTTTCAGTGCCGCAACAACTTCTCCCACGCGCGAGCTTTCAGACATTGGCGCGACAAGTACGGCGTCGGCCGTAGTGACGACGATCATATCCTTGAGGCCAAAGCCGACGAGATGTACGCCGTCGCTGTCAGAGCGCAGAAGTGAACCCTCACAGTCCAGAGCCGTTGACTGCCCCGCCAATGCATTGCCCGAAGCGTCGCGTTCGCTTTCTTGCCACACGCCGGCCCACCCGCCGAGGTCGGACCAACGGGTCGCCAGCGGCATGACCACTAAATTTTGAGCCCTCTCCATAATCGCATAGTCGACCGAAGTGCTCTGCGCCGCCGCCCAGGCAGTGGCTTCGAGTCGCGTGAAACTTAGATCGGCGTGCGCCCCATCAACGGCACGCGTCACGGTGGCCAGCATGTCTGGGGCGTGCTCGGCATAGGCCTGCAGGATCGCGCCTGCCGAGAACAGAAAAATACCCGCGTTCCAGAGGTAGTTGCCACTTTGGAGCATCTGCCGGGCGCCAGCCAAATCTGGCTTTTCTACAAATCCGCGCAGCGGCACAGGCTCGCCGCCCGACAGGGATGCGCCTTCTGCAAGTTCGAGATAGCCATACCCAGTTTCTGGACTAGTGGGTGTGACCCCAAAGGTTACGATTTTACCGGACTGCGCGGCCGGAATGGCCGAGGCGACGCTATCTCTAAACGCCTCCCCATCGGGGATCTGGTGGTCCGACGGCATCACAAGCATTAGCGCGTCGGGGTCCCGCGCGGCGCACCACAGGGCCGCCGCGAGGACAGCCGGTGCAGTGTTGCGCGGCTCCGGCTCAATTAGGAGATCACCGAGGGTGACCCCGACGGCCTCGAGCTGTTCGAAGACGATGAAGCGAAATGGCTCGGCCGTCACGACGAGCGGACTGTCAAAGCCGTCCCCTCGCACGCGCAGCGCCGCATCTTGCAGCAGGCTAGTCTGGCCCAACAGTGGCTTGAATTGCTTGGGTGAAGATTTTCGGGAAACGGGCCACAGACGGGTCCCTGCGCCACCGCATAGAATTACGGGGACCACACGCGGATGCGATGTCATTGAAGTTTTCCTTGGGTTAGAAATTCGATGCGTTGAGCCCGGGGCTATGCAATGCAAATACTGGGTCTAAGATTTAGGTTCTGGCAGCCTTACGCTTCTCTCAGAGAACCCTGGTTTGCCAGAAACCAATCGTAGGTCTGGCGAATGCCTTCCTCCAGCGGAATGCTGGCCGTCCAGCCCATTTTCGTGAGGCGCGAGACGTCAATCAGCTTCCGCGGCGCCCCATCCGGTTTTGTCGTATCGTAAGAAATGCGTCCCTCAAACCCTGTCACCAGCGCAATGGTCCGCGCGAGATCTGCAATCGATACATCACTGCCCGTCCCGACGTTGATGTGGCTCAGCGTGGGCTGGGTGTTCGCGGCGTAAACATCCTTGGGAAGGTTCAGCAGAAATACACAGGCCGCCGCCATGTCGTCAACTTGCAGGAACTCGCGCTTCGGCGTTCCCGTACCCCAAATGACGACCTCTTCCGAACCGGCTTGCTTGGCCTCATGGAAGCGGCGCAGCAGAGCCGGCAGAACGTGCGAGTTTGTCTCGTGAAAATTGTCGCCGGGTCCATAGAGGTTCGTAGGCATGGCTGAGCGATAGTCAGTCCCATACTGCCTGTTATAACTTTCACACAGCTTGATGCCCGCAATCTTGGCAATGGCGTAAGGCTCGTTGGTGGGCTCGAGCATGCCTGTGAGGAGAGCCTGCTCGGCCATCGGCTGCGACGCATTGCGGGGATAGATGCAGGACGAACCCAGGAAGAGTAGCCGCTCGACCCCTGCGCGGAAAGCGCTGTCGATAAGGTTGCACTCAATCATCAGGTTTTCATAAATGAATTCAGCTGGCATCGTGTTGTTGGCGTGAATGCCACCAACCTTTGCCGCCGCCACGATTACCGTGTCGGGGCGCTCCCTTGCGAAAAAGCTCCTGACTGCGGATTGGTCGGCAAGATCTAGCTCGGACCGCATGGCAGTTACGACATCCGCCCCGTCGGCTTCGAGGCTGCGTGCGATTGCACTGCCAACCATACCGCGATGACCTGCTACGTAGGCGCGCATTTGCTTCAATCCTCGTGCGAGATCGGCGTGTCAAAGCCGTTCGCCTTCAACAGCGCGTGACGGCGCGCGTCGTTAAGATCGGAGCGGACCATCTCCGCGCACATTTCACGTGCGGTAATCTCCGGAACCCAGCCGAGCTTTTCGCGGGCCTTAGTTGGATCACCCAGAAGCGTCTCCACCTCTGCGGGGCGAAAGTAGCGGGGATCGATACGCACAATGATATCACCCTCCTTGACGCCCGTCGCGATGTTGCCGCGCACTCCATCTACTATGCCGACTTCGTCAACGCCATCACCTTGGAACTTGATCGAGATACCCAGGTCTTCTGCAGCCCAGCTGATGAATTGTCGAACCGAGTGCTGCGTCCCTGTTGCGATGACAAAATCATCGGGCGTTTCCTGCTGGAGCATCATCCACTGCATGCGGACATAATCCTTTGCGTGGCCCCAATCTCGCAGGGAATCGATGTTACCCATGTAAAGGCAGGTTTCAAGGCCCTGGCTGACGTTGGCCAATCCGCGCGTGATTTTGCGTGTCACGAAGGTCTCACCGCGGCGGGGGCTCTCGTGATTGAACAGGATGCCGTTACAGGCGTAGATGCCGTAAGCTTCGCGGTAATTTACCGTCATCCAATATGCATAAAGCTTGGCAACGGCATAGGGAGAGCGAGGATAAAAAGGTGTGGTCTCGCGCTGTGGTGTCTCTTGAACCAGCCCATAGAGCTCCGAGGTCGAGGCCTGATAGAAACGAGATTTTTTCTCAAGACCTAAAAAGCGTACGGCCTCCAAGAGACGCAGCGTTCCCATCGCGTCGACATCAGCAGTATATTCGGGCGCCTCGAAACTGACAGCGACATGGCTTTGTGCGCCTAGATTATAAATTTCATCAGGCTCAACCTCACGTAGGATCCGCGTCAGGTTGGACGTATCGGTGAGGTCACCATAGTGAAGTTTCAACTGAGGAGCCGGCGCGTGTATATCTTGGTAGATGTGGTCGATACGCTGGGTGTTGAAAGATGAGGCTCGACGTTTGATACCGTGGACTTCGTAGCCCTTTTCGAGAAGAAACTCGGCAAGATAACTCCCATCTTGGCCCGTAATTCCAGTAATCAAAGCTCGTTTAGTCATGACTTTATTTTCACTTTTTGAAGAACTGCGGTATTTTGCTGAGGTTTTTGCAGGCAAGTGTTCCGAACCCGCCAACTCCATTCCGGCGAATGGCTTGGAGGTCCTCGCGGCTTTTGAGCAGAATTCGACCTAGCGAACGGTTGCTCTCGCCGCCCACACGCATCTTCACTAGAACCTCGGGAATGTACGCGAGCTTGATGTGACCCTTGACGAGGTAACGCAGCATAGCATCATAATCAGAGGCGATCCTAAAATTGGTGTCATAGAGACCCCAACGCTCAAAAACCTCGCGGCGCAAATACAGCGTCGGATGTGGCGCCATCCAGCCGTACCGAAGTCTCGACTGGTCATATGCACCAGCACGCCAATAGCGAACAACATTCATATTACCATTGGATGCGACATACTCGAGGTCTCCATATACACCGTCGATGCATTGGTCAGAAAAGGCTTCAGCCACATGTTCAAGAACACGATCGTGCGCAAAAAAATCGTCAGAATGAAGCAGCCCTATTATGTCGCCGGTGGAACGACTGATACCTCGGTTAATAGCGTCATAGATGCCTGTGTCAGTATCGGAGACCAAACTGATCGCAGGATTTGTGAACCCCTCGATGGCGCGTATAGTACCATCCGTAGACTTGCCATCTTGAATAACATGTTCCACGTCTCTGTAGGTCTGTGACCGCAAGCTTTTTATAGCATGACCAACAGTATTTACGCGGTTGTATACAGCTGTAATAACGGATATTTTCAATTTTTGAATTTATTTCTTTACTTAATTTTTCACCAAATAAATATTTTTCTAACAGTTTTTAATAATCTTTTTGGGAGCATAGCGTGAGAAAAATATCTTATATAAAGTGTAATTATATATTTTACATCAATTTTGAGTCTGTTAATTTTTTGAATATATAGAATTTCAGCAGACATTTTTGATATATTTTTAAGTTGCGTGCTTCGCCCACCATACGAAAAACTAGACAAGGGGTTTTCAGATAAAATTAGAAAAGGAATTTTCGACAAATAGCATCTCAAGAAAAATTCATAATCCCCCAGTAGCTCCAGCTGGTTGTCGTACAGTCCTAAATGCGTGAATGCAGATTTTGGTATCATAGTTGATTGATGAGGAACAGCAGGGCGCTGAAGCAGGTTATCAGGTGAAATTAAAGATCTATGGGGTAGAATATCTTCTCCGTCGATTAAAACAATCGGAAAGCAAATAATATGATCTGGATAATTCAAACAATATTTTGAAGCGATTTTAAGTGAAGTATCTGATAATATCGTGTCACCCGAATTTAAAAATAACAAATTATAGCCACTTGAAATCTTTACGCCCTTATTCATTGCATCATAAATACCATTATCAGGCTCGCAGACTACCTTTACACGATTATAATCGCGGCCTAGCGCCTCAATAAGCGCAATAGACCCATCTGAAGATCCTCCGTCAATAATTATCCACTCATGCAAAAAATCTATCGATGGAAGAACTGATTCAACAGTCTTACTTAAACCGCATATATTGTTATAATTTATCGTAATAATTGAAATCATTTTATCGGACCAATGAGTTTTTCTGATATATTATCTGAGATCTATATTTTCCAGATACGATTAGTAGTACAGACAAAAGCACAAAGTCTGGAAGGAATATACCTCCTGTAAATTGTAGACATAGAATAAATGTAACGAATAACTCAAAATTAAAATATTTTCGTCTAAACGAAAAAAGCAAGATTAGCAGAATGCATATAAATACAAAAATCCATCCGAAATAAATTACTAGCATAGCTAGGCCATTGTCTACTGATGTACCGATGAACTCTCCGTTCAAAACGCCCATCGAGTACATTAATTCTTCAATATATCCGAGAGGAATGCCAAAAGGGTATTCAGTTAAAACTTTAGCCGCAGCCTGCCATGATACATTTATTCTATAATAACCTGAACTGCCTGAAGAACTGATCTCAGATAACCGTGCGGAAAGGAGCCCAAACCATGCCAGAACCGCGAAAACAAAAAACAGAACCTTTGAGCCTAAGTTAGATTTTGACTGGTTCCTAACATAAAAAAATATTAAAATTATTATAAAAGACAATAGTCCAGTTGCGGACCTTGTCGCTAGCGCAGCTAATACAATCGCAGTTATTTGTGACGCCCCGATCTTCTGCCATGCAGAGCAATAAAATAGTACCAACAGTACAAGCATGGCATACGACGGCTCGATATAAGCAGCAGACGCCCTCACTCCAAAATTATCTACAAGAGCAGAGTCAAGAATTTTGCCATAAATGATCTGATCGCCAAGCGGATAGGCCCATTGCGACAATCCAACGAAATTGACCAATATTGCCTGTATCGCAAGCAACGACGATAACGAAAAGAAACTGCAGCGAGACATCCAAATCATAAACGGAGGTACATTAGAGTGCAATGGATGTGCGATAGCAATGGTAATACAAAACAATGTGAATATTAATAATAGTAACGTGTTCAACACTTCGCTTGTAGTATAATCACTCGAATCCAAAGCTTTCACTATTAAAAACATAGCGACTATCGGAAAAACGGCGATTGATTTATGAAGGCCGGCTCCTATTTTAAAAAATAGTAACATGAATATTAAAACTATAGGAAGAGCCAGGGGAATATTAAACGTAGATATTTTACCTATCTTTAATTGAAAAATAATGATAAAAGGCGTCGACAGAATTGCCAGTATCCAGAGCAGCTTAGCTCTATTCTTGTTCTGTGATGTTAAATTGTTATTTATTTTGGTGTAATTTTTCATACAGGTCCAAATATGACTGAGTCATATTTTTTGAAGAATATATCCGATTAGCACATTCTGAAATTCGTTGATACGTCCAGTTTTCCCATCCAAAAAGTGTCTGAGACGAAGATAGCTCTTCTATTAAGTGCTCATCACTTTTATAGATCCCGGCGTTAAAATTTTTTAGTATTTCAATGGCAGCATCACTCTCTACGGCAATCACTGGTACAGCTCGAGTTAGGGCTTCCATTATCACAAGGGGTGCGTTGTCTATTTTCGATGTGAAAAGAAGTGCATCTGTATTTGAATATATTTCATCTAATAATTTTTTATTATAAACTGGACCGATATTATTTATACATGGCCCTGAAAAAGGAGAATTATTACCTACGATATTTAATATATATAAACCACTTTCAGACAATCTCTGAATAGTCTGCCTATCCGTTTTGTTAGGATCTGATAGATCATTTGCTATGACCAATATATTTTTTATTGGAAAATTTAAATTATTTTTTTGATGCAATCCCCGATTCTCGAACAACCTATTGCTAGGCTGAACACCATTTGGAATTACCAAGACAGGGCTATTAAATCCGTCGGATAGTTTTTCTGCCAAATGCTTTGATGGACTTACGTGAACTATAGAAGAGTTTCTTACGTAATTTCGTTTAGTTTCCCAGTATTTTTCGGTTCTGTCAAAGTAAGCTTGCGGATATGCACCGAGGTTCAGGCACTTAATGCAGCCTGTCTGCCACCCCATACAATTTCCTGGTACTGCGCATCTGCCCGTGAGGCCCCAGCTGTCATGATGGGTCCAAACCACCGCTTTATGTCTGGCCACCTCGCGAAAGAAGTGCACCGGCAGGAAATGGCTGTGTAGGACGTGAAGGTGAATTATATCAGCCCAAGAAGTAAGATCAATAATCTTACTTGACCATCGCCCGGGCCAAAACACGTCTGCGCCAAACGTTCGATGTGACAGATAGTTTAATACAACCTGTCCTGTAGATCCAAGCATTTGCGAGAATGCAACTCTGTGTTCGTCACTACTTGGGCGAGCTTTCGATCCATAACCATAATAAAATCTGGCGCTATTTCCGCTGTTGATAACGGCTTGATGTAAGTTGAGCGCTATTTGAGCCGCGCCTCCCTCGCACAAACGAACATTGACTTGCGCAATTTTCATTTTTTCGGCCAAACTTCAGTGTCAAAACGTCCATAATAAGCAACCCACATCACGCTCCAATCGCACCATTTAATCGAGCGCTTTACAAGTAAATTATGTTTTTTTGTTCGCATGACAGATAACAATCGTACCATACGGGTTCTTCTTGTGAATAACTTTTTATGTTTTTTGTAGAGCCTAAAGTACCCGATCCAGGTATTACTTTGTGTAGACTTTCTTGATTGTTCTACTTCTCTGGCAATCGTTTGCCATCCGGCATTCACTCGTTTAGCAGGGCCGTAAGTCGCTACCATAGTTACCCAAAGATCGTAGTCCTCGGCAAAGCCTATAGCTTCATCAAACCCCCCTACAGACTGCAGGCGAGACGTCAGAGTGAAAATTTGGTTGCCAACACAATTAGAGAAGAGCAGGCGCCTGAGCGTAACTACTGGTGGCCTTTTCACCTGTATTAAGGAACGAGCATATTTGAAATAATCTGAAGAAAATGTGAAAGAGTATTTTGGATCCCAGCTTGTAACTAAATCATACACCCGATTCTCTGAAAAAAGATCATCGTCGTCGATGCCGGTCAAATACACTCCGCGAGCTTGACTGATCGCGAAATTTCTTGCTGCAGCGGCTCCTTGCGGCTCCCGGTTGGTAAACACACGTATTCTGGGGTCATTTAACGCGGCTGCTTCTAGCATTATTGACGTTTCATCTCTTGAGCCGTCATTGACAACGATGATCTCCAAATTCGCATAGGTTTGTTGCTGAACAGATTTGAGTGCAAGCGATGCCTTACTCCAGCGGTCTTTCGTTGGCATATACACGGTGACGGTGGGGCCCTCCACTAATAGGCCTCCCACTGAGTTAACGGTAAGGAAGCATGACAATGCTCCGGGTGCGACCATTCCATAGGAAAGAAAACTTTGCCCGCCTTAGGATGGGTGAGCAGAAACGCAGGCCACCAGCTAAACGTACTATTGGCAATTAACACTCCGTCGCACGCTCCCAAAAGATACTGATCAGCCCAAGCTTGTTGGGAGAAAGGTGACGGGACCACGTTGCAATGCTTGATGTCCTCGAAAGAAAACGGTGAGTCCGATACAACAACAACTGTTTTGTATTGACGCTGAACCGCAATTTTAGAATTTACTCGCTCTACAGGAATGACGTCAAAACCTGATTCAACAAAGCTGTAATCGCCGCGGCGCAAGTGAACTCCGAGTATAGGACGCGGCAATGCACTAAGGAACGCCGAGCACTGATCTGGCACGTTCAGGTTTTTTGGCCAAAAAAGTTCTCGCAGGCACTCCTCATTTCCGGACAAAAACTTGGCAGACGGTATTATGTTGGTTGTCACAATTGTACGTGCTTTAAACCCCGAATTAGCGAGACGCTCTAGAGACAGATAGTCGGTAGCATATTCAGTGCCCAAAAATGTTGAAGCAGCATTTCGCGCTGCCGCCGAATAAGCAGTTTTTGCAAGAAATCGATCGCCTTTAGTGCAACTGTCAATCGCCATCGTTATCTTAGGCGCATGATCCCAGTTTAATGATCGCGAATTGCCGTCTGCAAGAGTGTTATGTCTTGACCGATAGAAGGATCCGTCCAACACTACCTTCGCGCAGCCGAGCTTATCTGCCAGTGCGATGGCGTTAGCAATACAGAACATCTGATTGCCGAACCCCCCACTAAGACTAGATATTATTTTCGTCACGCGCGCGCCATTGTAATTTGCATGAACGATCTCCGAATGTAATACGCAGATATTGAATCATAAACGGTGAACGGAACCGTAATCGCATAGATACCAAACATGTTTTCTGCTGCGATCAATGAAACAAAAAAGCCCATAGAAGCCACGATGCCTGCCACAACTACAACATTGGTCGATAGGAACGTACCTACCAATGCAAAAATGCTGATGATCAAGCGCAACATGACGGCGCTTCTGGCTCGTGCCCACACCTCCGCCGTTGGACGTCAATGAAGTGAGCGGCTACATTGCGGATACCGCAGCGTTGCCAGTCGCGCGCGCTGTTCGGCACATGGCGGCCGCGGCAGGAGAAAATATAGCGCGGAAGACAAATACGTCTCCTCTGTCGACAAGCATCCTAGACGCTACGCCCAACCTATTTTTTGTTACTTTGGCTCTAAAGATTTCTGAGATGTCTTTTTGTTGTCCGAGGCCGATCCGTTTGGAGACTAGAGGATGGGTAAAGTTAGCCAAAAGCTTAATTCAAAACATGACATCATATCGAATTTTCTTATAGCCGAAAAGCCTGCGGCTGAGCTTCTCTATGATTGTTTCCATCCTATATTTCACTCGCACAAAAACCTCTCCCCTTAACCGGAGCAGATATGGTTTTTCGAATTGTTTTGCGATTTCTCTATGTTTTTCAATAAGGGAGCTCTGTAAATCTACAGGATGCCTCACACATGGATAAAGCTCGATTGCGGCCGGCATAATTTCATGACCGATCACTCGATAATCGTCAGCCGTAAACAGTGCAAAATCCATGGCTTTGAGCAGTTTGTCAGCGACGTCTTTGCCGACAAGGTAACCGCAGGACCTAGCTAAATATTTCCGCGAAAAGCAGTCAGCAGCGAAAAATCCCGAGCCATTGGGCCGGATGTAGACATTTTCACTATATTCTAGTCCATCTAGCCCCCCCAAGTGAACAAACCTGTCTTTGAAAGAACCTTCTCGGCAGTTCTCTATAAATTCGGATAGCTTCAATGTCGGGATAGCATCGTCTTCGAAAATCATTGTGGCTTCAAAATCTGAGTCCATGAGCCCTCGTAGCGATGCCTGATGACTTAAAGTGCAACCCATCTCTGCTGGGGCCAATTGATAACCCCTTCGATTAAATGATCTACAATTTTGAACAAAAAACTCGTCTAAAGGGATGTCTTCCCACATAGTTGCCTTGGTTTGAACTGGGTTTTCGCCGATCTCGATAAGAAAGCGGCAAATTGCTAGCCTCTTGAAATCGTCTTCATTCGCATTCGAAATAACGCAGAATTTGATCATATTATTATCTCAATACATACAGATGATAGCGGCAACGGTTTTCCACCCGCGCAGTCTTAAACCTTCGAATACTTGAGACGAAACAGGGCGCGTACAATAACCTTCTGAGCCGGTAACTAAGCAAAGTGGCACCCTAGGATCTGACATATTGTTTTTTTTCATTACCCGGCAGACTTAAATCTGAAGCTTCGACTCCCCCCCCCCGTAGCGTCAAAACAAAGTCAACATTTTTCAGGGTCGACACCCGATGGGCAATGATTATGATAGTTATTTCTCGGTCTAAACGCTCGATAGCAGCCATAATGCCGCGTTCAGTTTCATGATCGAGCGCGCTGGTTGCTTCGTCAAAGACTAACAAGCTGGCCTGTTTGTAGAGCGCGCGAGCAATCCCCAGCCGCTGTCTTTGGCCACCGGACAACTGAATACCGCGCTCCCCTACACGCGTTCCGTATCCGTGAGGTAACTGTGCGATTACGTCTGCTAGCTCGGCCTGCTCAGCGGCATCGCGGACGCGCGCCATGTCGATGGCTGAGCTTTCAACTCCAAAGGCAATGTTTTCCGCAACGCTGGTGTCTGCTAAGAAAATCGCTTGCGGTACGTGCGCTATATTTTTCTGCCAGGCTTGCCTATTGCGATCTGATACAGCGGTCCCGTCAACACGCACCTCCCCAACAGTCGGTTCCAAGAGCCCAATAATTAGATCAACGAGGGTAGATTTACCACTTCCCGTTCTGCCTACGATGCCGACGCGCGCACCTTTAAGGATTTCAATATTTACACCCGACAGAGTGGGATGTGAATTGCGAGTATATTTGTGCTCAATGTTGGAAAGCACAATGGATTTGCCAAATGAAAGCGGCTCAGTTTTATCGGCAGGGATCGGCGACGGCCTGTTCAATAACTCGATAACATCAAATAGTACCTGCTTGCCGCCGATTGCTTGAGCCCAGCCTTGAAAAGCTTGTTGTATTAGGGGCAACAGTTTTTGAGCGCCAAATGCAAGCGCGCCAAGGGCCGGTATGGCATTAATGAAACCGCCTGAACGGCCCGCTATGCTCACCGCCACCAACACGATTAAGATTATTCCTAAGCCCTCCACTAAGAAGCGTGGCGCATTAGCATAAAGCGCGTTGCGCGAACGAGCGTCGCGCAGCCCGGCTTCCGCAGTTGCAAATGTGCCCACAAATACTGGCTGGGTGCCGTCAATTAGCACATCTCTTATGCCACCTAGCCCTTCCTGCATGGCGAGAACGCGTTTTTGCTGAGACTTTGCAATGATCACGCCGTTAGATGTGAGCCTGTTCCTCGAAAGAAGTCCGATAACAACATAAATCGCAATGAACCCGCCCCCCGATACCAGTGCTAAAATCGGATTAACGACAACCAAGCCTACGATAATAAACGTCGCAATAATCATTGCGACTATTGCCATCATTAGCGGCATCAGTACCAAATTGGTAACTAGTTCCGCCTTATTAATCGACGAGATAGTCTCACTGGTATTGTGCTGCGTGTGGTAAGAATAAGGCTGCGCCAGAGAGCCGGAGTAAATGCCGACCCCTATTTCATAAGCCACGCCGAAAACGAAGCCCTGACTAGATCGCAACAGCATTAGACGCATGATACTCGCACTAAGCACCAATGCTGCAAAAACGCCCGCTAACGCGTACACTTCGTGCTGTGACGTTCGTATGCCAATGAAACTCAAATATGGCCTCACCAGATCCAGCACATATGATTCCTCAGGTGCAACTATTATAGAAAGAAACGGCAATAAGGCACCCAGCGAGACCAACTCCGCGCAGGCGCCGAGAAGCATCAATGCGATAAGCGGCCCAGCCGCTCGCCGCCGCGCCGCCGGCAGCTTCGCGAACAATATTTTCAGCGCCCCTAAAAACGACAAAGATTGCAATGGCTCGGCAAGGGGCAGGCGATAAGCCGCCGATTTGGGAGTTTGATTAGATGTCATTTAGATGGCGTCTTTGAAAGGGGCTGCGGCCTTAAACTCGGGAGTGCCTTTTAGCGTAAAGCACCCGATCGTGACATCACGCCCCCCAAACTGCCGATAACGCAAGCCGGGCACTTCAGGCCCGTCGACCGCTCGGTGCCGGCGCATCCGCACCTTGCGCGTCGTCCTCGCTGCCGTAGCCGTAGGCGCCGTAGCCGTAGCCGTAGCCGTAGCCGTAGCCGTAGCCGTAGCCGTAGCTATTCTTGCTTGGGTCGATTTTCGTCACAATGACGCCCAAAATGTTGCCGCCAAGCATCGTCACGCGGTCAATCGAGGAGCGAATGCCGCGCACGGGCGCGCCCTCGGGCTCGACCACATAGACGAGGCCCTCGACGGCTTGGCTCAGTAGGGGCGCGTCGGAGAGGCCCAGCACGGGCGGGCAGTCGACGATGACGTGGTCGTAGCGGGCCTCGAGCAGCCGCAGCACTTGGCCGAGGCGGTCACTGCTCAAGAGTTCGGAGGGGTTGGGCGGCTTGGGGCCCGTGGTCATGATGCTCAGGCCGGCCAAGTCTGTCTCGAGGGCGAGGCCGCCTACGTCGTCGGATCCGGTCAGCATGTTGCTGAAGCCTTGCACGTTCTTGAGCCCGAACATGCTGTGCACCGACGGCGAGCGCAGGTCGGCGTCGACCAGCAGGACACTCTTTCCGGTGCGGGCAATGATTTGCGCCAGTGCGAGGGCCGAGGTGGACTTGCCCTCGCTCGGCTTCGTACTCGTCAGACCCAATGAGTGTGGGACGCCGTGCGTGGTCGCAAAGGCCAAAGCCGAGCGGATGGAGAAGTAGGCCTCCGACAGATAGGACTTGGGATCTTGCAGCGCCTCTTGCGGGTCCTCGCTCGTCAGCGGCACGTTGCCGAGAAGCGGGTGGCCGAGCAGGTTGGGCACGTCCTCGGGGGCGTGGATGCCCTGGTTCATCTGCTCGAGGGCGAATAGGGCCAGAAGCGAGGCGCCCATGCCGACCAGAAGCGCGACCGCGAGATTGAGCGGAATGCTTGGCGCAGAGGGCGTGTTCGGAATTTTTGCCTTGTCGACGACCGAGATATTGCTCGTGCCAATGGCGCCGGCGATGCCGATTTCCTTGTAGCGCTGCAGCAGGGCGTCATAGAGCTGCCGGTTGGTGTCGGCGTCGCGCACGAGGACCTGATATTGAATACTGTCGCGCTGCTGGCGGTCGAGCTGCGACTTCAGGTCACCGACTTGGGTCTCCAGCGCCTGCTCGCGGGCGCGCGCCTCGGCGTATCCCTGTCGGCGGCTGGCGCCGACGCGCGCGGCCTCGCGCGATATGGACGCGTCCAGCGCGTCAATTTGCTGCTTGATGGCGACGGCCTCGGGGTATTGCGGCTCAAATTGCGCGAGCAGGCGCGCGTAGTCGGCGGCGAGCTCGCCGCGGCGCTGGCGGAAGCCGGAGATTGTGCTGTTGGCCAGGGCCTCGGCCGAAGTTTCTGCCGCGCCTGAGTTTGTCTTACTCTGCGCGGCAACCCGGTCCGTGCGGGCGGCAATCAGGGCGGCATTGACGCCCTCGAGGTCGGCCGAGGCGAGGGTCTGCTGCGCCTGCGTCTTGCCCTCGGCGTCACGCGTTGTGCTGAGCTCGACAATGCCCTTCTCGCTGGCGTAGGTGACCATCTCGCGTTCGGACACCTCGAGCTTGCGGCGCAGCTCACTTAGCCGCGCCTCTAGGAAGCGCCGCGCGTCGGCATTGGACGAGAATTGGCGGTCCATGCTGGCGCCGATAAACTCGCGCACCCACGCGTCGGCAATGCGTGACGACAGCTCGGGCGAGCGGCTGGTGTATTTGACGTTGACGAGTTTTGATTTTTTAACCGGCTCAATGGTGACGTTCTTCAGCAGGAGGCTCATGACCTGGCGCTTGCGGGCCTCGGGGCGCTCGGCGCCGTCTACGCCGTGCGCCTCAAAGAATGCCTCCTGCGCGTCCAGCTTGAGTGCGGTCCCGACCCGCTCGGCCAAAGATTCTGCCTCGAGGAGTGTGTATTGCGTGTCGTAAAACTCCATGTCGCGGGCTTCAGACGCGCGGTCGATGCCCTCGACGTTGGTGACGTTCTTCTGTTCGCGCGAAATCTCAATTTGCGAGCGCGCCGTATAAAGCGGCGCCATCAGCAGCGTCACGACCAATCCGATGGCGAGGCTGGCGGCGATGATGCCGGCAATGACCCAGCGCCAGCGCAGGACGACCTGCCAGTATTGCAGTATCTCGGGCGGCAGCAGGCGGTCGTCGTCGCCCTGCGCGAGCAGGAGGCGGGTCTCCTGCTGGGAGATTGGCGCGCGGGTATCGGCGGGCGTGTTGTCCAGATTGTCGCGTGTGTTCATGTGTGTACTCATTTTATTTACTTCACGAGCCGGTCGAGGGAGATGACCAGTGGCCCGCTCAAGAGGGAGAAGGTCGTCAGTAGGTCCTTGGTGAGGCGCTTCGCCTCATTGTCGCCGACCATGACGAGGTCATTGGGGTAGATCTCGGGGTCGGCGTAGGCGCCCTGCCTTATGCTGTCGATGTCGTGTATGGCCGCGAAGCGCTGGCCGTTTACCTTGCGGTAGACAATGACATTCTCGAGATTGGCAAAGTCCCCGGGCCCCTCCGCGACGGCCATCACCTGCAGCAGCGTCATCCGCCCGACCACGGGATACAGGCCAGGCTTCTTGACCTGCCCCTCGACCGTGACGATCTGGCTCACGGCCTCCTTGATGTTTACCGTAACCTGGGGGTTTTTGATGTAGGTCGCGCGCAGGCGCTCGGCAATGAGGCTCTCCACTTCGCTTGGCGAGCGGCCCGCGACGTCAAGCACGCCCGCGAGCGGGAACGACATCTTGCCCGCGGCGTCGACCTGAATTTCGCGGTCGGTGAGGCCGGTCACGTTGAAGACGTCGACGACGAGGCGATCGAGCGGACCCACCAAATAGGGTCGGGTGCCGGACAAATAGTCGCTGGCTTGGGGGGGCGGCAATTCGCGGGTGGGCAAGACAGTGAGGCCTGGGTCGCCGCCCACGACTGTCGAAGTCGCGCAGGCGCTCAGCAGAAGTGAGCCCGCGACAATGAACGGCAAGCGGGTGAGAGATTTCAAAGTCATCGCGGTGTCAGGTCCCTTGGGCATTAAAATTTTTACGGCGCGGCCATATTCACAATAGCTACCGCACGGCGGGTGAAAGCCCGCCGCGAAAGCGCTTCATCGCCTGCCGAACAAGCGATGCCTTAATCCATAGCCCAAAGCATGGCCAGAAGTAACCGACAAGCCTATAAATAACGGCATTTTTACAGAAATTTATTCCGTTCGCCCTCCACCCGGCACGCCTTAGCGTGGCTGGCTCCTCCCGCTTAAATCTGACCGCTGGCGGTGCCGGCGTGTCACAGCCCACGCCGCGCTGTATAAGGCAATTGCTGAAATCAGCCCAGGCGTGCCCATATCTGGCGCGCTGCAGGCAATTAATATGGGTGTGCCGGCGAGTGCCAGATACACCGGCAGGCCGAGCCGCCAGCCTATATGGCGCTCCAATCTGTGGTGGAGGTGGTCGTGGTCACCCGCCATCGGCGAGGCGCCGCGCGAGGCGCGCTCCATAATGAGGCGGAACATGTCGAGGCCAGGTATCGCGAATATCGCGGCCAATTGGGTCGAGGATGTCCCGCCCGCCTCCGGCGAGAGGCCGTGCGCGTAGAGACCCGTCAGGCCCACCAATGCCGCGAGCCCGTAGGTGCCATTGTCCCCTAAAAACAGTCTCCCCCGCACATTGTAAAATCCGGTCACCAGCAAACTGGCCATGACTGCGTACAGCATTACTCTGAAGTCGGCGGGGACGTAAAAACTCAAAGTGAGGCACCAAATGAGGCTGAGCCCAATCACCAGTCCATTACGCCCGTCCGTCATATTGACGGCATTGGTGAACGCAAGGAGGCACAGCGCAGTGAAGGGGAGGGCAAAAAACCCTAGCGCCACTGAAATCCCGAAGGCGGGTGACGAGAGAGTGTCGATGCCGAACGCTGGGTTGAGAAAAACGAACAGCATAAACATCGGCCCCATCACCGCGAGCCGCAGGCGCGCCGTTAGGTGGAACCGATCATCGAGGGCGCCCACAAGGCCAATGGCGAGAATGAATACGGCAAGCCAGCCGTTGCGATGCGACGCGTCGCTTGGCTGGCTTAAAAACTCCACCAAAATTGCGTCAGTGCCCGTCAATATGCCCCACGGGAGCAGTACCGCAATCCCACCCACCAGCGGCGTCTTTCTTTCGTGAAGACTGTGCGCCTTGGCCTTTGGGTCGTCTATGAGGCCGAGCGCCCTGCCAATGTAGGGCGCAGTTAGGCACACGAGTAGGCTGAGGATCGCCGACGTGGCCACGTGCCCCGCCAGCATGGAAATTGATATCGGAAGGCCCATCATTTCCATCACGTGGCCGCCACCGGCGCCAATTGGTCTGCCGTTACAGAGACGCTGTGCTCGGCGCCCAGCATACGCAATAGAACTTTAACACGCCCGCGGTCGTCGAACGATTCAATCTGCGCAATCTGGCCCGCAAGCGGCCCCGCACTGATCTGGATATGATCGCCTGCGCGAATATAGTCAGGCAGCTTGTCCAATATGCCGCCGCTGCACCGCGACATCAGTAGGCCGATCAAGTCGGCGCTTACTGCAGAGGGCGCACTTAGCCTTGGGCCAACCAGACGAATGACGCCGCGGGTGGAATTGACGGCCAGCCAGCGGTCGGCCTTGATGTCAAATTTTACAAATATATACCCTGGAAACAATGGCGCCAATACTGCCGCCTTTTGGCCCGCGCGGCTGGGCGCGCGGTAGAAGCGCGGGCAAAATGTCTGGAACCCCTGCCGCGTAAGATGCTCGGCGGCGTAGGCCTCCTTCTGAGACAGAACCTGCGCCACATACCAGCGCCCTCCACTGGCAGGCCGAGGCTCGGGACTGGGGGTGGGGGTGTCCGACACGCCGAGCGCCGCAGACGAGCCGCCACCCATCGAACCTGCGTCCTGCGCACCATTGCGGCCGCCATGTTGTTGATAGCTATTCACTGCAGATCAGGCGCCAGATATTAATAATCACAGAGCGGTGCGTGTAGTGCGTAATATTTTTCATGTATCACGACGCACCCACGCAGACGATTTTTAGATTGCTTGACTATCAAAGGCAAGCACTCCGGCGGAAGAATTTAGCTTACCTGCCCTCATCCTGAAATACAAATTAGCCGGCATACTTTCAACTATGATTGTTTTCCGGTGGCGGCAAGATCTTATTTACAGTTTAAGAAAATCAGCATATTATGCCGGCAAATATGTTCGCCATTGAGCGGCGTTCAAACCCGCCTTAACGGGTGCGCCGACTATCGCTTGGAGCATGAGACGAGATGCCTTTTGGGTCCGAACGCCAAATTTTGGAAGCCGTTGCGCGCATCGGTATGTCGAGCAGGGGCGGCCTCCCCGCCGACTTGCTCTCGCCTACGGGACGCATCATCGCGGCCCTGACGCAAAATGACGCCTTGACGGTTAAAGACATTCCGCACCTCGCCGGCATCTCTTTCCGCAGTTGCTTTGACCAACTCAGCCGATTGGAGGGCCTCGGCATTATCGAGAGGAGCGTTGACCCACAAGATAGGCGCCGGCTCCTTGTGGCGCTGAACCAAGAAAAACTGCTCGCGGCGCTAAAGCCCACGGCGCCCAAAGACGGCGGCCACTAAGTCACAAATCGGAGGGCCTCGTTAGAGGGGCTCGCCACGCGGGCGCCGCCGCCGCATGTGTGCATGGTTGGCAAACTGCCGATAACGCCACACCCATCACATGAGCGGCCCCCACTAAAAAGTGAACAACATGACGGCCGCAGCCAATTAAATGCCGGCACAGTCTCACGAAAAACAGCCGCAACACTACAGCTCACTCAAAATTTACTCGGCCCCTGTCAGCGCCAACTCCGCTATCTGTACCACCGAATTCCACTGCCCCTCGGACCCAACCGCGCTCAACTCAACGCGCATCAAGTGACAATTTTCTGGCACGTTAACCGGCAGCCGCACCAAATTTACGCCCTCAGTCGCCGGCACAAAGCGCTCTACAATAAGCTGAGGCTCCGCCTGCGCTGCGCAGGAGACGCGCCAGAGTAGCGACGCGCGCGCAGAGCCGGGCTCGTAAATCAACCTGTGCCCCAATATATATGTCGAGGGCGAAGTGACCGCCACATCGCGCGACGCAATCATGCCGCCCGCCGTCGGAGCCATCGACACACTGATTGCGCCACTGTCAACGACGCTGGCTGAAATATCAACTGACTGGCCCAGCACCCAAGACAGCGACTGCCACTTCGGATCGAGATTGGGGCTGCGCGGAGCGAAGTCACGAAATGCGCGCACGTCAACATTGGGCGCTACAAGCGAGAATAAATTCCACGCGTCGCCAGCCAAGCCTGACTGGAGCATCCGGTGGATGATGCGCGCATTGCTGGCGGCATAGCCATCATCCCTAAGCCGTGGGACTATCGGTTCGACTAAGTCGCGATAGTCGCCAACCTCAGCGCGCTGTGACGCTAAATCCAAAAAAGGGAAACTCCAACGCGTCTCGGCCGTCAAATAGGGTCGCATCGCAGACCGGACTTCGGGGTAGGCGGCGGCCGACACAAGCACGGGGAGGAGGGTCGCGTGCGTCTCGGGGTGTACCGACAGCAGGGCGTTGTAGTGACTGAGGGCGCCCCTCACGTCATTCGCGCCACTTCTCTGCTCGATCATCCACAGCTGGCTAAAGGCATCGCGGCGAGAGACGGTGTCGGCGGAGGCCATGAGCGCGTCCGCCAGTCCCGCCTTGCCAATGGAGGCCGCGCGCAACCCATAAAGAGACAATAGTGTGGCATTCAATGGGCGGCGCACGAGCGACGCACGCGCGGCATCGGCGTCGCTGCTTGAAATTATAAACTGGGGATTTTTTTTCAGTTCAGCGGCGAAGGCATTTACGGCGGCCAGGCCGTCCGACGGATCCGCTAAATATGCAGATTTTGGGTCACCCTCCCGCAAGTAGGACTGCGCGGAATTCTGGCCGGAAAGGGCTGCACAGGCCAGCAGCAGGGCAGTGCAGACAAGGCGGCACACGCCAGACAGAGACCCAGACCCCATTTTAGCTACTCGCTTCATCGTCTGGACGGTGGCGCTGTCCACTGTCCGCAGCCGACGCGCAGGCGGATATTAAAAGTGGAGACGGGTCAATATTGAGGGGCCTTGAGATCTGCATGCCAAACCTTAACGATTGTCAGACTTGTGAAACAAGCCTTGGGGTGCCGCTGCCCAAATGGCCGCCAAGGCAAAGACGGCCGACAAAATTGGCGTCCGAACCGGGTAGTCAGATAGGCTTGCCATTGCGAGAAGGATTATCGCCACAATGCCTAGGCGCTTAAATAGGGCCCCGTCGCCCGAGGAACTCAGGGCGCGCCAGACCGCCACGGCCAGAAAAACGAATGCGAGGAGCATGAGCGCCGCGCCTGGAATGCCGGCCGTAAACAGAATTTCGAGGGCCTCATTGTGTGCGTGATTAGAAAAGGTGGGTCGCAGTAAGTTATCGGGCTCCAACACCTTATAGGCCTCAACATAACTCCCCACGCCCGTCCCCCAGGGCAGGTAGTGCGGCAGCATATCTACGATGCTCTGCCATACGGGCCACCGCAAACCTTCCGTATCATCTTCAAGGCGCTTAATTGCGAGATCGCGCGACACCCAAATCGTGGCCCACACCAGCCCCCCGACACTCCCAAATGCCGCAGAGTAACGCACCCACGGCCTAATCGCGACCCGCTTTAATGGGAGGAGCCCCAATGCAAATATAAGGACGAGCGAGACGCCGGCCACCAGCATTCCCGTCCGCGAGCCCGTGATCAGCACCAGCGGCACGGCGACTAGACACATAAAGGCGCCCACAAATGTCTCGACCTTGCGCGGCAACCCCACCCCGACGCCGGCACTGACTGCGACCGCCGCCATCGGAAAAATAAGCGCCAGAAGCGCCGCCTGATGGTTTCGGTTAACGAACAGACCCGCGACGTCTTGCGACGCCTGGCGTGAATAGAGCAAAATGTCTGCGCCCGTCGCATGCAACAGCCCAACAGCGGCGCTCGTGAATGAGAGCAGCAAGACGACGCCTAGCGCACGCCTCTGCCGCAGGCCGTCAAACTGGGAGGCCAGGACCAGCACGGCAAGGGGAACCGATAGCGACAGCAATGCATTCAGTGTCGCCTCAGGCGACATCGACAGGGGTCGAGATATTTGGCCGAGGCCGACGGCCTTGTCGATGTCCAGTATGACCTGCCGGCCAGGCAAGTTACTCCACACATCGAAGGGAAGCGGCACCAAGTGTGACGCGGTGAGCGACGCGGCCAGGCCAAAAATCAGCCAAACCGCCCAAAACTGGCGAATATGTTGTAGCCTGAGAGACCATAGGCCAATCGCCGCCACGACAAAGGCCAGCGGGCGCAGGAGGATGAGATGCGGCTCGTCGGACCAGCTACTGCCGCCCGCGAAGAAGACGGCCAGCATGAACAGCGAAAATAATATAAAGGGAATGTCTATGGGGCGCCTCGCCTGCGAGGCTTTTATATCAGACAGCTGCATAACCTAACTTTAGAACGCCTGCTGAGCGGGAACAATAAAAAAAGGGGCGATAAACGCCCCTTTTCCGTGTCAGTGGTTAGGCTGAAATTACTTACTGTCGCTACCGCCAGTAGCAACAACAACGCCAGCCACAACTGCGATAGCAGCGAGGATGAGAACGGGTGTCGCAACAGCCTTGGACTTGCCAGACTTCGCAGCGGCGCGAACCGGCTTAACTGAAGCCGACGAAACTGAAGTCGACTTAACTGAAAGCGAACCAGCGGCCGTAGAGGCCGATGCTACTGACGGGACTGTCAGCGAAAGCACGGCAAGCGCGGATATGATTTTGTTCACAAAAAATCCATTTCAAAGTCGGTTGGTAAAAAATCTATTTACCGTGTACTCCTGGTTCGGCTCCAATGTCAACAGCCGTGAATTTCTAATCGCAAATGCAAGTCGAATAGAGCACGCACGCTAGCCGCAAAGGGCCTTTAAACTATACTCAAACTACACTAGTAAGGCGGCTGGCCAAAGTTTTCGGCGCAACGCGCTGCGTTCGCAATCTAATGAATTTGGAGCAAGAGTTGAACGTCGAAGACCACCAGCGCGAATTTTTGCGGATCCTGGCCAGCCTGTACGGGCAGATGTTCCGCTGCCCGCGTGGCAAGCACAAGCGCAGCAGCAGCCACATTCGCAAGTCTGGCGACCAATATACGTCGCGCTGCCGCAGCTGCCGCAAGCCGATGGTGCGCCTCTCCAAGCGCAACTGGGTCCTCGACGACCGACGCGGCTAGCTATGCGGCTCTGGGCGCCCTGCATCCTCGTCGCACTCTCGGCGCCTGCCGCCAGTGTAAACAGCTACACTAAAGTTAGTGACGACACGCAGGCCAGCCTGCTGGCACTTCAAAGAGACGACCAGCGCGTCGCAGGCATCGCTTGGCGCATCGCCTCACGCAATGCGGACAGCTGCCCCAAGCTTTGGGCGTCAATCGGCGTCAGCCTGCAACATGTCAGCCAATATGCGCCCGCCTATCGCGCGTCAGCCCAGGCAGCATTTGGGTTAGATGACAGTTACCCCTCAATCCTCGCAGTCGCCGAGGGATCCCCAGCCTCCGCCGCTGGCCTGAAGCCAAACGACACCGTTCGGGCAGTCAATGGCGTAGACCTAGCCGACAAAAGTCGAGGTCAGAAAAGCACTGCGAGTTATGACGCGGTGTCGGCCGCCATGGCGGCGCTAGAGGCCCTGCCTGATCAAAGCACGGCTATACTGTCTATAGAGCGCGGCGGCCAGAGGCTCGACGTCAGCGTAACGCCCCAAAGTGTCTGCCGCTCCCGCGTTGAGCTGGCACCCGGCGACGCAATCAACGCAAATGCAAATGGCCTCGTCGCGCAAATTTCAGGGCGCCTCGTCAACTGGGTCGAGAGCGATGACGAACTCGCACTCGTCATCGCGCACGAGATGGCCCACAATCTTTTGGATCACCCAAAGAAGCTAAACGAAAAATCTGCACTTTCGGGCCTCGCAACGAGCCTGGGCCTTTCGGGCAAGGCACAGCGCCAAATGGAGCTCGACGCAGACCGAATGGGGATAATCATGGCCGCAACTGCCGGCTATAATTACAAAATCGCCCCCGACTTTTGGGCAAGGCTAAATTCCAACGCCCCACTCGCCTCATTTTTGGCGACATCACACCCCACGACGCGGGCGCGACGTGAAAATGCGCAGAGGGTTGTGGACGAGATAGGTTCGAAAAACCTTAACCGTTAGATGGCCAATGAACATTGCATAGTCCGCCAATGCGGCGTGACCCTGCCCAACTCACTGAACCTCTAAAAACCACCTCTCGGCGCCCTCTAAGCCAATGGCCGTCAGGCGACCTGAAGCGTAGGCGCCTGTGTCGATGCCAATGCGCCCCGCGCGCACGTCGGGCGCGTCGGTGATCGTGTGGCCGTGGACGACGCACATTCGGTCTTGCGACACGTGGCTCAGAAACGGTTCGCGTATCCAGCGCAAGTCGGCGGGCGCCTGGCTGTCGAGGTCGACGCCGGGCCGAATGCCGGCGTGCACGAATACATAGTCGCCAATGACTATCATGTCCTCAAAGCCGCGCATGAAGTCGAGGTCTTCAGAAGGAATGCAGGCAGCCATCGCCGCCTGCAACTCCTCGATCGTCATCTTCAGATATTCGTCGCGCGTGATGCCGTAGGAGAGGATGGTCTCCTTTCCCCCGAAGCGGATGAATTGGCGCAGAACGCCCTCGTCTTCGAGCGACTTCAGGAACATTTCCTCGTGGTTGCCGAAGAGAATGCGCACGGCACGCGTCTGGCTCCAGCCGCGCGCGGCGTCGATCACGCCGCGGCTGTCGGGGCCGCGATCCACCAAGTCGCCCAGCAAAATGACGGTCGTCTCAGACGGCCCACGCGCGCGCTCGTCGGCTTCAATCGCGGTAATGAGCTTCCCAAAGAGGTCGGCGCAGCCGTGAATGTCGCCAACCGCATACACGCGCCGCCCGTCAGGTACGCGGGTCGCCAAGGGCTTCGGCGTGGGCGAGAGTAATTTCTGGAAGAAGTTTCGCATAGATCGACGCCGATATAGGCGCATTTGCGTATCGGACAAGACGTGCGCGCGCCGACTGCATTGGCCCTGCGTTACAATGCTCATGAAATCACTATTGTATTACGCATGAATACAACTGCCCGGCGCCCCCTACTCCGCACCCCACGTCCCACTTGCACCGTACTGACATCCATGGCAGTAAACATTAACCGCGCAATTAAACAGGAATGAAGCCCATGGCCCTTGCCCATAGCGAAGCTGCGAACCCGCATTGGGTGCCGCGCAAAAAGATTGATGAGCTTGCGCATATTCCGGGTGAAAATGGCCTGCCTATTGTCGGCACGACATTCCGCGTGCTGCGCGATCCGCCTGCCTATGGCGCACATATGGTCAAAACCTATGGCAAGGTGTTCCGCACCAACGCCTTTGGCAATCCGACGATTTCCTTGGTTGGCGCCGAGGCAACTGAATTGATGCTGTTCGACCGGGAGAAGCTTTTCTCGTCTGAACAGGGCTGGGGCCCAGTGCTTAATCTGCTCTTCCCCCGCGGCCTGATGCTGATGGATTTTGACCATCACCGCATGGACCGTCGTGCACTGGGTATCGCCTTCAAGCCAGGCCCGATGCGTGCCTACACCCAAGACATGAACCGCATCTTTGCCGAACAGTTGAAGGACTGGCGCGGTGACATGCTGTTCTATCCGGCGATCAAACAACTCACGCTTGATATTGCCGCGAGCAGCTTTTTGGGGATCCCCTTGGGGCCAGAGGCCGACAAGATTAACAAGGCCTTTGTCGACATGGTGCAGGCCTCGGTCGCGCCGATCCGTGCGCCCATTCCCTTTACCTCAATGGGCAAAGGCGTCGCTGGCCGCAAATATCTGATCGACTATTTCGGACCACAAATTGCCGAGCGCCGCCGCAATGAAAATCGGCAGGATATGTTCAGCCAGTTTTGCCGGTCAAATCGCGAAGACGGCGAATATATGTCGGATGGCGAATTGATCGACCATATGAACTTCCTGATGATGGCGGCACATGACACCATCACATCGTCGGTCACGTCGATGATCTGGTACCTCGCCAAGCACCCTGAGTGGCAGCAGAAACTGCGCGAGGAGTGCCTCGCCATCGCACCAGGCGGTGCAGACATCGCCTTTGCCGATCTCGATAAGTTCGAACTCACCGAATATGCGTTTAAAGAAGCGCTGCGGATGATTTCGCCGGTGCCGTCGATCCCGCGCCGCGCGCT
>CAIUZV010000208.1 GCA_903903735.1 uncultured beta proteobacterium | reverse complement strand
GGTGCCGCGATGCCGGAAGCAGGCTACATGCCGATTCCTAAGAAGCTGGCCGTCGCGGGCGTCAAAGATATTGTGCGGATCTCGGATGGGCGCATGAGTGGCACCGCGTTCGGCACCATCGTCTTGCACGTGACGCCTGAATCGGCGATTGGTGGGCCCTTGGCATACGTGCAAAACGGCGACCGCATTCGCTTGAGCGTCGAAAAGCGCGAGCTTTCGTTGTTGGTCAGTGATGAAGAGCTCGCACAACGACGCGCTGCCAAGCCGGCCGTCGTACCGACCGCATCGCGCGGCTATCGTAAATTATTTTTGCAAAGCGTGACGCAGGCCGACAAAGGTGTGGACTTCGATTTCTTGATGCCTCCGATGACCACCAAGATCCCGAAGGCTTAATTACTCCGACACTTCAATCACCGCATCCACCGCATAAGCGCCTTGCCCTTCGGGCATGGCGAGCACGGGGTTGAGGTCGATGGATTGCAGGCGTGGGCCTGCCGCAACGGCAAAGGCAGACAAGCGCGACAGCATTTCAGCCAACGCTTTGATGTCGGCCTTCGGTCGGCCGCGCGCGCCTTCTAGCAACGGCGCACCTTTGATGGAGCGAATCATTCGCTCGGCCACATCGGGTCCGAACGGACAGCGATGTAACACCACGTCTTGCAGAATCTCGACAAAAATCCCACCCAAGCCAAACATCGCGACAGGGCCGAACACCGGATCCTGATGAATGCCCAGAATGCACTCAACACCACCCTTGAGTTGCTTGGCGACCAGCACGCCATCCAGGCGCGCGTGGGGGGCGGCGGTTTTGCCTCGTTGCATCAACAAATCAAAGCCGGCGCGCACGGCATTCGCATCTGCGATATCCAGTAACACGCCACCGATTTCTGATTTGTGCAAAATATCGGGCGAGACAATCTTCATCACCACGGGATAGCCGATTTTTTCTGCAGCGCGCACGGCTGCATCGATCGTGGTGCAGACTTCCTCAGGTGCAGAAGCAAGGCCCGCAGACGCGAGTAATTGCTTGGCCTGCGCTTCACTTGGATTGCGTGCGGGTAGTTGCACGGGCCCGACAATCGGTGCGGGCAAGCTGGTCTGCTTAGCAAAGGCGCGACCAAACTGACCCATTGCCTCGATGGCGACCACAGCGCGCGAGGGGTCTTCAAACACGGCGAAGCCATCTTCCTCGTACTGTCTGATTAACTCGCGCGATGCCATCAGCGACAGTGCAAAAATACAATCGGGATGTTTATTGCGCGCGATCTGTAGTTGTTCGCGCAGGCGCGGCGCAATGCTCGCTACACCACCCGTGTAGGTAAAGAAACCGAGGATCGAGGTGTACTTGCCTTCTGCGATCAGCGCATCGGTGAAGGTACTGATGAGGGACATTTCGTTAAGGAATTGCGCGGTCACGTCCACAGGATTACGGGGTGCGGCAAAGGGCAGGAGCTTGAGCAAACGCTCTTGCGACGCGAGTGGCATCTCTGGCATAGGCAGGCCCACCGCATCGGCTGCGTCCGAAATAATCACACCTGCGCCACCGCTGACCGTAATCACACCGAGCGTGTTGTTGGCGGGATAAACGCCACGTGTCGCTAAGCGCGCGATATCGAGCATTTGCTCCGTGGTTTGCACGCGCACGACACCGAGCTCTTTTAAAACGGCGTCGGTGACACGATCATCCCCCGCGATGGAGGCGGTGTGCGATTGTGCGGCAGCGCTACCAACCGCGCTGCGACCTACTTTCATCATCAACACAGGCTTACGCGCACGGCGCGCGGCCTCAAGGCCGGCCACCAGGCCCGCGGCTTCTTTGATGCCTTCCGAATACAACATGATGACTTTTGTGTCAGGGTCATCCACCACCATCTGCAACATATCGCCAACCGTCAGGTCTGCTTCGTTGCCGGTCAGAATCACGGCAGACAAACCGATGTCGTTAGCCGTGGCGACAGCCATCAAGTGTGCGCCATAAGCGCCTGATTGACTGATGATCGCGACCCCGCCCGCTTTAGGAAACGCCAGCTCGCAGCCCGTCGCAAAAGTGCCATAAAAATGTTTGCAAGGATTAATCAAGCCAAGCGAGTTCGGGCCGATCAGGCGCATGCCATGCGCATGTGCGGCTTGCACAAGTTTGGCTTGGGCGGCAGCCCCTTCGGGTCCGATCTCGGCAAAGCCAGACGTAAACAAAATGGCGGCCGCGCAGCCACGCTCGGCCAGCGCGGTGACAGACTCCAGTGCTGCAGACGCCGGCACAATCACGATCGCGACGTCGGGTGTTTCAGGAAGTGCTGCGACACTCGGGTAGGCGGTCAGGCCTTGCACCGTCGTACGGTTTGGGTTCACTGGGAAAATCTTGCCTGCGTAGCCTTGACTGCGCATGTAGGAAATCGGCCTACCTCCGATGCGGGATGGATCGTCCGAGGCCCCAATAACCGCAACTGAATTGGGGTTAAGTAATTTGGCAATACGGGACCGATCGTTTGGGCGCACACGGGCGGTAGGGGCGCCTGAGGGGGCAGTGTTACTTTTAGCGGTGCTCATGTTTGGCTTGTCTGTTGTTATGGTTTTGTCGTCGTTATTGTCGTGGTTTTTTCAAATATTACAGCTACACTGATTTATCCCGCTCTGATCCATCCAAGGAGACCTGCCATGAACAAACCTAGCCCAGAATTTGATAGTCTCTTGCCACCCCTGACACTCAATCGTCGTGGATTTTTGGCGACCTCGCTCATGAGCGGCTTCACGCTCGCCGCTGGCCCCGTGATGGCGCAGACCGTGATCACGACGGACGCCAACGGCCTGACCGCTGGCGAAGTGAAGATCCCCGTCGCCGACGGCACCATTCCTGCCTACCGCGCAGCCCCGGCTGGCAAGACGAATCTCGGTACCATCCTGGTTGTTCAAGAAATTTTCGGTGTGCATGAGCACATCAAAGATGTTTGCCGACGTTTCGCAAAATTGGGTTACCTTGCGATCGCCCCCGAAATGTATGCACGCCAGGGCGATCCATCCAAGTTCACTGAGAACGCCAAGATTTTTTCCGAGATCGTCAACAAAGTGCCTGATGCGCAAGTCATGAGCGATCTGGATGCCACCGCGAAGTGGGCCGCCGCAAATGGTGGTGATCCCAAGCGCTTGGCGATCACCGGCTTTTGTTGGGGTGGCCGCATCGTCTGGCTGTATTCGGCACACAACCCAAATCTGAAAGCGGGTGTGGCCTGGTATGGTCGTTTGGTGGGTGACAAAGACGCGCTGCGTACCTCGCAGCCTGTTGAGATCGCTGGGCAGATGAAAGCGCCCGTGCTTGGCTTGTACGGCGGCAAAGACACCGGCATTCCCGTGGCAACCGTTGATCAAATGAAGACCGCTCTGACAGGCGGCTCAGCAGCCGCCAAGGCGTCGAACTTCATCGTGTATCCCGAAGCGCCACACGCTTTTTATGCCGACTACCGACCCAGTTTCCGCGCCGCCGAAGCCAAAGAGGCTTGGGAGCAAGCGCAGGCCTGGTTTAAGAAACATCTTTAATTAACAGGGAGTAACAATATGGGTGCAATTACCCGCATCGATTCGAACGAGCGTTTGAGCCGTGTCGTGATTCACGGCGATACAGTCTATGTCGCTGGGATTACCTCGAGCGTGAAAGGCGACGTCGTCGCGCAGACGCGCGATGTCTTTGCAAAGATTGATGGCCACTTGGCCAGTGCTGGCACCGACAAGCATCACTTGCTCACTGTGCAAATCTGGCTCAAAGACATCACCAACGACTTTGCTGGCATGAACTCGGTTTGGGCCGAGTGGGCACCAAAGAATGCGTTGCCGACACGCGCAACGGGCGAGGTTAAATTGGCCGCACCGGACTTGTTGGTTGAAGTCATTGTTTCCGCGGCTAAAAAAGCCTAAGAGCATTCAAGCCCGGAGAAGTTTTGTTGACAGTTGCCGTAATCGGAGCCGGGCCCGCAGGACTGATGGCAGCAGAAGTATTGGCCGAGCATGGTTTCAAGGTGCAGGTCTATGAAGCCAAGCCTTCTGCAGGACGCAAGTTTTTAATGGCAGGTCGAGGTGGGTTGAACATCACCCACTCCGAACCTGCCGAAATATTTGTGTCGCGCTACGCCGAGCGCGCCGCCCACATGGCGCCGTTGTTAGCTGCGTTCGATGCCAACGCCTTGCGCGACTGGGTGCACGCGCTGAAGATTGATACGTTTGTGGGTAGCTCTGGCCGCGTGTTCCCCGCCGAAATGAAAGCAGCACCCTTGTTGCGTGCGTGGATGCATCGCCTGCGCGGCCAAGGCGTGCAGTTTTATATGCGGCATCGCTGGCTTGGGTGGGATACAGACCACGCACTACGCTTCGATACCCCCAAAGGTGAAATCACCCTCACGCCCGATGCCACGGTTCTCGCGCTGGGGGGTGGAAGTTGGGCCAAGCTTGGTTCAGACGGGGCATGGTGGCCCTGGCTAGAAGAACAGGGCATTGCACTCGCTCCGCTTTTGCCAAGCAACGGTGGCTTTGAGACCAACTGGTCGCAACACTTTATCGACAAGTGTGCAGGTCAGCCACTTAAGACGGTCTCGTTTTGGGTAGATAGCGCACGAGGTTCGGACGCAGCATTACGCGGCGAATGTATGGTCACGCAACACGGTCTAGAAGGTGGGGCCGTCTACACGTTGTCGGCCGCCTTGCGCACCCAGATCCTGCAATGCGGCGCAGCGACGCTCTACGTTGATCTTTTGCCTGATCACAGCGCAGAGAAAGTGCTGGAGGAAGTCGCGCGTGGTCGCGGTACGCGCTCGATGTCTTCGCACCTGCGCTCCCGACTCGGCATTCAGGGGGTCAAGGCGACCCTGTTGCGCGAATGTTTGCCTGCTGAAGCGTTCGATCATCCTTCGGCGCTCGCCGCCGGAATCAAAGCTCTTCCCGTGACCTTGCATGCGTGCCGTCCCCTGGACGAGGCGATCAGCACCGCCGGTGGCGTGATGTTTGAAGGCTTGACAGCGGGGTTGATGCTGAGTGATCGTCCCGGTATATTCGTCGCAGGTGAGATGCTCGACTGGGAAGCCCCGACAGGTGGGTACTTGCTTAATGGTGTGTTGGCGAGCGGCCGAATAGCCGGCTTAAGTGTTGTGACTTGGTTAAAACAACTTTCCAGGAGCAAATCTAATGAGCATGTTGAGCCCTGAAGAACTCGCAGCGTTGATGCCCGCCGAGTCCTCTATTTACCCCGCACCGATTCCTGTGCAGTCTGTCTCGAGCGATGAGTTTGCTCCCGGCCCACAGACGCAAAAGCAAAAAGAATATGAATTTCGCGTCAAACAACTTGGCGCCGAACTGTCAAAGCATCAAGGTCTCACGCGTCGGAAGTTTTTTAAGACAGCCTCTGGAATGGCCGCTGCCTTCGTAGCAATGAACGAAACCTATGGCCCGATTTTTGGCGTGTCTCAGGCCGAAGCGGCGACTCCAGAAATGGCAGCAGAGCGTGCGCGCAGCCTCTCTGGGCAGTTCATCATGGACATGCATACGCACTTTCTGCGCGACGACACTAGTCTTGCAGGCTTTGTGCGGAGTCGAGAGGCCGTGGGTAAAGCAGGATGGAATCCTGCGCTTGTCGGCAAGCCGCAAACACTGGAAGATTTAAAGTTTGCAAACTATCTGAAAGAAATTTATCTCGATAGCGATACAAAGATCGCGTGTATTAGCGGTGCGCCGTCCGAGAAGCCGGGCGATTGGTTTTTAACGAACGACATGAAAGCCAATGCGCGCGCAACGATTAATGGGATTGCCGGCGCGAAGCGCGCCTATGCGCATGCGATCTTCACGCCTGGGTACGTAGGCTGGCTGGATGAAATTGATCGTGCAATCGAGACCTTGAAGCCTGACTCCTTTAAGGGTTACACCATTGGCGACAACACCCACAAAGATCTTTCCAAGCATCCCTGGTTGCTCGACGATGAAAAGCTGGTGTATCCCGCGTATGAAAAATTCGCGAAAGCCGGTTTGAAAAACGTTTGCATCCATAAGGGATTGTTTCCACCCGCAGTCGAGAAACAGTTCCCGCATTTACTGCGCAATTCAAAAGTAGATGATGTGGCGAAGGCGGCGAAAGACTGGCCTCAACTTAACTTCATCATCTATCACGGCGGCTATCGCTATGGTGGTGGTAATGGCGCGGCAAACGCGTGGGAACAGTTTGAAAAAACAGGTCGTATTGATTGGGTAACAGACTTGGCTGAAATCCCTGCCAAACATGGTGTGACCAATGTGTATGCCGACGTGGGTCAGCTTTTCGCGCAATCAACGATTGCAGATCCGCGCGTGTCGGCCGTGATGATGGGCCAACTCGTCGCAGGGCTCGGCGCAGACCATGTGTGCTGGGGCACGGATGCGATCTGGACGGGCGCACCGCAGTGGCAAATTGAGGCCTTGCGTCGTATTGAAATTCCCGAGGACTTGCAAAAGCGCTATGGCTTAAAGCCTCTCGGCCCAGCAGATGGCCCGATTAAAAATGCCATCTTTGGTGAGAACAATGCACGCTTGTATGGCGTCACGCCCGCGCAGCGCGCAGCCGTGGCGGGTGACAAAATCGCCAGTGGCAAAGTGATTTATGACAAACACGGTGAGGGTCGAACGAATATGGCGTACGGGTACGTCAATCGCCGTCTTCCATCGTCAGAAGCGTAGGTTGAATTTGCTCGATTGCTTTAGTAATGCAAGAGATCGCGAGGTCGCTGCGCCCTTTGTCCATGCGTTGGCTTAACGTGGCCACGCTGATGGCGGCGACGGGGTGGTTGTTTTTATCGAAGATCGGGAATGCGATGGTGCGCACGCCGGGTAACTCAATCACATCGCTAATGACATGGCCACGTGCGCGCGCACGTGCAATGACCTTACGGGCCTCGGCTTCGGAATAGTTCGGAAATTTCTCGGCGCAACGCTCTTTGTTGATGCTCAGAATGCGTTCGATTTCGTTGTCGTCCAAAAAGCTCAGAATCGCTAACGCACCGCCGCCGATGTTCAGTGGCCGCCTGCGCCCAACTTCCAGTACAAAAACCTTGATGGGGAACGCGCCCTCTGCGCGGTCGATACAGACCCCATCAAAGCCCGCACGCGTCGTCAGAAAAACCGTATCGCCGGTCGTCTGCGCAATTTGCTGGAGATGCGCGTGACATAAGTCGCGCATATTTGTGCGTGGGCTTGCCGCAAGCCCCATTTCATAAATCATGCTGCCTAGAAAATATCGCTTGGTTGTTTCGTCCTGACGAATCAAGCCCTCAGAGACGAGTCCCTGCAAAATGCGGTGGGCTGTTGGGCGCTCGATATTGACCTCTGTGCAAAGATCAATCAGGCGGGCACCAAGGCGGTTGCGCGCCGATACACTGCGCAACAAGGCGGCGACCCGTTGCACAACTTGCGTGCCCGATTTGATGGCGGCTGTCGGCGTGGTCATTTGATGGTTCATTATATGGACTGAAATTAGTCCATATTATGGCCTTCTGCAGGCAAGCTGTCCAGCCCCGCCTACTCAAGCGAGTCATCCGCCCTCCAGGTTAAAACGCGTGGGCGACGGCGCTTCGCTAAAATGCACCCCATCACCCTTCACCTCCGGCCCCCTTCATGTTCGCAACCGCATCGTTGGCGCACTTGTCCAAGACAGAGCAATACCGCCATCTTGCCCAGCAGGCGCGCGCCCTGATGGAAGGCGAAACAGATCGTATCGCTAACGCGGCAAATATGGCGGCGCTCGTGATGCACTCGCTCAGTGAGCTGAACTGGGCCGGGTTCTATTTTTATGATGGGACCGAGCTCGTACTCGGCCCGTTTCAAGGTAAACCCGCTTGTTTGCGTATTCCGCTCAGCAAAGGTGTTTGTGGTGCGGCTGCGACGACCCGTCAGGCGCAGTGTGTCGCGGATGTCCATGCGTTTCCTGGGCATATCGCCTGCGATGCGGCCTCACGGTCCGAGCTGGTGATCCCTCTTTTTTATCAAGAGCAGCTCGTTGGGGTGTGGGATCTGGATAGCCCAGTTCCTGCAAGGTTTGACGCAGAAGATCAGGCAGGGATGCAAGTCTTGTGCGATATTTACATGCACGCGGTTCATAAAAAATAAATAAGAGCAGACAACATCATGACAACACCCCATTCACTCGACTTTGATTACGTGATCGTTGGTGCAGGTTCGGCAGGCTGTGTGCTGGCCAATCGCTTGTCGGCGAACCCCAACAATCGTGTCCTGTTGCTTGAGGCAGGTGGTAAGGATGATTGGCACTGGATTCACATCCCCGTAGGCTACTTGTATTGCATCGGCAACCCACGGACCGACTGGTGTTATCGCACCAAGGCTGATCCAGGACTGAATGGTCGCGAGCTCGGCTACCCCCGTGGTCGCGTCTTGGGTGGATGCTCGTCGATCAACGGCATGATTTATATGCGTGGCCAACGTGCAGACTACGATGGTTGGGAAGCGCAGGGCAATCCCGGTTGGGGCTGGAAAGACTTACTGCCCCTCTACAAGGGCATGGAAAATCACCACGGCGGCGAAAGCGAGTTCCACGGTGCCGGTGGTGAGTGGCGTGTCGAGCCCGCGCGCTTGTCCTGGGAAATCCTCGATGCGTTTCGCGATGCAGCCAATCAGGCGGGCATCCCCTCGACCACCGACTTTAATTGTGGTGACAACGAAGGTGCCAGCTACTTTGAGGTCAATCAACGTTCCGGTTTTCGTTGGAGTGCATCGAAGGCGTATTTGCGCCCCATCAAGCACCGTACAAACTTGACCGTGCTGACAGGCGCACGCACCACCAAGCTTGAATTTGAAGGCAAGCGCTGTACGGGTGTGCGGTTTCTGAAAGACGGCGAGCAGCACATCGCGCGTGCGCAACGCGAAGTCGTGATGGCCGCAGGTGCAATCGGTACGCCACAACTATTGCAAGCGTCGGGTGTTGGCCCCGCCGCGTTACTTGGCGCGTTGGGTATCCCCGCCGTGCATGCGTTAGAAGGGGTTGGCCAAAACCTGCAAGACCACTTACAGTTGCGCATGATCTATCGCGTGCAAGGCACACGCACGCTGAATACGCTTGCGAATTCGTGGTGGGGCAAGGCGATGATCGGGCTCGAATATATGCTGACCCGTCGCGGTCCGATGAGTATGGCGCCGTCACAGCTGGGTGTCTTTGCAAAATCCGGACCCGAACAAACGCGTGCCAATGTGGAATATCACGTGCAGCCCTTGTCGCTCGAGCGCTTTGGTGAGCCTCTGCACAGTTTTCCTGCCTTCACCGCGTCAATCTGTAACGTGCGCCCTACCAGTCGAGGGCACGTCAACATCACCTCGCCCGACACCGCGCAGCATCCTGAAATTCTGGCGAACTATTTGTCGACACCTGAAGATCGCCATGTTGCGGCCGATAGCATTCGCTTGACGCGACGCATCGTTGGTCAATCGGCGCTCGCACGTTTTAAGCCCGAAGAGGTCAAGCCCGGTATCACCGAGGACACAGAAGAAGCGCTTGCGAAAGCTGCAGGTGAAATCGGTACAACGATTTTTCACCCAGTGGGCACGTGTAAGATGGGGCAAGATTCGATGGCTGTCGTCGACGCAAATTTGCGTGTGTACGGCATTCAAGGCTTGCGTGTGGCGGATGCCTCGATCATGCCAACGATTACCTCGGGCAACACCAACTCACCGACGATGGTGATCGCTGAAAAAGCCGCGCAGATGATTTTGGCGCAAGCAAACTAAGCGCGTCGAATTTCAACAGGCTGGTTTAACGCTTGGATTTCACAGTCCACAACAGGCGCGCGTCGCTCGAGCACCACGAAGTCGCCATCGCGCTGTGACAAGAGGGGGTGATGCCACGTCGCTGCCTTAAAGGTCACTCCGCATGAGCCGTCGATCCAGAACGCTGCAATCGAGCTCTCTAGTGGAGTCTTGCCGCCCATGCTCGGATCGCCGAGCGCCACGATCACCACAAACGGCACCCCGGCAAGCGGAATAAAGGATTGGCTGCCCACACAATGCCGCTCGAGCTCCATCGCGGTAAACGGCAGAGGGTTGGCGCGTGCCCGGTAAAGATTTAAAGAAGGCTCGCCGCCTTGCGCCGTCAGGGCGGGATCGCCGAGTGCGATTTTTTCACTGGTGCCGCCATTAATAAACAAGCCGCTTGCGATCTCGCCGCCTAGAATGTCTCCATAGGGGGCAAAGGCGTGTTGAGTGAGCGCTTGGACAACAAGTGATCGGGGGGATGGCATCGCACAATCGTAAAAAGACAAAGACACCACAGCATCATCCAGAAACAATTGGCTGTCAATCCTTACATCTCGATACCGATGGCGATTGGGCTGTGATTTACCTCAAGCCTACGGTATAGTCGAAAAATCGTATGTACTGCGTACATGCTCTGGTTAGCCCTGTTTATTTTTTGTAGAGATCACGCCATGAACGTTCCCCACTCTGTCCAAATTATTGCGACCGTTCTATTCGCAATCGCGGTGATCCATACCTTTGCGGTTCCCGTGTTTGCCAAGCTTGCACATAAAAACGGACCCCATGCCGGACTATGGCATTTTTTAGCCGAGGTCGAAGCGGTCTTTGGCGTGTGGGCCTTTGTGCTCATCGTCGTGATGGCGATGATGGCCGGCACCACGACCATGATCGAGTATGTGGATACCCGCAACTTCACCGAACCACTTTTTGTCTTTGCCATCATGGTGGTTGCAGCGAGCCGACCCATTATTGAGTTGGTGAACGTGTTGGTGCGTGGCTTAGCCCGCATGATTCCCGTGCAGCGTCAATTGGCAACGTTTTTTGTTGTGTTGACCTTCGTGCCGCTTGCGGGCTCGCTCATTACAGAGCCTGCCGCCATGACGCTCGCTGCCCTATTGTTGCGTGATGGATATTTCAAACGACCCGGTCACACAGGTTTTAAATACATGGCGCTTGGTGTGTTGTTCGTCAACGTGTCGATCGGAGGGGTGCTGAGCGCCTACGCAGCACCACCAGTGTTGATGGTTGCCCAAACCTTTGGTTGGGACTCCATGTATATGCTGACGAATTTTGGATGGCGTGCGGCCGCAGCGGTCGCACTCAACGCCTTGATTTTGACAATCATTAATCGCAAAGTGCTCTTGAGTGGTGAAGTCGAAACGCATCACGGCGTGACAGAAGATGGGCCGTCGCGCGTCTCCATGATCACGTCCTTGATTCACGTCTTGTTCCTGGCGGGCATTGTCGTGTTTGCGCATCACCCCGGTGTATTCATGGGCCTGCTTATTTTGTTCATCGGCTTTTGTGAGGCCTATAAGCGCTACCAATCACGCTTGATGATCAAGGAAGGCCTGATGGTTGGCTTCTTCCTCGCGGGACTCGTGATGTTGGGTGGTTTACAGAAGTGGTGGTTGCAAGATCTGCTCGGCAGCCTTTCGCCAATTGTTTTGTTTTGGGGGGCGACGGCGCTAACGGCCATCACAGACAATGCAGCGCTGACCTATCTCGGGTCGTTGGTGGAAGGTACTTCCGAAGCGTGGCGTTACATGCTCGTGGCGGGTGCTGTGACAGGTGGCGGCTTGACAGTGATTGCTAACGCACCCAATCCGGCAGGCTTTTCGATTTTGAAGCCGAGCTTTCCAGACGAAACCATTTCACCCGGCCCTCTATTTTTAGCGGCCTCGATCCCAACGCTGATCGCAGCGACTTTCTTTTTGCTTTGATTTTTATAGAACGATCACGCGCACCTTGCGCGTGACTTGTGCGTGACTTGAATCATACGGAGCCCGACATGTCAGATCTTGCCTTCTCAACACTTACCCAATTAGCCCAGGGCTTGCGTGCAAAAAAATATAGTTCGGAAGAACTCGCGCGTGAGTATCTGACACGCATCAGCAAGGGCAATAAAAAATTGCATGCTTACGTGTTGGTCGATGAAGACAGCACAGTCGCCCAAGCGCGCGCAGCGGATCAGCGCCGTGCGGCTGGCTATAGCCTCAGTGCGGTTGATGGCGTGCCGATCGCAGTGAAGGACCTTTGCGAAATTGAAGGCCAAATCACAACCGGTGGTTCACAAGACTGGGTGAATCGCCGCAGCCCCACGACCTGTACCGCAGTCGAACGTTTGTTGCGTGCGGGCATGGTGAACTTAGGTAAGACGCATATGGTGGAGTTCGCGTTTGGTGGCTGGGGCACCAACCCAGTGATGGGCACACCTTGGAACCCCTGGGATCTCAACACCCATCGCACACCGGGCGGCTCTTCAAGTGGCTCGGGTGTCGCGGTTGCGGCGGCCCTATGCCCAGCGGCATTGGGCTCTGACACCGGTGGCTCGGTGCGTATTCCCGCAGCGCTGAACGGGATCACCGGTTTAAAGACAACGCGGGGCTTAATCAGCTTGCACGGCGCGTTAGCGTTGTCAGGCACGCTCGACTCCATCGGCCCCATGACACGGGATATGCGCGACGCCGCGATCCTGACAGAGCTAATGGCCGGTGCCGATCCGCTGGACCCAACATCGTGCAATCGCCCACTGTTTCAGTGGCACGCGCCAGCAGAGGGGCCCAAGCCGTTGGCGGGTACGCGTATCGCGATGTTCCCACCCGGCCAGTATCCCATTGAGCTCGGCAAAGACGTGTTGCGAGTGCTCGAAGACACACGCCGTGTGCTTGTCGATCTTGGCGCAACGATTATTGAAAAGCCTTTCCCCTTTGATTTCCACGACATGATGTTGCGTAACGGCCAGATCATCGCAGCCGAAGCCTTCGCACTCCATCGCGCCTACATTGATGATGAAGCCAAGCCATTCGGTCCCTTTGTGCGTAAGCGCGTACAGTCAGGCCGCAGTATTTCTGGTGCGGACTATATCGATGCCATGGCAGATCATCGTCGCACCATCGCCATCTGGACCGATTGGATGAGCAATATTGATGCGCTGTTGTCGCCTTGCGCGCCGATGGGCGCCGTGCCCCTTACGGAAGTCAATGAATCTAAGACCCCGCTCGCCGCCTTCACACGAGCAGGCAACTACATGGGTACTGCAGGCATTTCTCTGCCGGCGGGTTTTGCAGATAACGGTATGCCTCTCGGGATGCAGTTGTTAGGCAAGCCGTTTGATGATGCAACGATGGTGCGTATTGGGATTGCTTTCCAGAACGCAACCGATTGGCACTTGAAGCGCCCGAACCTGTCAGCGCTGGGGCTCTAAGCAATGACTAAACCCTCACTTGGCTTTGTTGGCGTGGGCCGCATGGGTGCACCGATGGTGCAGCGCTTGTTGGCCGCGGGCTTCACCGTCACGATTTGTGATCCCGTACCAGCCGCGGTGGACGCGTTGGTGAAACAAGGTGCGGTCGCAGCAAAAACGCCACGCGATGTGGCCGATCAAGCCGACATCGTCTTTGCAAGCGTCCCCACACCTAACATCGTCAAGCAGGTTGCAGTCGGTGGTGATGGGGTCGTGCATGGCAAGCGCATCAAAATTTTTGTGGACCTGTCCACGACGGGCCCCAAGACCTCTGCCGAAGTGAATCAGGCACTGGCTGCGGCGGCGCGTCCGGTGGTGATGGTGGATTGTCCCGTGAGTGGTGGGGTGGCC
>CAIUZV010000207.1 GCA_903903735.1 uncultured beta proteobacterium | reverse complement strand
CCGCTTCGTCCAACTCGATCGGCAAGGCGTTGAAATAACTGGTCATCATCCAAACCGAAAATGGGATGGCGAAAGTTGCATGCCCCAACACGATGCCCAAGTGGGTGTCCAGCAATCCAAAACTCCGCATCAAAACGAATAAGGGAATGATGAGAAGGACGACCGGAACCATGTTGATGACGAGAAAAAGCACCAATGCAGCCTTGCGGCCGCGAAAGCGATAGCGTGAAAAAGCATAGGCTGCCGGTACGCTGACCCCAAGACCAAGCGCCACTGCCCCGATGGAGATCAGCAGGCTATGTCCGAGATTTGCCGCAAAGCTTGTTTTCGCCAGGAGCACGCTGTAGTGCTCTAACGTGAATCGCTCGGGGAGGTACTGAACGGGAAATATTGAAATGGCTTCATTAGGTTTAACCGAAGTCAGCACCATCCACAGGTAAGGGGCCAGGGCAAACATCAGAATGAACAAAATTGGCAGCTCAATTTCGAGGAGTCGACGCAGACGCGTCCGGCGATCAATCATCGAAATACCTCCCTGGCGATGCGCCGGACATAAACGGCTACGGCCAACAAAAGCAGCAACGTGAGCACCAGAGACAGAGCCGACGCATAGCCGAAGTCCATGCTTGAATAAGCTTTAAGAAACGCATACAAGGGCAGCGTGTGGGTGCTGAACCCCGGGCCGCCGCCTGTCATCACCAAGATGACATCCAGCGAGTTCGCGACCCAGATGATGCGCAATAAAAGAGCCGTAGCGATGACATCGCGCAAGGCGGGCAAGGTGATGTAGCGCAGGCTTTGCCACCGCGTGGCCCCATCCATTTCGGCCGCCTCGTATTGCTCAGCAGGAATAGTCTGCAGCCCTGCGAGGATCATCACGGTAAAGAAGGGAAACCCTTGCCAGATCAGCGCCAGAACGACGGCACCCAAAGCGGTTGAAGGCTGCGACAACCAGGCTACGGGCGTTTGGATGAGGCCCGAACGCAAGAGCAAGTCGTTGATAACTCCGAGGTTCAGGTCGTACATCCACGTCCACATCAGGCCAATGATCACGCTTGGAAGAGCCCAAGGAATGACCACCAAGGCTCTCGCAAAGCTGCGTCCAGCAAAGGTCTGGTTGAGCAACAAGGCAGTCACCAGGCCCAGTAAAAACTGGAAGCCAACCGCTGAAACGACCCAGATGATCGAGTTACTGAGCGAAATCCAGAACAATTCATCACGCAAAATGGCTGCGAAATTATTCAGACCGACAAAAGACCTGTTGTCCGGGTCGAACAAAATATAGTGGTGCAAACCCAGCCAGACGGTTTGCAGTGCGGGAAACAAGACTACTGCGGCCGTCACCAGCAGGGCGGGTAGAAGAAAGAGCAGTGGTTCTATAGGGCGGTTCATGAGATCCTTGATGGGTCAATCAGGCCCTGTTTGCACCAAAGTGCAAGGCAGGGCCTGAAAGCGGTCCTGGCGATGCTCAGCCGTGGAAGTGCTTTTCGAAACCTTGCATCATCGCGTCTGGCGTGATCTGCCCTAGCAGTGCCCGCTGCATGTTTTGGGGCCAGACTGTACGGGTGAAATCTGCGGTCTTGGTATCGTTTGGAAGCACGTCCATGAAAGCGGTCGAATTAGCGGTTGCGTCGACAAAGCGCTTGGGATGTAGCGTCCACTTGGCCGCCCCACTGTTTGTCACGCTCAACTGGCCAGTGAACGCGTTAAATGCCACGTTGTTTTCCCCCGTCGAGAGAAAAGCACACCATCTGAAAGCTGCATCTTTGGCCCTGCTGCTGGCAAACACCGCGTTGGATTCGTCACCAAATGATGTCCAGCCCTTGCCATCTGGGCCCGCCGGAACAGGTACCGCGGAGACT
>CAIUZV010000206.1 GCA_903903735.1 uncultured beta proteobacterium | reverse complement strand
TTGAAGGTAAGCGGCTTGGTTTAGTGGGCGCTGGCCAGTTGGGCAAAAAGGTCGCCAAGGTTGGTCAAGCATTTGGGATGGAAGTCGTAGCCTGGAGCCCAAACCTGACCGAAGAGCGCGCAGCCGAAGCCGGCGTGAAACTCGTCACCAAGCAAGAGCTCTTCAGTACTTCGGATGCGATTAGCGTGCACATGGTGTTGAGTGAGCGGTCGCGTGGCGTTGTCGATGCTGCAAGCTTGAAGTCGATGAAGCCAACAGCGTTTATTGTCAACACGTCGCGCGCTGGGTTAATCGACCAAGTTACTTTGCGTGCGCTGTTAGAGCAAGGCAAGATCGGTGGCGCTGGGATCGACGTCTATGATGCGGAGCCGCTTGCTGCCGATGACGTATGGCGCAAGACCCCACGCACACTCCTGACACCGCACTTAGGTTATGCGACGCCAGAAAACTTCGCGGCCTTCTACCCCAATGTTGTTGCAAACATTGCGGCATGGGTCGCAGGTAAGCCGCAGCGGGTGCTGACCTAATGCAACCCGTCTTGCCGCTCCATATTGTCGCAAGGTTGCTGCTTGTTTTATTAATGGCAGCAGCCGTTTATTTTTTTAGCGGCTTTGTGGTGCCGGTGCTCGCAGCCTTGATTATTGGCTTTGCGAGCTGGCCTCTCTACTCAAAATGGGTAGAGGTTTGCGGCGGACGGACGATACTGGCTGCCAGCACGGCGCTCGTTGCAATCGTTGTGCTGTTGATCGTTCCGATTTCGATCGCACTCTATTATTCTGTCAACGAGGCAAGAATTTTTGTGGCGTGGGTGTTGGCTGCGAACCGAGAGGGTGTCGATGCGCCTTCCTGGATCGTCGCACTGCCGGTGGTGGGCGAAACCCTCGGGTCATACTGGGCCGAGTATCTCGGCGAGCCACATGCAATTGGGAGCATGATTGAACTAGTCAGCGGTCAACACATTGGCAATATTTATCGGCTCGTGTTGACGGCAACCGGTAACTTTTTCCACATCATGCTTACCTTGCTGTTCATGTTGATTACGCTTCTGTTCGTCTACAAAGACGGCCATCAAATGGCAGCTCAGCTCGATATCTTGGGCGAACGCGTACTGCCAACCCGTTGGCAAAGATTTTCACGCGTAGTGCCTGCCACGATCAGCGCGACTGTGACGGGAATGGGTCTTATCGCAATAGGCGAAGGGGTGGTGTTGGGCCTGGCCTACTGGGTTGCCGGCGTGCCATCGCCTGTTTTACTGGGCGTGATCACAGCCGTGATGGCGATGATCCCCGGTGGTGCTCCGCTCGCCTTTACTCTGGTGTCGCTATATTTGGTGGGCTCGGGCAATCCTCTTGCTGGTGCCGGTTTGTTCGCTTGGGGATCGATTGAACTCTTTATCGTCGACAAGACCTTGCGACCCCGACTAGTTGGTGGGCCCGTTAAGCTACCGTTTTTGCCGACGTTTTTTGGCCTAGTGGGTGGCGTGACGACGATGGGCTTTGTTGGCCTATTTATTGGCCCGGTCTTAATGGCGCTAATCGTTGCCTTGTGGCGCGAGTGGGTCCTTGGCGTGAAGGTTGACACCCTCACATAGTGTGAGCAGTTCGCTCAGGGACTTGACCTGCATTTTTGCTAAGACGCGTGAGCGGTGCAGTTTAATCGTTGCCGCGGCTGAGCCATTCAGCTTGGCAATCTCTTTGTTTGACCGCCCCGACAACATTTCCATGCAGACTTCCGTTTCTCTGGGTGTCAACAGGCCGAGCCTGGCTCTGGCTACCGTTAACCGTGTCAACTGAGTGTGTATCTGCCGATCTAGCGCGATGCCGCTTTGGATCGCGTGTACGAGGTCTTGCATCGAAAACGGTTTGAACAAGAAATCGACTGCACCTTGTTTCATGGCTGTGACGATTTGTGGAGAGAGGCTTTCCCCGCTGATGAAGATCACGGGTGTTTGCCAGCCATGTTTTAGCAGTGTCGCTTGAACTTCGATGCCAGATTGTTTTGGCATGCGCATATCTAAAAGAATGACTGCCGGTGAAGTGGGTACCGCATCACTTAAAAAAGATTCGGCGCTGTCGTATTCATTAACGATGTAGCCAAGCTCGGTGAGGGATCCTTTAAGCGCACGTCTGATCGATGGATCGTCGTCGACAAGATAAACGTGACCAAGTGCTGCCGTTGTCATGATTGCAAACCCTTCAAGATAGCCCCACAGTACAAAATATTGGGCAAAGAGGATATACGCCAAATAGCTTATTTAAGAGGCTCGAGCCGACACTTGGTTATAGCTTTTGGATCTCGGCGCGGCCGGCTGGTATTGAAAACCGTGCGAGAGTGTGTGCGTCAGATCGTGGATCGGTCGCGTCTCGAACTGCTTTGAGTGTTGTGGTCATTTGCGTAGGCGTAATGTCCACCACGCCATAGCCACGCGATTCGCAGTCACCAAAAACAAAGTGTGGATGACGCTCAATGATTTTCGCTTGCTCGAGATTCGTGAGGGCGGTGAGCGAGGTGATGCTCGTCCCGCAAAACTCGACACCCACTTTCTCACTGTTTGGATTGTTGTAGTCCGCCAAAATATTACCTACCCAATTTTGATGGACGTCACCCCCTAGCAGCACGGGGTTTGTGAGCTGGGTATTGCGCATGGAATCGATCAGTCTTTGCCGTGCAGCAGGATATCCATCCCAGCCGTCGTTTGAATAGCTTTGACCGCCTTGTGTATTGAAGTTGCGTGGCCCGAACACGCTTTGTTGTCCGATCACGTTCCAAGTCGTGCGCGAGCGTGCGAATGCAGCATTGAGCCACGCTTCTTGTGTCGATCCTAGCAACGTGCGCTGGGGATCATTCCAGATGGCACAGGTGCGTGGATCGACTCTACTCCCGCCCGGCCTGCCATTGCGCGTGCATGCTTGTAGGTCACGATGCTGCCGGTTATCGACCGTATAAATATTGGCGAGGCGGCCGTACGCAAGATTGTCATACACACGAACCTCTTGGCTAATTCCGCCGAGCAAGGCGGCAAATTGCTCGCGCCGCACGGGCATGTGTTCGTAAAACGCCTGATAGGCTGCACGGCGTCGCGCCATAAAATCATCGACAGGAGTGCCCGAGTTACCTGGATGCGTTGCAGCGTAGTCGTTCTGCGTCTCATGATCGTCCCAGGTGATGATCCAGGGACAGGCCGCATGCATCGCTTGCAAGTCTTGATCAGACTTATGCAATGCGTAACGACTGCGATAGCCCTCTAAGGTTGTAATCCAACCGCCTGTCGTCGGACGGACATCGAAGGGCTTGGAGGCTGGATATTCATACATGTAGTCGCCGAGAAACATGACCAAGTCTACTTCTTCAGCGAGCATGTGCCGATACGCGCTGTAGTAGCCGTTACCCCATTGCTGGCAGGATGCATAGGCGATACGAAGCTTGTTGACTGCAGCGTCTGCAACGGGGAAGGTGCGCGTGCGGCCAACCGCACTGACGGCTTCGCCACAAATGAATCGATAAAAGTATTCACGATCTGGCTGAAGTCCGGAGACTTCCGCATGCACAGCGTGTCCAAGCGCAGGGCTCGCCGAGAGGTCACCTTGTTTGACGAGTTGACTGAAGGCTCGGTCATGCGCCATCTGCCACGTCACCTTGATCGGGCTACGTGCGAGTCCCGCAGCGTCGACCGCTGCGAGCCCTAGGCGCGTCCATAGGACGATCGCGTCGCTCGTAGGCGAGCCGCTCGCAATGCCAAGGGTAAAGGGATTGGTGGCCCAGACCTGACGAGCCCAACCTACGCTTGGCAGACTGATCAGTGCAGCCGATGCCGCGGCAAGCTTGAGAAGATGCCGACGCTGCATGGCCAGTGCTTAGAGAAGCGAGGCCGTGCCGGTCATCGCAAAGATACCGAAACCCACCGCGACAACGCCTAATCCACCCGCAAGCCAGGCGAGCAACATCACGCCGGTGATAATGCTTGAGGACGCAAGGACAATCGCCACTTGCAATACACCGGATGAGACTTCAAGATTGTGATACTTGTGGTTTGCAACCTGACCAAGTTTTTGAGCGGCAATGGCGCGCGCCGCTAATTCTTTGCGGCCCTCGCCTGTTTCTGGCTCGGAGTCGTAGCGTTTGGAGGCGTCTGTCCATCTTTTGATCATTGCCGCTACTTTAGGATCCTCGGCAGAGGGCTGAATTTGCGCCGACTGAACGGCTAGATCGGTACTTGTTTTACGAATCGACTTTGCCTGGAAGAACGCCCAGAGGTTGGAGGCCTCGACCTGTTTGGTGATGACTTCCGTTTGGTAGGCTTTGCTCAAGGTTTCGCTGATAGCTAAACAAAGTGCGAGGACTGCAATTAAGAGGGCAATTTTTTTGTTTGAAGGGTCTACGTGACCGCCGTGTCCTGACATGGTGAAGATTCTCTATTTATGTGGATGGGCACTGCTCAACAGTTTTTCGGTATACGCAATCGCCAAGGCGGAAACGACAAAGGCTAGGTGAATAATCGTCTGCCACATCAAGGTGGAGTCACTCATGCTTGGCGCATTAATGAAGGTCTTGAGCAGGTGAATAGACGAGATCCCGATGATAGCAGTCGCGAGCTTGACCTTTAGAACACCCGCGTTCACATGCGATAACCACTCGGGTTGATCCGGATGATCTTCTAGCTGCATGCGGGACACAAAAGTTTCCCAGCCGCCTACGATCACCATTACTAGCAGGTTTGAGATCATCACCACGTCGATAAGACCTAAGACGATCAACATCAGCTCGGCTTCTGTCACCGTCTTGTCGATCGTCATCATTGAGATCAAGTGGACGAGCTCTTTCCAGAACTGCCAAACATAAATACCTTGCGCGACGATCAGGCCGATGTAAAGAGGGGCCTGAAGCCAACGACTCATGAAAATCCAGCGGGGTAGAGTGCGCATTGAATAACCTCGAGGAATAGATAACGCCAGGGTCTCGGGAAATCCGAAGACGGGTAGGATTAAATCACATTTGTATGTGTTTTTTTTGACGTTAGCTTATGTCGGATAAGTGCCAGGTAAAAGAATACTTTTGTCGACTTTCTCAACGTCTGTGCGGCCGCAAAACGCCATGGTGAGGTCCAGCTCTTTGTGCAGTATTTCAAGAACTTTGGTCACACCGGGACCACCCATTGCGCCTAGCCCATACAAAAAGGCTCGGCCGATGTAGCAGCCGCGCGCGCCGAGCGCACGGGCCTTGAGGACGTCCTGCCCACTGCGGATGCCACCGTCCATGTGAATTTCAATATCTTTACCGACGGCATCTACGATTGCAGGAAGACTTTGAATGCTCGACTCAGCACCATCAAGCTGACGGCCGCCGTGGTTGCTAACGATCAACGCGTCAGCGCCGCTGTTAAGCGCTTGACGTGCATCTTCGACGTCTTGGATGCCTTTCAAAATCAGTTTGCCACCCCAGCGCTTCTTAATCCACTCTACGTCCTTCCAATTGAGAGCGGGGTCGAACTGTGAGGCCGTCCACTCGCTGAGCTTGCTCATGTCTGAGACACCCTTGACGTGCCCGACAATGTTGCCGAATTGACGGCGTGGCGTACCCAACATACCAAGTGCCCAGCGTGGCTTGGTCGCAATATCGATCATATTTTTGATCGTTAGCTTTGGTGGAGCACTCAAACCATTTTTAATATCTTTGTGCCGTTGCCCTAAGATTTGTAAATCTAACGTGAGTACCAAGGCCGAGCAATTAGCCCGCTTAGCACGATCAATCAACCGTTCAATAAAGTCCCGGTCTTTCATCACATAGAGTTGAAACCAGAAGGGATGGTTATCTGTGTGCTCGGCAACGTCCTCGATCGAACAAATGCTCATCGTAGACAAGGTGAACGGTATACCGAAGTCGCGCGCAGCGCGTGCCGCCAGGATTTCACCGTCGGCATGCTGCATGCCGGTCAACCCTGTCGGGGCGATCGCAACGGGCATTGCCACGCGTTGACCAATCATGGTGCTGACAGTAGAGCGGTGCTCCATGTTGACGAGGATGCGTTGGCGCAGTTTGATTTTTTGGAAATCGCTCTCGTTGGCACGATAGGTGCTTTCTGTCCAAGAGCCCGAGTCAGCGTAGTCATAAAACATGCGTGGGACGCGTTTTTGCGCCAAGATGCGCAGGTCTTCGACGTTTGTGATCACGGGCATGGTGCGAGGTCTCCGGGCAGCTCTATTAACGAACCAATTTGGTGCATGGAATCGGTATTCGTTCCATTTGGTGGTAGTTTAACGGGCAACAGTTGTTTTTGCAGGTTATTTGGTCTTAGACTTGGATTCATCTTAGATACGAGGATTGA
>CAIUZV010000205.1 GCA_903903735.1 uncultured beta proteobacterium | reverse complement strand
GGAGCAAGGTATGGACAACGTCATCAGTGAAAGTCAAAGCGCAGAGGAGATTTTGGCTTTCAATCAAGTTAGAAAACTCAAAGGTTTCTACATTCACTTGGCGCAGTATGTGTTGGTCGTTGCGGTACTTGCGGTCATCAATGCGTTAACAACCCCTAACCGCTGGTGGGTTCAATGGGTCGTTATGGGTTGGGGTGTTGGTGTGTTCTTTCACTGGCTTCAGATTTCCGAGCGGTTTGGCTTGTTTGGATCCAAGTGGGAGAAAGAACAAGTGGAAAAGCGTTTGGGGCGAAAACTTTAAGATTGATACTTAGCTTCTCAGAACTTTTGAAAAAAAGTTTGGGGTCTAGAAGGATGTCGGGGGCAGCGGGGGATTGAAACTTTGTAGCTGACCTTAATCACTTTGCTGTGACTGGTAGAGGGCATGTGAGTTCAAAGAAAACTCTTTTGGATGATTAACTTCGTAAGCGTTTAAGTGCTAATAAGCAATAATTTGAATAGGCTATAACCCGATAGACCCATGCCATTGAATGTGATCTACTGTTTTTACTGACAAAACAGGAGATAGAAATGAAGAACCGTCGTCAAGCCATCGTATCTTTGGGTGGACTTAGCCTGTTAGGTTTAGAGCCACTTTATGCGCAAACACTTTCTGGTCCACCCGTCAGTTTGATCGTCCCTCAACCGGCGGGCAACCCGACCGATATCCTGGCAAGAAGACTTCAGGTGGCAACCCAGCGAGAACTTGGTCAGGCCGTCGTGGTAGAAAACCTTCCTGGTGCCGGCGGGTCATTGGGTGTCAACAAAATGTTGGCCGCTTCTGCGGCTTCGCCGGTATTGATGATCGCTTCGCAAACCGAATCCATACTGACGCCTCTATCTGTTCGCGCAGCGCGTTACACCAGTGACCGTTTAAGACCCGTGCTGCTCATCACACGAGGCCCGTATATTTTGCTGGGTCGTTCCGATTTACCCGTCCGTAATTTCAGTGAACTTATCAATTTGGCCCGAAGTAGGACTTCTCGACCTTTGACTTTTGGACACATTGGTAACGGCTCCATGATTCATTTGTTAGGTGAACGACTTGCGCGAAAGACGGGGATGGCATTGACCCAAGTACCTTACAAAGGTGTGCCGCCCGTGCTCCAAGATTTGATGGGTGGGCAGATCGATTTGACCTTTGTGCCGCAAAGTGCTGTTCGTGATTTGGCCTCTTCGGGTAAGGTGAAGGTGTTCGGGACAACCGCGGCCAAAACATCAGAAAAAATACCCGAAGCGCTTCCGATTTCCAAATCGGATCCCGGACTTACCGATTTTATTCACGGCACTTGGGGAGCTATTTTTGTTGCAAAAACCGCGCAAGAAGAGCAGGTGCGTCGCTTGCATAAAGCCTTGACAGCGGCCTGTCATGAAGCTCAATTTCAGTCGCAAACCTTGGCCAGCGGAAGCGAGCCGGCGCCACCGATGACCCTCCTTGAATTGGAACGGTTTTTTGACGAAGAGACTCGACTGTACCAAGCCATGACGCGTGAGATGGGCATACAGCCCGAATGATAAAGCGCGACAACTCTTAAGAGCGTTGAATGGCACCCAAATTTTAGCCACCCTAATCTCCTATCTGGCTTAATTTTTGAGCAAGGATTGATCCTTACATTCACAAAACTTTTGAATAAAGTTTGGGGTCTTTCGAAGATGTCCTTTAAAAGGACAAACCATGCGCGCAAATCGTTGAGTCAGGTCGGATTTCGGCGGGGGAGCCGTGTTTTGATTTGATGTGGACATCAGGTGTCGTTTAACACGACAGTTGGTGGTGGCGGTCCTAGTACCCAAAGCAGTATTTTTCAACTTGGGCATTGCATTGGAGCAACCCCTTACGTTTCGCACCGAATTTACTAAGTAAAACAAGTTAACTAAGCTTAATCCCTTGATGCTGCCAGATTCTCGCTGCACAAAACATGCACTTGGGAGAATTAGATGGAAAGTGCCTTACTTAAATTTCTAACTCGCCGACAGGCTTTCTGCAAAAAGACTCTTGACATAGTTTGTGTTGAAAGCATAGGTGGTGGCGCCGTCAATACATGCTTAGGCAATGCCCACGATCAGTTGAGCCAGCAGGGTATCACTATTGTGAGTGGTTGGCTCGCAGAGCCACTAGAGCAATTACAGAATCCGCAAACCAAACGTCAATTTACCCAACATTGGTGGAACTTTGACGAGCGGAGCCGCGAATATTTTGACACCTCGCCTGAGATCAATAAGGGGGCTATATACATTTTGGACTATGACATTGCACTTTACACAATCGACAACAATGAGGATCTCTCAAGTTGTGTTTCGCGTTCTATTGTTTACCGCAGTGGCCTGTTTTACACATTGGAGTACGCATCAACCGGCTACGACCTGCAACTTGCCCCAGACTTGTCAACTGAGCGGCTCTTTGCTCCCTACCTGCGGCCTAATGTTCATCAGCTTTTGTAGTGAATATCAACATAACTAGTCAATCGCATGTTTAAAGCAACAAGTTTACTAATTGATCACCGACAAAAATTTTCTAAATCTACTTTGAAAGTAGTAAAAGTTAAAAATATTGGTGGAGGTAATGCAAATAATTGTTTTCAAAATGCTGTTGATCTAGTTATTAGAGAGAAAAGCAAAAAAGTAGTAAGTGGCTGGATTGTTGTTAAACTTAAATCTGTTGAATCAATTGCGTTTCTATCGCATTTTTGGAATTCTGACGCTCAAGGGAATTACTTTGATACGACACCTCAAAGCTATGATCGTGTATATGTTTTAGATATTGAACTTTTAAGGTTCAGTCATAAGCATATCAAGAATATTAAAAGTAGAGTTGTTTGCCCAATATTGCTACAAAATGGTATTTTGCACTTGATTTCAGCAAACGGTTCTATAGATCCATACAAGATAATTACTTCACTTCATCCAAAGAATTTATTTCAATTTAACTAGTTCGGAACTACACAAATTGCCTCCGAATAGCTCTTATTTCTTGAGCAAGGTCGATCGAATCAGTTGGATCACACTACTTTGCCCGAGCTTCTCCAGCACTCGAGACTTATGAACCTCGACTGTTCGGGGACTGATGTGTAGCAAGCTGGCAATTTCTTTGTTGCTTCTCCCCTCCAACAAATGGTTTCGAATCTCTGTCTCGCGGGGAGTCAGGTCACCCAACTGCAAGCTATTTTGCTTTTTTTGTCTTTTGATCTCCAGCATCGCTGTCTGAAGGCTATTCATGAGTTCCTGAGGATCGTATGGCTTTTCGATGAAATCAACCGCACCCAAAAGAAAGGCTTGCCGTGCCGTGCGCACTTCTGCATGGGCAGTTATGACAATGCAGGCCAGATGGGGGGCTAATTCCTTGACCTGTTCCAACACTTGCAAACCGCTCATACCCCCAAGTTGAATATCCAAGATGACGCAGCCCGTAGATTCTGAGTTGATGACTGTCAAGAAATCTTCGGCGTTGGAGAATACCGAAACTGAAAACCCCGCCATGCTGGTAAAGAGTGACAAGGCATCGCGAATGGCAGCCTCGTCGTCAACGATATAGAGGTTAGTATTTTTCAAAATGGCTTACATCTGGTGAATTGGCTATTGGCAAGGAAATTTGGAACTTCATGCTGGAATTGGGAATCGCCACAATCTCACCTTGGTGGGCTTCTATGACATCGCGGGCAAGGTGTAGTCCCACCCCCATGCCACCGGATGTAATGGAGTGTCCAAAGTCAAAAATTTCTTCTACGCTGTCTTGGTCGATAAAAGTACCGCTGTCCCAAAAGTATAAAGTGCACGAAGTAGCATTAACCCTCAACTCAACCCGCAGCCATTTAGCCTCGCCTTCTGCCGCAGCCGAGATGCCATTGATCACCAAATTGCGCAACGCCATGCCGAGTTGCGTTATATCGCCCTGAAATTGAACTGAATTTGCCCATTCCAGTCCGTATATTTGCACACCTAGACTGCGCGCGTGGAGTGTTTCACTTTCTAGGGTTTTACGAATCAGACCAACGATATCGAATTCGCTTACAGATAAGGTGCCTTGCTGATAGAAATCTTTCACCCGGTGGATAATTTTACGTACTCGAGCGGACTCAGTCACGATCGAGTTGACGGCATGGCTGAGATTGGGGTTAGACAAAATTGGTGTATTGCGGATGATCTGATGTGCTGCCATCGCGTAAGTACTGATGGAGGTCAAAGGTTGGCTGATTTCATGGGTGATGACACCAGCAATGCGGCCCAATGTAGATGCCCGCTGTTGGCTTCGCAAGCGCCGCTCGGCCAAAACCTTCTCATCAATTGTCACGCCAATCGTCAAGGCAACCAAGGAAATCATTGCCATGAGCGTCTGCACTTCTAATATCACACTGTTGGACGAATTGCGGGCCATATAAGCGGTCACCAAAAGCAATTGTGCAGGAAATGAAGCCAGGATAACCCCTGACAATCCGTGACGTACAGCAATCCAGGCCAGCGGCAGCAAGATGAAGTAGCTGTAGCGCAGCGGAGTGGTAGTGGCAAAGGATGCTAAAGCACCAATCACCATCACTATGACGACCACGGGCCCAATGAAATTGGCCTTTAGCAACAAGCGTCGGCAGGCATTCAAGCGAGAAGGGCTGCTAAAAGCAGAGAGCAAGGGTATCAGCACTAAAAGACCAACCAAATCGCCCACAGTCAGTTTGGTAAACACGTCAACCCATAAGCCCATCGTGATGGCATCAAAGTAAAGCAAGCTTGTTACAGTTAAGCAAGAGTTTATAAACACACACAATCAGTATCGTGAGCCCGCCGATCAACGTTTTGAAGTTATTGAAGTTGTTGAACCCGATCGCATAACGCGTGATGCCTAAGCGAGCTATCAAATAGCAGGCGGCATTGATCAGCGTAAGGGTGATCGATTCCGCTCCCGATGGGTCATTGCCCCGAATAAGCCAGTCTGATAGCGACAACCCTGCTGCGTAAGAGAATACAAAGCTGGTACGTTTTCCAAATGCAAAAATTGCCAATGCCGGTAGGGGGTTCCAGGCGGTAACATTCAGGTTGGCTGTTGGCTGAATAAAGCTAACCCAATCTAATAAAACCACACCGAGTATTACCAGGAAATGCCAAAACAAAATAGTGCAGACAAAACTGGCGTGTGACTGGCCAAGCGGTGACCGATGGGGCTGTAAAGGGATCAAAGATGCGCGCAATCAGAGTCAGGCCAGTGAAAGAGAGTTGAAACTTGGGCCATCTTAACGGTCCAAGGTTTCTCTAGCATGGTGGCTAGCCCTTACGCGCTAACCCGTGCAGGCATCCTACAGAGTCCCTTTTACAGCTAAGCCGGTCATCAAGTGTCGTTTTACAAGACAGTTGTTCGCGAACATCAGTTTTTAAAAGGCAGTCGCACTTGCACATTTTGAGCAAATGCAAGCCTTGTTTTTTGCCTCTTCCGGCACCCGATCAAGAAGCTCTGAAGAGAAGGTCGCAGTCATGCACCAGCAAGACTCAGGCGGCGTTCCAGTGGCTTTGGAAATCTCCTGAGCACACTGGTTAGGTTTGCCGCAAATGGGGCACTTTGAAGGGTCTATTACTTTGTCCATTGAATCATTAGACCATGAGTGAAGATCATTGAGTCAGGTTTGGTTTCTGCGGGTGAACCGTGCTCGTGGCTTGAAGTGGAGATCGAGTGTCGTTTAACACGACATTTGGCGTTGTCTTTTTGACGGACGTTCATTCAGTTAACTAGTATGTAATCCATGGCTTTCATTGAATGGCTATTTGAATATGAGACTGGTGAGTATTTGTGCTTGTCAATTTCGCTTAAGCCAGTTAAAAAGGTAAATTCAAATTCAAAGGTGACGTGTGATGACAATTGTCAAAAAATTCCGCCGATTATGGATGCCCATGGTCTTTGCTTTTTGGTTGGGCAGCGTTCAAGCCCAAGTCAACCGCATTGACTCCATCCGATCAGATGCCCCTGCTTTGGCAGCTTACGGCGCATTTGACATCGGTGTGAAAACGGTGCAATTCAAAAACCCCCAGCAATTGGATATTGTTAACGCCAAACCTGGCCAAGCAGTGCCTTTATATGACCGCCCATTGACTGTTGAAATCTGGTACCCCGGACAGGCCAATACGGCGGCCCAAAATCCGGGTGAATACAAAGTATTTATCAGGGACGGTAAAACCCAGATCAGCCTCTATGGAAAAGCCTTGCGTGATGCCAGCCCTGACCGCGCCAAAGGTCCGTATCCTTTGGTCGTGGTCTCCCATGGCTATCCAGGCAATCGATTTTTGCTAAGCCCTGTTGCCGAAAACCTGGCGAGCAAAGCTTATGTGGTGGTCTCGATTGATCACACTGACAGTATCTATTCCGACCAGGCCGCTTTTGCAAGTACCTTGCGCAACCGACCCCTTGACGTGTCTTTCGTGATCGACGAAATGGTCAAAGCCAACCGTGATGTCAACAACCCTTTCAAAGACCTGATCGATGAAAACCGCATCGCATTGATCGGTTATTCAATGGGGGGCTATGGTGTCATCAACAAACTGGGCGGGGGCTTTAGCGAAAAAGCCGCTCAATTTGCGGGTTTGCCACCTAACGCCCTTACACCCTTGCAAAGCGCCAACCCCGACTTTGCCAAGTGGCGCGATCCCCGCATTCAGGCGGCCGTGGCCTTTGGCCCCTGGGGCTGGAATCAGGGGTTCTGGGATGCTGAAGGCCTCAAAGGCATCCGCACGCCCATGCTGTTCATTGCAGGTGGTGTGGACGACGTGTCGGGCTATTCACCTGGCGTTCGCAATCTTTATGTAGGCAGCATCAACGCCGATCGCTACTTGCTGACTTTTGAAAACGCCAACCACAATGCCGGGGCCGTCATGCCCCCTCCTCAAGAGTCTTGGAAACGAGTGCCCTGGTTGCCCTCTATTCCTGCAGCGCACTACATTGACCCGGTGTGGGACGCCGTGCGCATGAACAATATTTCGCAGCACTTCATCACGGCCTTTTTAGGCAAGCACTTGGACAAAGACATGGCCAAAGCGGCCCATCTTGACGTGCTTGAGTACGCCAAGCAGGGCAATTGGGCAGCCAATCCGGATGGCAGCTTCAAGCCTGAGCACAGCTATTGGAGAGGTTTTCCCAACCGGACAGCAGTCGGCTTGCGGCTGGAACATTTGGGTGCTGCCCCCAAATGAAAGCCATCGCATTGTTTTCTGAAAATGCGAATACAAGTTCATCGTGGTCGTTTGCAACATCCAATAGTTTGTTTGGTGCAATGTTGACCTGATTGCTATGCGGTGAAGTTGTCCGTCTTTAGGATGTCCTGTAAAAGGACAAACTAGGCATACAAATCTCAGCTGCAGGTTTGGTTTCTGAGGGTCTACCGAGCTCGTGGCTTCTAGTGGTTATCAAGGGTCGTTTTACACGACAGTTGGTAGTTGATGTCTTTTTAAATGACATTCAATCAACTAACCGGTACGTACTCAATACCAGTTTGAACCAGTCCTACTAGGTCGATGTTCGTTGTGTTGAATGCTGTATCAGCAGCCAAATGAGCCAGAGCACCCGCTGTCATTCCGTTTTCTAGTAGGGCAATGAATGGCTGTTTGTCAGCATCTGTTGGTTTAGTTCCAATCACATTTGTCCAAAGCAAACTAACAATTTGGTCATTTTTTTTTGCACCAGCAGCATCAAGAGCAAGTCCTGCCAAATTGTCATAAGTCCAACCGGCATCTAAGAAGTGAAGTCCAATACCAACGTAGTTCTTGTTGCTAAGTGATTCTTTTCCAAAAACTGCGCCAAGTATTTTTGCTGTAATGCCTGCGTTTCCATTTAGATCGAGTGCGACGTTCTTGTCCGTGAATTGAAGTCTCTCAATGTTTGTAAGTTGGTCTGTCCCGTCCGTAATTGGTGGGGGATAAATTGCAATTACAGGACCTTTATACGATACTGACCATGCTGAATCGTTGAGTTTTTGAACCGAATAGTTTGAGTTAGATGTCGAACCTAACGGAGCAGAAAATTTAGCGATATCTATCCCGACTCCGCCATCAATAGTGTCATTGCCACCTAAGCCTGTGATCACATTAGCTTGATAGTTCCCATAAAGAGTATTCGAGGCACTTGTGCCTGTGACATTGGGGGCGCTGTCAGAGAGTTCAAAAAGTGGCAGTCCCTCGTAAGTTTTGATTTGGTAACCAAGGTCTTGTAATACAGCTAAATCTACTCTGCCAATATCTAGTCTGTTGAGTTCGTAATTTCCATACTGCCACATCAATCCTCGAGGTGCATTGTTCGTGGCTAACGAAATGTTGCCATAGTGATCGCTGTTATCGTTGGGTGAAAGTGGCAATGCACTACCTAACAAGGATTTTGTAATCGGGCCATCAAAGTAAGCCTGTGCTCCGTCTTTGACGACGAATTTCTTCCATTGATCCGTGACCGCATAAAACCCGAGACAGTGAAAAATTTCGTGGGTAAGTACACCAATAAAATCAAAGTAGCCTTTTGGCAAATCTGGCTTAACGTCAAACTGAGGGTTTGGGTCAAACCATACTGGACTTCCGAAGTTCCTAATCGTTCCGTCAGAACCTAAATAAATCGTGCAACCAGCATCTGGCAGTTTCGTGTTGGTATCTACACCTGTGAGGCATTCTTCAAGCGTTGAATTTGTCCATCCTGATCCTGTCCATGTAATTTGTCCCAAAGCAGGCAATAGTCCATTTGCTGTTGTCCAAGTTAATGCACTAGAGGGTTTTACTTGAACCTCTATGTCCAATACGCCTTTCCAGACGATATATCTGTCTAAAAGGTTGCCGACATAGGTGGCCGCTTGAGTGATGTTTATTTCAGTTGTTGAGTCAATTAGTCCCCCCCCTTTGACTGTGACTGTGAATTGACTCATGTTGTTCATGAAATTTATTTCTGTGGGTTCTATCGGAACTTTAATTTATTTTCGTTGCAAACTAAACTGAGCCATGAACTCAATAATGTCCAAGTTGCACCGAAAGCCAATGTTATGCAGTTCACCATAAAGAATCAAGACATTTCTAAACCCTTCAGTCTTAGACCCACTCCCAGCAGTAGCCTTGGGTTGATTGGATTTCAATTTCATCTTCACTCCTTAAGTTTAAAGATGAACCCAAACTCTCCTTTAATCAAGTACCCCTATTTGTCTCACACACGCTTACGTCGGACACTTGGAGCATTGGCTTTGAATGCTGTCGGCGCAACCTCATATGAGGCTATTCTTTCTACTTTATGGCTGAACGTGGTTGGATCGCCAGCTTCAGCCTGTTTGAGGAAGCCGATGATTTGCTCATCGGTAAATCTGGATTGTTTCATAGCCGCTATTCTCCGAAATTAGCGGACTTTGTTCCATCACTTTGGTACGGCTGGTAGGGAGCAGGTCACAGGGACAAGACCACAAGTCAAAAAAAGACCCCAGCACGAATGCTGGAGTCTTAGACTTCAATTGGATTGAATTAGAAAATTTACGAATAGACTTTAAAAATAAGCGAGTTCTTTTAGGTCTATCAGTAATCTTTGAAGAACTGATTGTGAGCTGTAACTTTCTTGAACCACATCGCGATTACGTAGACGTTGGTATAAGCTGTTGTCTTTTCTCAGTCCGTTCAACACTTCATC
>CAIUZV010000204.1 GCA_903903735.1 uncultured beta proteobacterium | reverse complement strand
GATGTAAACTAATTTACCTATGACAAACGGGATTATTTTCGCTATGTATCCACGCTCACCGCTGGCTTCAATACAAAAATTCCATCAAGAACTCGTCGCGCTGCGGCGTGATTTGCACGCCAACCCCGAGCTTGGATTTCAAGAGGTGCGTACCTCTGGCATCGTCGCGGGCGCGCTTGAGGCCTTGGGTATTGAAGTCCATCGTGGCATAGGGAAAACAGGGGTTGTCGGTGTGATTCGCGGGCAAAAGTGTGATTCGGGCAAGATGATCGGGCTGAGGGCGGATATGGATGCGCTTCCCATCCAGGAGGACGGTGCGGTTGCGCATTGTTCCACCGTCCCAGGCATGATGCATGCGTGCGGCCATGATGGCCACACAACCGTTTTGCTTGGCGCTGCAAAGTATTTGATGCAAAACCGCAACTTTAACGGCACAGCCATCCTGATCTTCCAGCCGGCCGAAGAAGGGTTGGGTGGTGCACAGGCGATGGTGGAGGATGGTTTATTTGAGCGTTTCCCCTGTGATGCGATCTACGCACTACACAACTGGCCAGCCTTGCCCGCAGGCACGATTGGCTTGAACACCGGCCCCATGATGGCGGCGTCCGACCGGTTTGAGATCGTGATCAATGGCCGCGGGGGGCATGGCGCTCACCCGTATCAAACGATCGACCCGATTGTGGTGGCGGCACAGATGGTGACGGCGCTACAGACCATTGTGTCGCGTAATGTGCATCCCGTTGAATCAGCGGTGCTGTCGTTTGGTCATATCCAAGCCGGCAATGCGGGCGCGGCGAGTGTGATCCCGGGCACTGCCAGGCTCGTCGGGACGGTGCGTACCTTTAGTGACACGGTACAAGCCGTGGTGGAGTCGCGTATGCGCAGCCTGATTCACTCCATTGCCGAGGGATTTGGTGCCACGGCAGAATTCACCTATGGGCGGTATTACCCGGCAACCATTAACTCGGCTGAGCACGCCACTTTTGTCGCGCAGGTGGCAACGGACTTATTCGGTGCAGATAAGGTGGTGGCTAATCTGATACCGTCAATGGGCGCTGAAGACTTCTCCTTCATGCTGAAGAAGGTGCCCGGAGCCTACTTTCGCTTAGGCCAAGGCGGGGCCGAGGATGGCCGTGTCTTGCATAACTCGCGCTTTGACTTCAATGATGAGGTCATCCCAGTCGGTAGCGCCATGTTCGCCTCGATTATTGAACGCGCAATGCCTTTAGGAAATTAATCATGACGCAACAGACATTAACAATCGTACGGCCTGATGACTGGCACGTGCATCTGCGGGATGGCGCAGTCCTCGCCTCGGTGGTCGGCGCGACTGCCCGGCAATTTGCGCGGGCGATCGTGATGCCAAACCTCAAGCCGCCGGTCACCACGGTGGCGTTAGCGCAAGCCTATCGCGCCCGTATCGAGCAGGCGATGGCGCAGGCTGGTGTGGCTAAGGAAGAGTTCACGCCGTTGATGACGCTTTATCTGACGGATAACACGACCCCAGATGAAATTGTGCGTGCCAAGGAGACGGGGGCTGCCATCGCGGTCAAGGCATATCCGGCAGGCGCAACGACGAATTCTGACGCAGGGGTAACGGATCTGCTCGGACGCTGCATGCCAGCGCTCGAGGCGATGCAGCGTGTTGGGATGCCGTTATTGGTTCATGGAGAGGTCACGGACCCCTCTGTGGATGTCTTTGACCGGGAGGCCTTGTTTGTCGACCGAGTCATGATCCCCTTGCGTAAGGCGCTGCCTGCGTTGTCGGTTGTGTTTGAACACATCACTACCAAGGACGGCGCGCAGTATGTGCGCGACGCAGAAGGACCCATCGCCGCGACGATCACCCCCCAACATCTGCTGTACAACCGCAATGCAATTTTTCAAGGAGGGGTGCGCCCGCATTTTTACTGCTTGCCTATCCTGAAACGAGAAGTGCATCGATTGGCGCTCGTAGAGGCCGCTACAAGCGATAGCCCGCGGTTTTTCTTGGGAACGGATAGTGCACCCCATGCCAAGGGTTTAAAAGAGCACGCGTGCGGCTGTGCGGGGTGCTATACGGCTTTGCACGCCATGGAGTTATACGCCACCGCTTTTGAACGTGCCGGTAAGCTCGACAAACTCGAGGCGTTCGCGAGCCTGCGCGGACCAGACTTTTATGGCTTGCCACGCAACCAAGACACAATCACTCTGCGTCACGAACCCTTCATCATTCCGCAAGAATTGGCGTTTGGGGATGAAAGTATCGTGCCGCTTGCGGCTGGAGAGTCACTGCCTTGGTCAATGGTTCAGCGGTAATTGCTCAACCGGATTGCTCAGGTCAGGCTAGCGACTTAGCTTCGAGCGCTTCCCAGCGCTCGAATTTTTTGGCGAGCTCTTTTTCGAGGTGAGTAAGCTTCTCTTGGATGGCGGAGAACTTTGCGGGGTCGTTCTTGTAAAGCGCACCGTCACTCATCTGCGCCACCAAAGACTCTTGCTCTGCCTCTAAGCCTTGAATGATTGCGGGCAGTTCGTCTAGCTCCTTTGTTTCCCATGGAGCGAGCTTGGTGCCGCGGGGACGCGTTGGCGCAACGACTGTGCTCTGAGTGGTCTGCGCAGGTTTGGGGGTAACGGGTGCTGGCGTGCCGCTCGCGGCTTTTACCTGGTCGATCGCTGCGCGCGGCTTGCGTGCCTTGCGCTGACGTTCCCAATCGGCAAAGCCGCCGACGTAATCCATCCATTTACCGTCGCCTTCGCTCGCAATGGTCTGTGTGACCACGTTGTCTAGAAACGTTCGGTCGTGACTGACGAGCAGCACAGTGCCTGGATAGTCTTGTAGAAGCTCCTCGAGCAACTCTAGTGTTTCAATATCCAGATCGTTGGTGGGCTCGTCGAGCACGAGGATATTTGCGGGGCGTGCGAAAAGTCTTGCGAGTAACAAGCGTGCGCGTTCGCCTCCGGAGAGGCTTTTAACGGGGGATTGTGCACGCGCAGGCGCGAACAGAAAGTCGCCTAGGTAGCTCATAACGTGCTTGCGGGTGCCACCGATTTCAATCCACTCACTTCCAGGGTTAATCACGTCGGCAAGCGTCGCGTTCTCGTCGAGTTGACTGCGCATCTGATCGAAGTAGGCGACGCTCAGGTTGGTGCCGAGTTTGACGGTGCCGCTATCCGGCTCGAGTGTGCCAAGGATGAGTTTGAGTAGTGTGGATTTTCCCGCACCATTTGGACCGATCAAGCCGATACGATCGCCTCGCATGATTGTGGTTGAATAATTTTTGATTACACAACGATCACCGAAAGACTTACTGACGTCGACAAGTTCGGCAACGAGCTTTCCAGAGCGTTGACCTGCGTCTAGTGCAAGCTGCACGTTCCCCTGTCGTTCGCGGCGGTCTGCACGTTCTACTCGCAAGCGTTCAAGACGTCGAACCCGACCTTCATTGCGCGTTCGACGTGCTTCAACGCCTTTGCGGATCCAGACTTCTTCTTGTGCCAATAGTTTGTCGAAACGTGCATTCTCAAGGCGCTGTGACTCTAGCCATTGCGCTTTGTGTCCTTGCCAGTCGGTGAAGTTCCCGGGAAAGCTCAGCAGCTGGCCGCGGTCGAGCTCGACGATGCGCGTAGCAACTAAATCCAAGAATTGACGATCATGTGTGATGATGATGGCGCTGCCTGGCCATTGCTTGAGTGTCGCTTCCAACCACGCGATACCGTCTAGATCGAGATGGTTAGTGGGTTCGTCGAGCAGAAGCAGTGTTGGCTCGTTGGCAATCGCACTGATGAGTGCAACACGCTTGCGCATGCCGCCCGATAAGGTACCGACACGAGCGTCTGGCGGAAGCTCTAGCTTATCGATGAGCGCGCGTACACGCGAGGCACGTCCCCAGTCCTCGCTGTCTGGGTCGTATTCGCCCATGACGGTTTCTTCGATGGTGAGTGTTTCGTCTAGAGTGGGCTCTTGCTCTACTGTTGCGACCCGGACATGACCTGCAATGTTGATTGCCCCATCATCGGGCAGGGTGCGGCCATCGAGTAAGCGCAGGAGGGAGGATTTGCCCGCGCCGTTGCGTCCGATTAATCCGATTCGCTCACTCGCCTGGATGGCGAGATCGGCGCCATCCAGAAGGGGGTGATGACCATAGGCGAGGTGCACGCCATTCAGTGTAATCAGGGCAATCGACATGTAAGTTACGCGCGTGCGAGGCACGAAGTGGGTTGTTAGACCGCTATTGTCGCAGGACGGCGTGTTTATCGTTTATTGCACGCGTTTGGACCTTGTATGAAGGCTCTGGAGTAATGGGCCGTACAATGGAGGTGCAAGGCGAATTGGGTAATCGCGGTGCCTGACGGCATCGAGGAAGGTCCGGACTCCATAGAGCGGGATAACGGTTAACGACCGTCCGAAGGTGGGTGGGTGCGAATCTGCCTGTCTTCGAGGACTAGGGCCACAGAGACGAGTCTGCAATGGGGGTGCGCTGAAAGGCGTACTCTGCCACGGTGTTCCCGTGGTGCACGAGGCGCTTGCGTCTTGAACATTGCAGGGTGAAACGCGGCAACCTCTATCCGGAGCAACACCAAATAGGCATACGTGTGGCCTTGTGTCACGTTGGGCGGCTCGCCCGAGTATGCGGGTAGGTG
>CAIUZV010000203.1 GCA_903903735.1 uncultured beta proteobacterium | reverse complement strand
TTGTGCGTCGATCATTTGATGAAGTTTTTAGCCAAGCATCCTTGATGCGATTGAATACAACGCTAGTTATTACTGAAACAAAGGAAGTGTCATGATTCGAGCAGCAATTATTGGGATGGGTACTTGGGGCCAAAACCTTGTGCGCAGCGTGCAGGGAAAGAGCCAGGACATCACATTCGTTGCAGGCGCCACCCGTACGCGTTCAAAAGCGGAAGACTTTGCAAAGCAACACGGTATCGCTTTAGTCGATTCGTTTGAGCAGATTCTCGCTGACGCGTCGATCGACGCCGTTGTGTTGGCCACACCCCATTCGATGCACACCGCGCAAATCGAACAAGCCGCCCGTGCCGGTAAGCATGTGTTTTGTGAAAAACCGCTAGCACTGGATAGCGCGAGTGCCTTGGCTGCGGCTAAAGCGGCACAAGAAAACAATATCGTGTTGGGTGTTGGGTATAACTGGAGGTTTCAGCCAGCCTTGCAAGAAGTCAGACGTATGATCGAAGATGGCCGACTGGGCAGGGTGCTGCATATTGAAGGTAACTTCTGTGGGCCTAGTGCCTACCGGTTCCCCAAAGGACACTGGCGACATGCCGGAGATGAGTCACCTGCAGGCGGAATGACAGGTCGAGGCGTGCACGTGATTGATGCAATGATGTATCTGGCCGGGCCGATCACCGAAGTTACTGCAAAGAGCTTCCGTCTTGCTCAAGACTTTGGCTCGGATGACACCACTTCGATGCTCCTGGGGTTCAAGAGCGGTGCGACGGCTTACTTGGGCACGGTTATCGCGACGGCAGAAACCTGGAGAATGCAGATATTTGGCTCCAATGGTTGGGTACAGGTGGGGGATGTAGAGCATCTGCACACGTGGGATCTGACGACTTGCATGATTGATAAGGCGAATGTCACCAACAAGCAGAAGCCTGTGACGCACAAGTACGACGCGGTCAGCACGGAGAGACTCGAGTTAGAAGATTTCGCAAAAGCGATTACACACAAGAAGGCTTTGGTGACGCCTCAGGGAGACGCCGTGCGTAATGCGCGCGTTCTCGAGGCGATCATCAAGTCGTCGGCTGAGCGTCGCACGATCACACTTGATTAGTACCGTATTCATAAAAAATTGGGGTAATGATGCAAATCCACTTAGTCGCTCGCAAACTCATCCTGGCCTTATTTGCCTGTACGACGCTTGGCGCCGTGGCACAAACGCAAAGTACAGCGAAGGCCGATGCAAATTTTCCCTCCAAGCCGATTCGTGTGGTGGTGCCGTCGCCGCCTGGTGGGCCACCAGACTTAATTATGCGCATCATCGGACCAAAGATGTCGAGTGTGCTTGGTCAGTCAATTATTGTGGAGAACAAGCCAGGAGCCGGTGGTCTGGTGGGCACGGCCTACTTAGCCAAGCAGCCTGCTGACGGGTACTCTTGGTTGTTTACGACGGCTTCCCATGCAACGATTCCGCCGTTCAATAAGAATGTCCCGTATGACTCGGTCAAGGACTTCACACACGTGTCGCTGGTCGCGCAGAATTATGGACAAGCACTGGTGATCCCGACGAGTTTGGCCGCCAACAACGTATCAGAGCTGGTAGCGTTAGCCAAGAAGAATCCAGGCAAACTGAGTTACGCCAGCGCAGGCTTAGGTACGGCCAGTCATATTCCCGCTGAAGTATTCAAAGCCAAGACCCAGACCGATATTTTGATGGTCCCTTACAAGGGTGTGGCTGAAGTGATGAGTGATTTACTCAGTGGTCGCGTGGACATGTTTTTTGTTGGAACACAGATCGCGATCAAGCACGTTGAAGCCGGTAAGCTGCGC
>CAIUZV010000202.1 GCA_903903735.1 uncultured beta proteobacterium | reverse complement strand
GTGCCCCCACCAGCTGGAAAGGGGACGATTAAGGTGACCGGCTTTGTGGGCCAGTCGGACTGCGCCCAACTCGGCCCGGCCATCAGCGCCAGCGCACCAATACCTACCTGCATCAGCGTCCGCCGCGTTTTCAATGTTTTCATTGTTGTCTCCAGAGTGTGTCTAATAAACGATCCACGGATCAGGCGTTGCTCAAGCGGCAAGCCCTTCATCCTGTGTTTGGGGTCAGTATAGTTTGAGTCAAGCAAGTTAAAAAGGCCTTTTGTAGTATGATCTGCGCCGGCGTAACGCTTAGAGTTGGCGCAATGGCAGAGTGGTTATGCAGCGGATTGCAAATCCGTGTAGCTCGGTTCGATTCCGGGTTGCGCCTCCAGTAAATAACAATGACAAGCGTGAACCCACCCCCCGCCTTACCCAACATGCCCTCCGGCATCGTTGCCTTGAGAATCGTGCTGGTGTTTGCCGTGGGATATTTTTTGTCCTACGCCATGCGCTCGGTCAACGCGGCGCTCGCCCCCCTATTGGTATCAGACCTCAGCCTGTCCGCGAGCGAGCTAGGCTGGCTGTCCTCAGCCTACATCCTGTCCTTCGCCGCAATGCAAATCCCAGTCGGTATTTGGCTTGACAGGTACGGCGCACGCAGAACCGAGTCTGTCTTACTGCTGATCGCGGCGCTGGGCGCGGCACTCACCGCAATTGGCGAAACCCTTTTAGTGCAGTCTTTGGGACGCATCTTGATCGGGATCGGGGTATCCGCGTGCCTCATGGCCGCCTACTCCTATTTCAGGCGCTGCTTCCCCCCAGAGCGACAGCCACGGCTAGTCATGTATATGCTGATATCCGGCACTTCCGGAGCGTTGGTGGCCAGCCAACCCGCGCTTGCGCTGGCGGAATGGATCGGCTGGCGACATGTTTTTAGCCTTACCGCTGTGCTGTTTGTCGTGTGTGCGCTCGGGATTTTTCTGTTTACCGGTGATCTTGATCGGCAAGCTGGCGTGGGCAAGCAACGCGCTTCAAATGCCGGATTTTTCACGGTGTGTCGGCATCCCTTTATGGTCCGCGTCCTGCCCGCCACCGTTTTCACCATTGGTGGTTTCGGTGCGCTACAAACCCTCTGGGCGGGCCCCTGGTTTACCCAAATACTGGGGATGAGTCCCGACCGAGCGAGCCAGACCTTGCTTTTCATGAACGCCAGCATTCTGTGCGCTTATTTTCTGATGGGCGAGCTCAGCCCAAGGCTCATCAAACGCGGGGTCTCGTTGTTAAACCAATCTGTGGGCGCGCTGATCTGGCTACCGCTTTGTCTGGCGGTCATCACCTTTTGGCAGCATTCCGCGTCCTGGCCACTTTGGCTCATCCTCGCGCCAGCCGTCCCGGCGATGTTCTTGCTGCAGACACAAGCCGCCCTCGAGTTTCCAAGCGAGGTCGCTGGGCGTGTCCTGACGACCTATAACCTGCTGGTTTTTGCGGGTTTGTTTATTGTTCAATGGGGGTTTGGTGCGTTAACCGATTTGTTTCAACGTTTCAATCACTCCCCGAGCCAATCGCTCACTTACTCCATGGCGTGCCTAGTCCTCTTGCAAGGCCTTAGTCTGCTGTGGTTTTTTATCAAAAAACCTGATGGATCAATCCGTACTTGATGCGATCGCACGCTGGCCTAATGTGCCGGCGGTCTACGGCTGGCTCTCACTCAGCGCACGAGGCGCATGGCGCTTGCATCCGCGAGGCGATGCCCAACTTGGGGGCGAGGGCTCAGGCATCACAAACACGCAGATATTGGGATTTATTGGCCGCAACTATGCCTGCGAACCAGATGGTCGATGGTTTTTCCAAAATGGTCCTCAGCGTGTCTATGTACGACTGGATGCGGCTCCTTTTATTCTGCATCTACGTCCCGACCTCAACGCGCTCGTGACACATAACGACCGTGTCATTGAAAAAGTCATGCAATGGTTTGCAGATGACCAAGGGCAGCTGTATGCCCAAACAGATCAGGGCGCGGCCCGCATCGATGACCGCGACCTGCTGGGCCTGTCCGACGTGCTCCGATGCGAGACCGGCCAAGCCATGCTCGAAGCGCTCGATCAGGCTAGTGGCCAAGGCGCTGGGTCGAGAGAACAGCCCGAAGCACTGCGGCTTTTTGATCCCTCTGGGCGATATGGCGCGCTTAGCCATCCTGCCCCGCTGCGACATATCGCGCAAACCGACGTCGCAAAGACCTTAGATTTTGTGGTGAACCCAGGGCCAATACGCACCGATTCGTAAGCATTAGCCTTAAAATACAGGCCTATGAGCCACGATCCCGACTTCTACTTCCCCGCACCACGTCTGCAAAAATTCTGCGGGCAATGCGCAACGCCCATTACGCGCCGCCTTCTCGACGGCGACAATCGCGAACGGGATGTTTGTGAAGCCTGCGGTGCGGTGCATTATCAAAACCCCAGACTCGTGGTTGGCACGCTCCCCATCTGGAATGACAAAATTCTTCTGTGTCTGCGTGCGATTGAGCCGCGCGCGAACACCTGGACCCTACCGGCCGGCTTTATGGAGCTCGGTGAAACGATTGGTCAAGGGGCCGAACGTGAAACACAAGAGGAAGCCGGCGCGCAAATCACGCTTGGCAAACTTTACACGGTGGTGGATATCCCTCACGTCGATCAAGTACATGTTTATTTTTTAGCGCACGCGACTAGCCCCGATCTTGATCCAGGTCCAGAAACGTTAGAAGCGCGCTGGGTCGGCATTGACGAAATACCTTGGGACAATCTCTCTTTTCGCTCGGTGTCCACAACACTCAAACATTATCTGCGCGAACGTGAGACGGGGCATTTCGATACCCATCATTACGCATTATTCGCAGCCAACCGGCCGGGCGACTGAGCACTAACGCCAGATTGAGCCTGCCATGCGACTGATCTGGCTCGAACCCGACACGCCCTTCCCCGACCCAGAGCAAGCCCTACAAGAGCCGCCAGGGCTATTAGCCGCTGGGGCTGATTTATCGATCGCGCGCTTGCGCGCCGCCTACAGCCAGGGCATCTTCCCTTGGTTCTCGCAAGACGAACCACCGCTCTGGTGGTCTCCCAACCCACGCATGGTGCTGCAGTGTGACGCGCTGCACTTGTCTCACTCTCTAGGCAAGCGCCTGCGACAAATTGCCCGCGCGCAAGAGGGCGGAGACTACTCCACTGTTGTCAAAGTCAACACGGCCTTTAGCTCTGTGTTGCGCGCCTGTGCACGACCGTCTCTTAACGGACAGCCTGGCACGTGGATCACCAAAGAAATGCAGTTGGCGTACGAGGCCTGGCACTTGTTGGGGCACGTGCACAGTATCGAAACATGGGTGAATGGCGAACTAATGGGTGGCCTATATGGCGTCAGTCTTGGGCACATGTTTTTTGGCGAATCGATGTTTAGTCGCGCAACAGACGCCTCTAAAATCGCCTTGGCACATCTGGTCTGGTTCTTAAAAAAACAAGGGATCGCTTGGATCGACTGCCAAATGCACACCGAGCACTTAAGCACTCTGGGTGCTGCGCCCATACCAAGACAACAATTTATCGCCCATATCCGACAGCACACATCGATGCCTGATATCCTTTGGCATCCGGGCCGCTTGGACCACGCAGGTATATTGCACCGATGAGCCAACTCAAAGAACTTCCCTTTGCGGCGCTACAGTTTTATGCAACCGCCCCGTATCCCTGCAGCTACTTGCCCGAGCGGCAAGCGCGCTCGCAGGTCGCTGCGCCCGGGCATTTGATTCATGCAGACACCTACTCCCAATTGATTGATCAGGGGTTTCGGCGCAGCGGACTCTTCACCTACCGTCCGCACTGCGACAACTGCCGTGCCTGCCTGCCTGTGCGTGTGGATGTCAATCGCTTTGCGCCTAACCGCACGCAGCAACGCACCCTCAAACGTCATCAGCCCTTGCGCCCCCTCGTGGCCGAGCTTTCCTGGTCCAGCGAACACTACGCACTGTACTCGCGCTACCAAGCGTTGCGGCACCCTGGCGGGGGAATGGATGACGACAGTCGCACACAGTACAGCGAGTTTTTACTGGCTAGTCGCGTCAATACGCGACTCGTGGAGTTTCGTGAAGAAGACGGCACCCTACGTATGGTGTCGATTATTGACGTGCTTGAGCAAGGGCTCTCGTCGGTCTACACCTTCTATGATCCCGAGGCACCAGGCAGTCTGGGCACTTACAGCATTTTGTGGCAAATCAATCAGTGTCGACAACTCGGTCTGCCCTGGCTCTATTTGGGCTATTGGATCGAAAAGAGTGCAAAAATGGCGTACAAAGCAGCGTTCGGTCCAGCCCAGTTTCGCTATAGCGGACAATGGCATGATCAGCCACCGCCTCCTGAGGGATAAACCTTGGTAGGCCTTGAACATTGATGTTTTTCTCTGACTCTATTTTTTAACGGTTGCCATGTCGATTCTCTTTCAAGCCTACCCCTTGGCACGTCACGCTCTTTTTGCGATGGATGCCGAAGCGGCCCACGAAGCAACGCTCAGCGCATTGCAACGCGCGTACGACTGCTCCCTGACCCGCGGACTGATGCAGAGTCGCGTGCTGGCCCCAACCACCTTAATGGGCCTCGCTCTGCAGAACCCCGTCGGACTCGCAGCAGGTTTAGACAAAAACGGCGCACATATCGACGCGATGGGTAACTTGGGGTTTGGCTTTGTTGAAGTCGGCACCGTCACGCCGCGCGCGCAACCAGGCAACCCCAAGCCACGCATGTTTCGTCTGCCTGACGCGCAAGCCTTGATCAATCGTCTGGGCTTTAACAATCAAGGGTTGGATACGTTTCTGGCGAACGTTCAACGCAGTACCTGGCGCACCCAAGGCGGCATCATCGGTCTGAATATCGGTAAGAATGCGGACACCCCAATCGAACGCGCAGCTGACGACTACCTCATTGGGTTAGTGGGTGTTTACCCACATGCAGACTACATTACCGTCAATATTTCGTCACCCAACACAAAAAATCTTCGAGCCCTGCAAGGCGAACATGAGCTCGACGAACTACTGTCCCAGCTTGCGCACCGCAGACAGGAACTTGCGGCGCAGCATCAACGACGTGTGCCGCTCGCAGTCAAGATTGCACCGGATCTGACCGAAGAACAAATCGACATCATTACCGAAGTACTTCCGCGCCACGGCATTGACGGCGTCATTGCCACGAACACCACCATCGCACGGGATGCCGTGCAAGGCATGGCACATGCCGAGGAAGCTGGCGGCCTGTCGGGTGCGCCATTACATGCCCGCTCGCTTGAAGTCATTGCACGACTCCGCTCAAAGCTTGGCCCAGACTTCGCCATCATTGGTGTCGGTGGAATTGTGTCGGGACAACACGCTGCGGAAAAGATCTCAGCGGGTGCCAATGCGGTGCAGCTGTATACCGGACTGATTTATAAGGGCCCTGCCTTGGTAGGCGAGTGTGTCCGGCAGATTGCGAAGCTAGGCCGATAGCTTGGTCCAAACAAAAAAACCACCCGAGGGTGGTTTTTTTGTTGCAAACGTTTAGAACTTAAGCTGCGCGGCGACCGCGTGTTGCGGACTTCGCAGCGTCAGCGGCTTGACCAGCCGCTTTGAAGGTTGCATTTGCAGCGGCAGCCAGGTTTTTCTCGGCAACTTCAGCAGCATGCTTGGCGGCTTTGGTCATCGACTCATAAGCTGAATTAGCCTGCGCCATCGAACTTTTCAACATCGCTACAGCACCTTCTGAACCCGCTGGCGCGCTCTTAGTGAACTGTTCAATTGCGTCCTGAACATGCTTCTGACCTTCTGCAACATGCGACTCGCTCAGTTTGGCTAAGTCAGCCTGCACTGTGGAAACGATGTCATAGACATGCTTGCTGTAAGCCATGGCTTTTTCTGCACTTGGCTGAACCAGACCTGAGGACAACGACAACGCTTCTTGCGCGTCTTTGATGCCAACAGCTTGCTGCGACGTGGCCGACACTTCGTCGATCGTTGCTTTCAATGCCTTGAGATTGAGGTCAACGAGTTTTTCGAAGCCTGAAAAAAAGGAACCCTGGACAGCCACGAATGCATCGATGGCCGCTTTTTGACTGTTTAGGACCTGCTGAGGAATTGCAGACATGGTGTTCTCCAAAATGAATGAAATGTTTGTTTGCTGCGATATGTTGCAGTGCACAAGTGTCATTTTAGGTCTAAAAACAGTCGTGTCAACAATTATTTGTTGCGGTGCATCAAATAAACGACATTGCGGTCAATTTACTAATTTTTATTTAGTTATTTTAAGCTTGAAGACGCCACCGACTGACTCAGGTGGTCGTCGCCCCGGTCTCGTAGCCTAAGGCCTCAGAGATCGTCCCTGCCGTCGCGACCAGCTGGGGAATCCAGGCATCTTGCAGGCGACCGGACGGTGCAGAAATCGATAACCCGGCCACCAACTTCCCCGTATCGTCATAGATGCCGGCGGCAATGCAACGCACGCCCACCTCAAGCTCTTCATTGTCACGCGCGTAGCCAAGCTGTCTAACCAGAGACAGTTCTCGCTCGAGTGCCTCGAGGTTTTTAAGGCTGTTGGCCGTCCCGCCCGCCAGACCCGTCCGCGTCGCATAAGCGCGGAGTTGACGCACATCGATGGAGGACAAAAACAGTTTGCCATTCGACGTTAAATGCAGGGGTGCCCGGCCACCAATTGCGCGTACCACCTGCATGCCAGAACGCTCGCTCCACGCTCGATCGATATAAACAATCTCGTCGCCCTGCTGAACAGACAAGTTGACCGTCTGCCCCGTTAGGGCATGCAAGGCCCGCATAGCGTCGATCGCAGCCTCCCGGACGTTGAGTCTGCCCTTCACCAGTGAGCCCAGTTCGAGCAAACGCATCCCCAACTGGTACAGGCCGCTATCCACGCGATCCACGTAGCGACCGATGACCAGATCATTGAGAATGCGATGCGCAGTCGACGTGTGTAAGCCGGTCGTACGGGCCAAGTCTTTGAGCGGTACAGGATCAGGCTGAGCCGCTAAGGCATCAAGCAACTGGGTGGCTCGACCTAACACCTGAATCGCCATGTCTGCCGACCCATGAGACAGGGAAGAGGGCAACACGGGTGGAGATGAAACGTGACGCGACATAATGGGTTGATACAGTCCTTAAATCTGCGGCGGTGCAGCATGAGGGATTCTATCTCATATTATGAAACGCACTGTCCTTTGCGTCAAATACTCAACGAGCACCGCCTGCACGGCCGGCTTACTGATTACCCTACTCACCAAGCCACACGAAGCAGCGCTAGCTAGGTATCATCATCGGATTCCTCTCTCAGGCATCCTACTATGCGCTCCGACCTCGACATCGCTCAAGCTGCAAATAAGCGCCCCATTCTTGAACTCGCTCCCGCGCAAGCAGGCATCCCGGACGACGCCCTAGAACCGTATGGAAGATTCAAGGCAAAACTTTCGCTTGAATACATCCGCACACTCGATGCCCGACCAGACGGTAAGTTAATCCTGGTGACGGCGATTTCACCAACACCCGCGGGAGAGGGAAAAACCACCACAACCGTAGGACTCGGGGATGCGCTCAATCACATTGGCAAACGCGCCATGATTTGCTTGCGCGAGCCTTCACTCGGCCCAGTATTCGGGATGAAAGGCGGGGCTGCAGGTGGCGGCATGGCCCAAGTCGTCCCCATGGAAGACATCAATCTGCACTTTACCGGTGACTTCAATGCAATTGCGCTCGCCAACAATTTGTTAGCCGCCTTAATCGACAATCACATCCATCACGGCAACAAACTAGGGTTCGATGTGCGACGCATCAGTTGGCGCCGAGTGGTCGACCTGAATGACCGCGCCCTCAGACAGATCGTGGTTGGCTTAGGTGGCACCGCAAACGGTTTTCCGCGTGAGGATCACTTCGACATTGTTGTCGCGTCCGAAGTCATGGCGATTTTTTGTTTGGTTAAAAGCCTGAAGGAACTGAAGGACCGTCTTGCAGACATCGTGGTGGGCTATTCGCTTGCGGGCAAGCCGATACGCGCCCGCGATCTGCAGGCGCAAGGTGCAATGGCGGCGCTGCTAAAAGAAGCACTGGCCCCCAACGTCGTGCAAACGCTTGAAAATAATCTCGCGCTCGTGCATGGCGGACCATTCGCCAATATCGCCCATGGCTGCAATACGGTGCTCGCAACCTCCACCGCACTCAAGCTCGCCGACTATGTCGTGACGGAAGCGGGCTTCGGCGCAGACCTCGGGGCCGAAAAGTTTTTAGATATCAAATGCCGCAAAGCCGGCCTGGCGCCGTCTGCGGTGGTCTTGGTCGCGACCGTGCGTGCGTTGAAATATCACGGTGGCGTCGAGGTCAAAGATGTAGGCTCAGAAAATCTGGACGCTCTCCGCCTGGGCTTGGTCAACCTTGAACGTCATATCCACAACATCACACAGAACTTTGGATTGCCTTGCGTGGTGGCCATTAATCATCGCACCGAAGACACCGCAGCAGAAATCGCGCTTCTGCAGTCTACCGCCGCATCGCTCGGTGTGGAGGTCGTCCTCGCAGAGCATTGGGCCAAGGGTGGTGCAGGCGCCGCCAACCTCGCCCATGCGGTTGTCAAGTTGTGTGAGCAACCGAATCACTTCAAGTTTTTGTATGAAGATCAAGCGTCGCTTTGGGATAAGGTGCAAACCATTGCGACAAAAATATATGCTGCTGCAGGCATTGCGGCTGATGCAAAGGTGCGTGCACAATTCGCACAGCTGGAGGCCGAGGGCTACGGCCATCTGCCGGTTTGTATCGCCAAAACGCAATACTCTTTTTCAAGCGACGCAAAGTTACGCGGCGCGCCGAGCGGTCACATCCTGAATATTCGGGAAGTACGACTCGCTGCGGGTGCAGGGTTCGTTGTGGTGGTGTGCGGTGACATCATGACGATGCCAGGCTTACCTGTCGTGCCCGCAGCCAATGGCATCGATATCAACGATGCCGGCGAAATCACCGGACTGTCGTGATCAGAAGACCTTATTTGGCAACCGGCGGCTCGTAGCGGCCGCCCAATGCCAGCGCTTGCTCACGCAGAAACTCCAATGCTTCTAAAGCAGGCGCGGCATCACCCTTCACACCCAGTTCGATGTGCGGCACGGCCCCACCCTCGCCGACAGACGGAAGACTGAAGGCCTTGATGCTCGGCCACTTGCGCTCGAGCGCCTCAAGCGCTGGCGTGATTCGGGACTCGGGCAGCCCGTAAACGATGAAGGAATGCTCTGTGCGATCTTCTTTGTTGTGGAGATGCGCGTAGCGGGTATCAAGCATCGCCTCGAGCATCGGCCACGCCATGACTGGGAACCCCGGCACAAAGGTGTGGTCGTGGATAAAAAATCCAGGAATACGATTAAACGGATTCGGCACGGCCTCACAGCCTTGGGGGAAAAACCCCATCTGCAAGCGCTGCTGATTTTCAGGCGCGTTCATATCCGCTGTGCCTTGACCTTTGGCTGCGTTCTCGGCGCAACGAATCGTAATCTGCTCTCTTGCAAAATCGTTAAGCTCTAGGGGCACGCCTAGCGCAGCAGCGGCTGCCTGCCGCGTATGATCATCAGGCGTGGCGCCAATGCCCCCGCAACTCAAGACGATATCGCCAGACGCAAAGCTGCGCTTATAAGCCGCTGTCAGGGCAGCGCGATCATCCGACAAAATTTCAACCCATGACAGCTGCAAGCCCCGAGCGCCGAGAAGTTCAACCACTTTAGGAAAATGCTTGTCTTGCCTACGTCCCGAAAGGATTTCATCGCCAATAACAATAAGACCAAAGCGAGATTTCTGTGTAGAGGCAGACATAAGCATTCCAAAAAAGTGTCAAATAAAACTAACCGATATTTCAGCACAAATGTGACCCGTCATGTCACGTGCTCTGGCGCGGACTAGGTCAAGGCCGGGCGCTCTTGTCTCAGACGACGCAAGGCGGCCAGGCCAAAATGCGTATAAACCAAACCAGAAAAAACAGGCAAAAACACCCATGCCGGGGGCAACAGATTCAGTAACGCGCAGACTAACCCAATCACCCAGAACCCAGTGCTGTGTCGCGCGATCAACTCTGTGCGCTCGGCAGTACTCGCGTGATCGACGATCGCATCCAGACGCATCATGCGAGAAAATGCAAAGGTCCACCACAACAGCGACACCAACAAACCTAAAGGGGGGAAAAGCCAAAAAGGTAGTGTCAAGATCCAGCCCAACATAAACAACACACTCACCCAAAGGGCGTTCCAAAGGCTCACGACAAACGCATGCTGGCCAGCCAACTGAAGGTCGCTGTAGTGATGCCGAGAAACATGCCGCACCACAATTGGCATCACAAATACGGCTGCCACGGCCAAGCCGAGAATGCCCGTCAAGGGCAGCAAGACCGCAGCAACCAACAAGGGCAGCAACCACGCTTTAACCGCCGCAAGCGAGAACAACCCCATGGACTGTAGCCACTGGGCCGCGACCAGCAAGGGAGTCGTCGCACTCAGTTGCTGGTCAAGCCACTCGGTCAAGGGACCCAGTGCAACAAACAACACCACCAGAGCGCCCACCATCATTAACAAAAACGGCAGCAGCAAGGCAAACAGCATCTTTGGATGGAGTTGCGACAACACGGCGCGGCCAAACGCATCCCCAACCCCGCTGAGTCCCGCCGAGCGGGGTTGATTCAAACCAGTACGGTCAGGCGTTGGCGTGGGAAGTTGCATCATGGACTTGGCGTGTGGAGTAAATTAAACCCGGCTATCATAGACAATCAAATTCCTTCCTGCATCGATGACATTACATCTACCCGGCGCCGTAGCGCTTATCGAAAGGCTTAAAGAGCCAACACTGCGGCTGGCGCTGTGTTTTTGCGCAGCCTGGTGCGACGCGTGCAAAGCCTATAAACCAAAGCTCGAGATGCTCGCCTCGCAACACCCCGACATCTGCTTTGTCTGGATAGACATTGAAGACCACCCCGATTTATTGGGGGACGAAGACGTTGAAAACTTTCCGACCATCGGCATTGTAGAAGGTGGCGTCGTGCGTTTTATGGGCACACTTCTGCCACACATCGAACACCTTGAGCGTTTACTGGAGGCAATGCATGCGCCCGGAAAAGCCCAAGCATGCGACCTGCCAGACGATCTGCTGCGCTTACTGACACACGCTTGAGTCAAGTAAGCGAGATCACGCAGAAACGTTATAACTTTTTGATTGCTCCGCCGAGCAACAACCCAACGGGGCGCTTTCCGAGCAACGCTGGTTTTTTTGTTATCGGCGCAGGTGCCTGCGCAGCAGCGGCCACCGCAGCGGCAGAGGGCTCATAGGGCTTAAGAAAAAACTCATCAATCGGTTTGACTGGGGCGCTGTAGCGACTAGGACGCGCACCTCGCTCGCCGGTGCGATCGCTCTGCCGATCAGCACTGCTACTGCGACCTTCCGGACGCGACCCACGCTCTGGGCGCTCTGAGCGCTCAGAAGCGCGTGCAATCAACTCACCGGGGATTTGTAAGGTCCCGCGTGTGACCGGCGCCTTGATGAGCTTTTCAATATCGAGCAAATATTTTTCTTCGGAGGGCGAGAACAAGGAAATCGCCTCGCCCTTCGCACCAGCACGGCCTGTGCGTCCGATTCGGTGGACATAGTCTTCGGCGCTATGCGGCAGGTCGTAATTGATGACACACGGTACACCCGCGACATCTAGACCTCGGGCAGCGACATCGGTTGCGACGAGCACTTCTAGCTCACCTGCCTTGAATGCCTCAAGGGCTTTCATGCGATCGCCCTGTGACTTATCACCGTGAATCGACTCAGCGCGCACGCCGTCAAGCTCAAGCTGGCGTGCCAGCCGGCCCGTGCCAATTTTGGTGTTAGAAAATACGATGACTTGCTTTAAGCCACGAGATTTGACGAGATGCACCACTGCGGCGCGTTTCGCATCGCCCGACATGGCATAGGCGATCTGCGTGACCGTATCAGCCGTGGCGTTTCGCTGGGCGACTTCGAGTTCGACAGGGCTATTGAGGTATGTACGAGCAAGCTTGCGGATCTCGTTACTAAACGTCGCCGAAAACAACAGTGTTTGGCGCTGAGCAGGCAACAAACGAATGATGCGCTCCAAGTCCGGCAAGAATCCCATGTCTAGCATGCGATCGGCCTCATCCAAGACCAAAATACCCACCTGGCCGAGGTTCACATTACGCTGCTCGACATGATCAAGTAGCCGTCCCGGTGTTGCAATCAAGACTTCGCAGCCGTTACGCAAGGCTTCTTTTTGTGGACCAATGTCCACGCCGCCGAACACAACCGCAGAGCGCAGCGTCGTTTGCTTGCCGTAACGTTTAACGCTTTCAGCGACCTGATCGGCGAGCTCTCGTGTTGGCGTCAAAATCAATGCCCGCACAGGATGTCGGGCGGGAGACGCACTCGAATTCGCGTGTTGCATCAGGCGATGCAGAATCGGCAGCGTGAAGGCGGCTGTCTTACCTGTTCCCGTCTGCGCGGCACCCATGACGTCGTTGCCCGCCATGACCGAAGGCAAGGCCTGCGCCTGAATCGGGGTGGGTGTGGTGTATCCGGTATCCGATACTGCCTGCAATAGGGCAGGATGTAAGCCAATCTCGGCAAAAGTAGAGATCGCCGGCTCGGGCTGTAGGGCGGTTTGAGAGTTTGAAGTCATTGAATTATTAAAGAAATCACCCACCAGTGTACCGCAGCTAGCTCGCTAAACCGAGGGGTTTAACTAGGAAACACCCAGCGAGCGGTCCAAAGCACCACCATTCCCGAGGCAATTAAGAGAAAACTATTACGTGTCCAGCAAAACAAGGCTGTCGCGATCACGGCGGCAAACAGCCTTAAATCGACCTGAGGTCCCGCCTCGGGGTGCCAAGGCAGGAGCTCTGGCACGATGATTCCCGTTAGCGCCGCAAGTGGCGCATAACGCAGCGCACGCTGCAAACTATCGGGTAGGGGCAAAAGATGCCCAAACAGGACATAGCCCGTTCGGCAGATCACGCTCGTTGCGGCGAGCAAGAGGATGGCTGAATACACATACCAAGACTGGCTAATCAAGACCCGGTGCTCCCTGGTTGAGTGTTTTTTGCTATCTGTGACTCGGCCCACATCCCCGCCGCAATACCCACTACGGTGGCTGCAACCAAGCCAATTCGTAGCGGCCATGGCTGCGTGAGCCAAGCCGTCACACCTGCCGCCACCACCGAAATGACCGCTGGCCGGGTCTTGATTAAGGGCAACATCAGCGCCATCAACGCCAAGACCGCCGCAAACTCAAGGGACCACGACTCAGGCACCGACGCGCTGAGCGTAATGCCAATGAGAGAAGTTATTTGCCACATGAGCCAGCAGGGGATAGTGGCACCCATAAAAAACCAGAGCTGCTCGGTATTGCCCTTTTGAGGTGCGCTACCAAAACGCCCCATGAACGTCACAAAAACGATGTCAACGTTCATGAACCCCAAAAACAAGCGTTTAGGCCAGGGCATATGCTTGAAATAAGGTTGCAGTGCGGCGCCAAAAATCACAAACCGCAGGTTAACGATAATGCCCGCACCAAAAATCAGCCACAACGGCGCACCCACCACTAACAAAGGGATCGCGGTGAGCTGGGCCGACCCGGCATACACAAGCAGCGACATGATCGCGGCCGCCGTGGCGCTTAGGCCCGACTTCACCATCGCCACCCCCGTTACGATCCCCCAAATTGCGAGCGCAATGAGTCCCGGGGAAATGGTTCGGGCACCATCGATAAACGCGCGCCGTCTTAATGCACGTAAAGCGATCCGGTCAGACAAGGCAGCAGTCACGTAATCGGTTCAACAACAAACAACAAGGCATGGATTGAGGAGGTTTTTTATCTTTTGTTCGCTCTATTGTAGACCGTGCAGTTGTTACAATCTCTCCAACACGTTATTTTCATGAGACGCGCAATGACTCAAGCACCAGGCTCCACTGAGAACCCACTAGCGATCACGCTGACGGGCGACGATTTACCTCTACATTGCCCAGGTCCCAAAGCTCCTCTCTGGAGCATGCACCCACGCGTCTTTCTTGATGTTGCCAAAACGGGCACAACCAAATGCCCCTACTGCAGCACGGAGTACCGCCTGGCACCCGGCGCGACTGTGCACGCCCACTAGGCCACCCATCTTGCCAATCATCTTTGCCACGCCAGAAGAAGCCGAGCTCGCTTTTTATGATGCGCTCGAGCGTGCCGACCTGCCTCGCTTGATGCAAGTCTGGGCCGAAGATGAAGAAATCATTTGCGTACATCCAGGCGGTTTACGAATCGTTGGGCTACACGCTGTCAAAGAATCCTGGCAAGAGATCCTGGCCAATGGCGGTTTACGCATCCGACCGTCCTTGACGGTGGCACTGCACAGCATGATGGGGGTGGTGCACTCCCTGATCGAACAGATTTCAGTAAAAAACGCGGACAGCACCGAAGTCGCGCATTGCTACGCAACCAACGTCTACCACAAGGGTCCGACCGGATGGAAACTAGTGATGCACCACGCCTCTGCAGCACCGGGTGAGGCGGGCATTCTAGATCTACACGACAAGCCTGGGCTTTTGCATTAAGTACCAACCCGTGAGCGCCCTCCTCGATCTTTCCCCTTGTCCGACCCCTTGGTGGCTTCCCGAACGACACGCACAAACCCTATTCGGCGCTTTGCTTGCGCCCACTAACCGCATCCGTTTTTTTCGTGACCGAGTCGAGACTCCGGACGGCGACTTCATCGACTTTGACTGGAACGCACCCAACCTGCCACGCGCACCAAAGCGCGCACAGGACGCCGCACTGACCCATACGGCCGCAACGGCTTGGCTTGACGAAGCTGGACGCCAAGCGCTCGGCCTCGCACCTGCTGCTCCCGCACTCGTACTGCTACATGGCCTAGAGGGCAGCAGCAAGAGCCGTTACGCACAAGCGATTACACAATACTTTCGACAGGGGGGCTGGACCGTTGTCGTGGCGCACTTCAGAGGGTGCTCCGGTTTTGCAAATCGTTTAGCGCGCGCCTATCACTCGGGCGACTCGGCTGAAATTCGTTTCATACTCGAGACCGTACGCGCCAGATTTCCTGCTGGTCACTGGCATGCGGTTGGTATCTCGCTCGGCGGTAACGCGTTACTTAAGCACATGGGAGAATCTCCCCAAGAAGTTGCGTGGCTCAAGGCAGCGGCCGCGATCTCCGCACCACTAGATCTCGTCGCCGCAGGAAACCACCTGTCAGACGATCGCTTTAACCGCGAGATCTATTCGCGCCACTTCCTGCGTACCCTGCGGCCAAAAGTACTCAAGAAAGCCGAACGCTTTCCCGGCGTCATCGACACGATACGCATCCAACAAGCGCGTGACCTACGTGACTTTGATAATGCCTATACAGCACCCATGCATGGATTTTCGGACGCGCTGGATTACTGGACACAATGTTCAAGCAAACGCTGGCTCGCCCAACTTCGCACGCCGACGCTCGTCCTGAATGCGCGTAACGACCCCTTCTTGCCCGAAGCGGCCTTACCGGGTCCTGCAGCCGGTAGCGCACAGGTCGAGATGTATCAGCCCGCCCAAGGTGGGCACGTTAGTTTCGTGACAGGCGTCTGGCCGGGGCACCTTCGGTGGCTTGCTCAACGCATCGAAACTTTCTTCACGTCTCGCTAGGCAAGCGGGTCGGCTATTTAAAGCGCTCAAGCAAGCGTCGATCGTCTGCTATTTTGGTTGTCAACGTTCGGATCTGGCCATCAATCTGCGACTGCACATAGAAATCTTGTGACTGCGCACGCGCCTGCTGCAGCTGTGTCACCGCCGCCGGCAACGCTCCCACGCGTTCGTAATACGCAGCCATCGATTGTTTGGCTGCAATCGGCTCACCAAGTCGATCCTGTGATGCCGCGAGCATCTTGTAAAAATCCGGCTCTTCGTTTGGCCACCGCTTGATTTGAGCTTGCAGAAAGTTTGCGGCCTCTGCATCTTTGTTTGTACCTTGCAAGGTTTGCGCCATCCGCATCGCGAAAGAGCGGCGAGTGGGCCAACGCTTACTGCCCGCCTGGGCCCCCGTCAAGGCTGCTGCGTATTGCCGATTTGCCATATCAATATCGATTTTCTGCAAATCTAAATAAGGCGATGAGATCTTAAATGACTGCGCCTGCTGTAAAGCCGTTGCCGCCGCTGCGGGATCCTGTCGGGCGAGTGCGGCCAACGAAACGCCATACCACGCGGCAGCGCGCCGCACCTGTGTCTCGCTGCCGCCCCCTTCACCGCTCGGCGCACGGGCTTCCTCTTGCAACTGATCGAGTGCCTGGCGCAACGCCCGTGGGTCCAGCGCTTGCACCACCCGCGACTTTGCCCGCACAAACCAGAACTCCTCCGAGCCCTGAGCTTTGCTTACCGGAAATTGTCGTACGCGGTTTTGCATGTCCGTCATCCGCTGAATACTCAACGGATGCGTGGTGGCATACACACCACCGCCGCGCCCTTCGTTCAGGGAGGACGCGCTCATCAGTCTGCCAAACATCAAGGCCATGCCGTTTGGGTCGTAACCCGCCTTGCGCAACATTTCTACCCCCGTGCGGTCGGCCTCCTGCTCGGCATCACGAGAAAAGCCAAGCTGGCGATCAATCATGGCGGCTTGACCAAACGCTGCGATGCCCATCGCAGCTTGGCCTCCACCGGGAATCATCGCCGCCAAGACCGCTGCAACCAAGGTCGCCAAGGCAAGGTGACCGCCCTGCGCTTGCTGGGTCAAGCCACGCGCAATATGTCGTTGCGTCACGTGCGCGATTTCGTGCGCCACGACGCCTGCAAGCTCAGACTCGCCCCCGGCCAAGACGATCAGTCCGGTCTGCACACCAATAAAGCCTCCTGGCATCGCAAACGCATTGACGATCGAGTTTCGTACGCCGAAGACGTCTACCTGAGGGGCACCACCCGGCGCGAAGGCTGCAATTTTTCGACCCATTTCGTTCAAATACTGGCTGAGATCCGGGTCATTGATGTATTCAGGATCCCGACGACCCTGAACCATAATGGCCTCGCCCAAGCGACGCTCTACGGACGGGGACAACTCAGCCGACGCCGGAGAGCCCAAGGTTGGGACCGCAGCGGGTTGAGGCCATGCGGCAGGTGGCGCGCAAAACAGTGCGCTTACCACCCAAATAAGACACTTGGATGACGATTTAATTTGACGGGATTTTGTTTGTTGGCAAGCCATACGCTTATGATAGCGGGTGTCGACATATGTTTCGCCCTTTGGGCGAGTTTTTGCAAGGAATCAAAAGATGCGCCCTGTACGCAAAGCGGTTTTCCCAGTTGCCGGACTTGGGACCCGTTTTTTACCGGCCACCAAGGCTATGCCCAAAGAAATGCTACCCGTGGTGGACAAGCCCCTCATTCAATATGCCGTCGAAGAGGCTGTCGCAGCAGGGATCACTGATTTGATTTTTGTTACAGGGCGCCACAAGCGTGCCATCGAGGATCATTTCGATTCCGCACCAGAGATGGAAAATGAATTAGCCCGTAAAGGCAAAGCCGAGTTACTTGCCATTGTCCAGGACATCTTGCCTTCGAATGTCAGTTGTATCTACATTCGGCAATCCGCCCCGCTTGGGCTCGGCCATGCCGTCCTAACCGCGGCGCCCATCGTCGGCGACGAGCCTTTCGCCGTGCTCTTAGCAGACGACTTGCTCGACGCAGAACGTCCCGTCATTGGGCAGCTCATTGATGCAGCCCTTACCTACCAAGGCAGTATTCTGGGGGTACAAGAAGTCCCACTGAACGATACGGACCGCTACGGCATTGTGGCAACAGACCCAGCTGGCCCACGTACCGAGCGTGTGCGACACATCGTCGAGAAGCCCAAGCCAGAGGTTGCACCTTCCACGCTAGCGGTCGTTGGTCGATATGTTCTAGACTCGCGCATCTTCGCGCACTTACGCCAAACACAAGCGGGCGCAGGCGGCGAAATTCAACTGACAGACGGGATCGCTTCCTTACTCAAAGAGCAAGCCGTGTTCGCACATCGCTACGACGGAATCCGCTACGACTGCGGCAACAAAGAAGGCATGTTCAAAGCAACGATCGCGCTCGGGCGTAAGTACCACGGCCTTATACCCTGATACGCTTGGCGACTCCCCAGCGTCCCTTGGCAGAAAGCCGCATCAAGGTGCGCAGCGCGACCAAGAGGCCGATCACTTCAGTCATCGCAGCCGGTATCCACATGGTCAAGCCACCGATCATCTGATCGGTCTGCGCGGCCATGGGGATGGCACGACCACACAAATCAAACAAGGGGTACAAATCACGCTCGGTAAAGGCGATCACAGCTCCCGCGACCATCTGCGGCGCCATCGTCAAAATCGGAGAGATCACTCGCCCGCCAGGCGTCATCGCGGCAGGCGGATTCGGCCGGCGATCCAAGATTAAATTCCAGTACATGAAGCCCGTGATCACAACCGACCAGTTCATCAGGCGGTACAGCCTCCAGTCCAACATCGAATAAAACTGAACCGACGGAATCAACCAAATCACAACCAAAAATACAAATAAAGCAGGTACAAATATGGGGTTGGTCAGTATGGAGACGGTCCCTCGCCCCCAGATCGTTTGGGTGAACCGAAACAGCGCCTGCCGCAGCGCACGCGGCAGGCCCGCGCGCATCACCGAACCGGGATAGGCCGCCATCACAACCAGCGGTCCAAGATGGTGCAACACAAGGTGTTGGATCCGATGCATAAAAAACATACGCTCGGCGTAATAGTCGAGCATCGTATGCATCGACAAATACAACATCACCCACCCACTCCAAAAGAAAACTTGGCGTGTGCGCGACACGCGACGCACACGTGCGCCGCGCACGAAGAGCCAAGCGCTTAGCATGAAGCACGCCACCAAAACGGGCGACAATTCCCAGGGGTTCAGCCAACTCAGCCAGTCCATCACACAACCTTTAAAATGATCGGAGATCGGCGCACAATCCACGCGTTGGATTGTAGTATGTCAAGGGCAATCCATCAGACCAATTGCCAACGCCACCACCGTCTATCTCTTTTCGCTCAGAACCCAGGCCTCATGACCCACGCGCACAACACAGTCAGCCCCTTCCCTCGTCGTCGCCAGCAAATTCTGAGCTGGATGCGCAGCATGGGCGGCGGAATCGCTATTTTGCCCACGGGTCCTGAAGTTTCGCGTAATCGAGATAACCATTACGCGTTCCGATACGACAGCGATTTTTTCTATCTCACGGGCTTTACCGAAGCGAATGCCTGGCTCGTGCTGATCGCAGGCGAAACAGATCGAAGCATTTTGTTTTGCGAACCCAAAGATGCGCTCATGGAAACCTGGACCGGAAAACGCTGGGGGCCGACTGCAGCGGCGGAACACTTTGAGTTTGATCAAGCCTTCGCCGTGAACGAGCTCGACACGCAAATTCCCCTGCTCATGACGGGCTTAAAAAATCTGTTCGCCAACACCTCACGCAGTCGCAGCCCTCAATATCTGACGCAACTGCACGGTTGGCTCAGCACAGCTCGAACGACGTTGCGGGGCACACGCGCAACACCCACCCAATGGCTCGATATCGGCGAACCACTTAGCGAAATGCGCTTAGTCAAAGATGCGCACGAGCTCGATACGATGCGGCGTGCGGCCGCAATATCAGCGCTCGGGCATATCCGCGCGATGCAGACCGCGCAACCTGGACGGCATGAGTACGAACTTGAGGCTGAACTTTTATATGTTTTCCGCAAGAACGGTGCGCAATCTGTCGCCTATGACAGCATCGTTGCGGCCGGCGGTAATGCGTGCACCTTGCATTACCGCGCAGGCAATACGGTCATGCGCGATGGCGATCTGGTCCTCATTGATGCGGGTTGCGAGCTCGATGGCTACGCCTCGGATATCACGCGCACGTTCCCTGCGAACGGCCGTTTTTCAGCTGCGCAATGTGCGCTTTACGAAATTGTTCTAGCCGCCCAACGTGCTGCCACAGCGTGCGTGTCGCCCGCGCATCATTGGAATGCTGCCCATGAGGCCGCGGTGCGTGTCTTGACTCAAGGTCTCCTTGACGAAAAACTTCTCACAGGCTCGCTTGAAAAAAATATCGAAACCGAAAGTTTCAAACGCTTTTACATGCATCGAACTGGACATTGGCTTGGTATGGATGTCCATGACGTAGGTGATTATCGGACACCTCCTGCAGACTCAGGAGAACGTGCGTGGCGAGCACTGTCGCCAGGCATGGTATTGACGATAGAACCAGGCCTGTATGTCACGCCTGCGCCAGATGTGCCGGAGATATTCTGGAATATTGGTATTCGCATCGAGGACGACGCAGTCGTCACGCAACACGGCTGTGAATTAATTAGTAGGGGTGTACCCGTAGAGATTAGGGACATTGAGGGCTTGATGCAACAGTCGGATTGACGTACAACTAAAGTCTGGAATCCTTGGACCCGAGACCAATTATGTTCGATCCCGTTCAGTTTGAACCCTTAGGGGGTATTTGCGTCATCACGCATGACGACGCACAAAACGCATCGATCATTCGCGCGCTTGGGCAGTGGTGCGACGAGATGCGGGTACGCGAATTCGTCACGATCGAGTCACTGCGTTTCCAAGATACTGCCATCGTGCATGTCCACGCCAATGCATTGCTCCACGAAAGCGCGCCCGATGCCGACATGCGTCTGCTCGCTTCCAACTTTGGTTTCTCGACCACAGGTCCCGAGCATGAGTTGCTACGCGAGATATTCTTATCTAAAGCGATTAGTCCAGTCGCATCGAGTTTTCCGAGCATCGACGAGCTGTTTGCCGCAATCCGCATTCGTCGCAACATCGCATTGATTGCGCGCCGGACCGAGCTATGGTTCAGTATTGATGAAGACACGCGCCCAACTACCCACTGGAAGCAACTCAGCACGGATGCCTTCGCGTTGATTGCGGGCCAATCACTACCCCGTGCACTTGAGTACTCCCTCTGCCCAGACATGACGGGGCAACGCTACGGCTTCGCCTGCCGACAAGCTTCTGAGTATTTGATGTTGGCAGGTCTGGTCCAAGAGCTTGAAACAACCAACCCAGAGCTACTCGAAGTAATTGAAAACCGCTGGACGCATGCGCCAATTCGCGGAGAATCATTTATTAACGCATTTTTAATGGAGCGCGGCTCGCGTGAACGGCCCTTCCCCAAGCATCACTACGTCCCCGGAAGCCGCGTCTGGTTTAAGAATCCAGACGAATACTCGACCGACGTAGATGGGTTTGAAGGCTCCTGGGTGGTGTATATGGGCGCCGGAAAGTTCGTCAATCTTTGGGACAAAGTCGAACCCTATCCAATCGAAACCAAATGCTTGGAAATCTATCATTGGCGTCACTGCGTCGAACACACTGCATCGGGCGCGTTGCGCATGAACGAGGATCGCGTTAAAGAAATGATCGAGGCATCGATGCTAGACGCCACCGCTAAGCAAGGTATTTTGACGCAGATGATGGAATACCGCGCACCAGTGGGTGTGTATGGCGAAGGTGGTTGTATCGATCTCACGCGTGAACAGGCGCGATGGGTCTGCCCTCAAACAACCAACATCAGTATTTAGCCTTTGAGATCGAGGCCGTCTAACCAACCGAGTGCGGTCCAGACATAAATCACGATCATCGCGATCCCGAACATAAACGCGACGGTACCGATCAAGAGCGTGAAACCGGCCACTAACACTGGGCCCCAGCCGCTGGGCTGATGCCTCACTAGCCCAGGGTTGTAGCGCGCATCAAAGCGCTGGTCACTCATGAGGCACAACACAATGGCCTCAATAAACCCATCCAAGATGGGGATGAACAGTAAAAAAAACGCAGGATTTTCCCACCAGATGTCGGCAAAGCCACACGCGACCATCAACCCCACACTGATTAAGGACACGAGCCAAGCGTAAGGGCGTTTCAAATACCACCAATGCGCGCCGACACAACCCAGAACAGCTGCCAAGAGCCCCACCGTCACTTTATGTCGAAATGCTGGAGCTGCTTGTTGAATAGTCATGGTACCTAGGCAAAGGAAGATCGCTTACATGGAGCCGCAAGAATAGCCTATCCCGATCTAAGGATTCAACTAAAGACCTTAGTCTGGTCCCACGATAGAATGTGGAATGCCTTCAGAGACCCCAGCCTGCGAGTTCGATATTGCCATCTTGGGTGGCGGCCCAGTGGGTTGCACCCTGGCCTTGCTGCTCGCGCGGCTCAGCCCGAGGCCTGAACGTATCGTCATGTTGCAGTCAGAGGCTTCCTCGCGCTACGGTCATACGCCGGAGATGGATCCTAGAGTCCTTGCGGTGAACCATGGCAGTCGCGTTTTACTCGAATCATTAGGTGGATGGCCGGAACGCTGCGCCGACATCCGCACGATTCACGTCTCGCAACGCGGCCGTCTCGGCCGCACATTGATTAAGCATACGGATTTTGCAGTACCTCAACTAGGCTGTGTGCTGCGGTACGGGGCGCTCATCGAACAACTGACCCGCGCTGTGCAAGCAAGCGGCGTGAGCGTGCGTCACGGCGCCAGCGCAGAGATCAGACACCAAGACGCGCGTGGCGTGCAGCTCTCGCAAGGGCCAGACAAGCTGCATGCTGCAATCGTTGTTCAAGCTGATGGCGGGAACCCAGCCGAGATTCGTCGCACCTACCAACAAATGGCGCTGCTCACGCGCGTGCGGGCAAGTCTCCCACGCACAGGGTGGGCGTTCGAGCGCTTCACACGCGAAGGGCCCTTGGCGATCTTGCCTCACCCCGAAGCGGCGGACCAACAATCGATCGTGTGGTGCTGTGCGCCAGAGCGTGCTGAATATCTGCATACGCTGAACCCAGCAGACTTTTCCCTGGCGCTGACGCAGGCGTTTGGTGGGCGCCTTGGTTCTCTTGAAGTGCAAGAGAAGGTCTCCTTGTTTCCTCTCGCGCTAAGCGTGCGTGCCGCCCCAGTAAACGGACGTGTCGTCGCGATTGGTAATGCCGCACAAACACTCCACCCGGTTGCCGGTCAAGGGCTGAACCTCGGCTTACGCGACGCCGCCAGCCTGGCGATCGCGTTGCGTGACTGGCTTCCGGTAACAAGCCAAGAGCCCGGCGCAGCGCTTGCGCAGTTTGTGCACATGCGCCAGCCCGATCGCCAGCTCACCACGCGTCTGACCGACTTGATGTCGCGTGTGTTCACCTCAGGCTGGCCGATTGTTGAACACTCTGCTGGGCTTGCCTTGCTCGCCATGGACCTGATTCCCG
>CAIUZV010000201.1 GCA_903903735.1 uncultured beta proteobacterium | reverse complement strand
GTAGACGACACCTGTTTCAACCATGTCGGGTTCTGAACCAAATAGATGCATCCAGTGATAAGGCCAGATCGCTGCAGACAAGCCGATGATTTCCGCAATGATGAAGGCCATGGCGCCGCCCGTGAGTGCGACGTGCAGTGCACGCTCTGGCTGTCCCGCACCTAGATTGGAAGCTACCATGGCAACTAGTGGTGCACCGATGCCGAAAGCCACAGGGAAAAGTAGATACTCTAGTCTTGCAGCGGTGCCATAACCAGCGAGCGCGATCGTCCCCGCATAAGCGCCCACCAGCGCGGTCGTCGATGCGATCAAGCCGTTAGTCAACAAAGGGTTGATCATCGCAAAGCCCCCAACACCTAGAATATCGCGCATGGGTGTCCAACTTAATTGACCTCTCTCTAAGCGCGCAAGGCTCTTGCCGCTCAGACAATACCAAAGCAGAATGGCACCGCCGATGCCGTAATACAGCACAAGCGCCCAGCCGGCGCCAGCGATACCGAGTGCGGGGACTGGTCCCCAACCAAATATCAGGCACGCCGAAACAGGAATCAATACAATCGCACCGCCAGAAATGACAGCCCCAGGTACGAGCATGTTGCCCGTACCACGGATGGCACTAGCCAACGCATTCATGATCCACATCAGGGTTAATGCGCCATAGGCGATACCTGAGTAGGTCATTGCAGCCTCTAGCGCAGGGCCGCTTGCGCCCATCAGCGTAAAGACTGGGATACGAACCCACCAAAGGATGATCGAGAAAAATAGACCAAGTCCCGCCGTGAGCACCACAGCATGAAGCACCAAACGATTTGCGAGTGCTTGGTCGCCTGCGCCGAGAGCTCGCGCAATGGCGGCGGAAATACCGCCCCCCATGGCCCCTTGAGACATACTTTGCATCAGCATCAAGATGGGTAGCACCAGCGCCGCTCCGGCGAGGGCATTTACACCCAGATGCGAGAGGAACCATGTTTCAAGCAAGACGGTGCTTGATTGTGCCAACATCATCAGAAGATTTGGCCAGGCGAGCCCGAGCAACGTTACAAAAATGGGTCCGCTAAGCATTGCCTGCAAGCGGGCTTCGCGTTTGTTCATTTGCCGGATTGCACACGACGTTGGCGTTGCATCAAGCTACACCAGTCAGCGTTGGCGAGCCCCATCGCGGAGACGTCCGATAGCAGTTGCCCCACCAAGGCTGTCACAGGCAGTGAAACATCGGCGCGATTTGCCTCTTCCATGACAAGCCCCAAGTCTTTACGCATCAGAGTTGTTGAAAAGCCAAAATCGAATTTCCCGTCAATCATTGTCTGAGCACGGTTCTCCATCATCCACGAGGTGGAGGAGCCTTTGAGCATGACATCTAATACTTTTTTCGGATCTAGGCCGTTGTGCTCTGCAAACGCAAGGCCCTCGGCCAGTGCCTGACCAATTCCCGCGACACAGATCTGGTTCGACATTTTTGTTAACTGGCCTGCGCCCGCTGGACCAATCAGCGAGGCTCGTTGCGCATAGGCAGACATGACCGGTTCGACGACGGACCACGCCGCTTCATCGGCGCCCGCCATGATGGCAAGAGTGCCTTTTTCCGCTCCAACAGTGCCGCCAGAGACCGGGGCGTCGATAAAGTGGCGGCCTTGTGACTTGGCCGCTTTGGCTAAGCGTCTTGCGATTTCGGCCGAGGTGGTCGAATGGTCGACCCAGATCGCCCCGGCTGCAAGGGTTGGTTGAGCAAGGTCCCACACGGCTTGGAGTGCGGCATCGGCGGGCAGGGATGTTAGGACAAGCTCAGTGCCCGCCACTGTATCGCCGACTGAACGGCCCGCACGCCCGCCAAAGGCTTTTACCCAGTCAGCAGGTAAGGTGCTCGACGTATCGTAGACGGACAGATTGTGGCCTGCGCGCGCTAAATGCGCGGCGATATGCCAACCCATCCGTCCCAAACCGATAAAGGCAATGTTCATTCTTGACTCATTAAAGTGTTCAATGTGACCCCATCATAGGGTGGGGATTCGCGAAAGTATAGAAACTCTGTCCAGGGACTCGTTGGCCTGTCTCAATATGTGGCCTGTCTCACTATATAGCATTTGGTTATAAACAGATAAGGAAAAAGTCCTTTTGGTAAGTTAGGTTGCTGTGCACAATATCGTCATCGATTTTCAATTTTCGTAGGTGTTGCAAAAAAATGAAGAAATTTGCCGTCGCATTGTTTGCCTGTGTTGTGTCTTATTCTGCGTGGGCCGCTGAGCCCTTGCTGACCCCCCAGGGTGTGAAGTCTGCTCAAGCGGATGCCAGCACGCGTGTGCTTGATATTCGCGATCCGAAGTCTTACGCGGCTAATCATATTCCTGGTTCCTTAAACGCGCCGTATGGCTCATGGCGCGGCCCCGAATCTAATCCAGGCGAATTACCGAGCTTAGAAAAGCTGACCGCTAACGTGCAGCGTTTGGGTATCACAGCGGACACGCCAGTGATCGTTGTGTCCAGTGGTGCAAACGACACAGATTTTGGTGCGGCGGCGCGGGTGTACTGGACGCTGAAAGTTCTTGGCGTCAATCACCTGTCAGTATTGAACGGTGGCCTGAAGGCTTGGCAGGCGGCGGGATTAAGTTTGGACAGTCAGCCTGTCACGGTTGCTGCAAGTACCTACGCTCCGAAGATTAATCAAAGCATGATCGCTACGCGTGAAGACGTCATCAATAGCACTAAGACGGGAAAGACGCTTTTAGTTGATGCGCGTCCAAGTGCGTTTTATTCCGGCGAGACGCGTCACCAAGTTGCAAAGACCCCAGGTACGTTAAAAGGCGCTGTTAACGTTGAGCACTCAACCTGGTTCGAGCCAAAGAGTTCGCTGGTTGTCTCGGCGAGCGAAGCGAAGAAGCTTGCCGCGTCAACACCTTTAAAAGAGGACACGGAAACGATTTCATTTTGCAACACAGGGCATTGGGCGGCGACCAACTGGTTTGTGATGTCCGAACTCGTTGGGCAAAAGAACGTAAAGTTATACGCGGGTTCGATGGTGGACTGGACCCGGGCCGATAGCCCCTTGCCCATGGACAATGTTCCTAACCGTGTTAAACAGTTACTGATTGATTTTCAGCTTTACACCGCGAAGTAATTTTCTATGAAACGCCTGCCTTTAAGTATTGCACTCCTCGCATTTTTTGTTTATGTAGCACTGAGTGTTTCAATTCGGCAGTCGGTATTGTTTTTGGTAGGTATTGGAATGGGCGCTGCACTTGCGGGCGCCCGTTTTGGTTTTACGACGGGATGGCGCCAGTTAATTGAGCAGCGCGATCCTCGCGGAGTTGCTGGCCAGCTTGTGTTGTTGGCGCTCGCCTCTGTGTTGTGTCTGACATTGCTTGCCCAGTTTTCTGAGCTGACCGCAGCGCTTGGTCCGCCAAGTGTCAGTTTGTTGATCGGCGCATTTGTATTTGGTTTGACGATGCAAATTGCAGACGGGTGCGGGTCTGGGACGCTGTATAAGGCAGGACTTGGCATTCCACTCAACATGGGAATCCTGCCCTTGTTTGCTTTGGGAAGTTTCCTTGGCTCGGTGCATGTCGCAGACTGGTTGAAGCTCGGGCAGCTCGAACCGATCGGATTGGTGGACTTGTTTGGTGGTGTACAAGCGCTGCTCATCACGCTTGCTGGTTTGCTTGTTGCCGGCTTACTGGTGCGTGCGTGGGTGGGGCCTGGTCGTACTTGGTGGGATCGTAAGTGGCTCGTCGGTGCCGTAGCACTAGCAGTTCTTGCTACATTAAATTTGGTGATTGCCGGGCAGCCTTGGGGCGTAGTCTACGGCTTCGGTTTGTGGGCGGCAAAAGTCGTGAATGCTGCGGGCCTGTTTGATCCGACTGCGAATGCCTTCTGGAGTCAAGCCGGCAACGCGCAGCGGTTGACTGAGTCTGTGTTGTTAGATATCACCTCGATTACCAATATCGGTATCTTAGGCGGTGCGCTGTGGATGTCGGCTAAGGCAACAAGTTCAGCGCAAGCTTTGACGACCCAGCAGTGGATCGTCGGGCTTGCTGCGGGATTTTTAATGGGATACAGCTCCAGACTTGCGTTTGGGTGCAACATTGGTGCCATGCTCAGCGGCATCTCAACAGGAAGTGTGCACGGATGGATTTGGGTTCCGCTTGCCTTGATGGGCACAGCGATTGGCATAAAAGTTCGCCGTCACTATAAATTTTAAAATGAGGCCACGAGTATGACGAAAGTGTCCAAACAAAAACTGAGCGTTGCCTTTTGGACTGTCTTACTGCTGTTTCTCGTGTGGGACACGGTTGTATCGGCCCCGATCGACTTGCGCAATGAACCTCCGCTGATCGCGGCCGGTTCAGGCAAGGCGTCTGTCGGTGGTCACTGCGCAATCGCAAAATAACTGCTCTGGGCCTTTACTGTGCTTGAAAGCCGCTTGCTTCAATCATGCGCGCCCAGCTTTTAGAATAAGCGCTCTCTCGTTGGGCGAGCGCTTGGCCTGACATGTACTCAACCGTCAGGCCCATCGCAACGAGGCGTTGTTTGACCTGAGGCATGTCGAGCACCTTCACAACCGCGTTGCTGAGGCGTTCAAGGGTGGCAGTGGGTGTGCCTTTCGGCGCAAAAATGCCGTAGTAGGGTAGATCCTCAAACCCTTTAACCCCGAGTTCTGCAAAGGTCGGGGTGTCAGGAATGACAGCCTGGCGTGTTGTGCCCATCACCGCGACCATACGCACTTTTCCCGCCTTTTGAAGTTCGATAAAGTCCGGAACGGAGGCAACACCTGCAGGGATCTGGTTGCCCAGCATATCCGCCAACATCGGTGCGCTGCCACGATAGGGGACGGAGACAAGATCAAGTTTGTACTGAGTGGCTAATACTTTGACAAGAAACTCTGGAACAGAATTTGGTGCAGGGACACCAATGGATGCCTTGCCTTGCCGCTGCTCACGTGTGGACTTGATAAATTGCTCGAGTGATTGATCCGCCATCCCACCTGACAGCGCGATACCGTTGGCAAACGTGGCGAAGCCAGCAACCGGTACAAAGTCGGTGTCGGGTTTGAAGCCAGGTGCCTTGGTAATCAAGGGCAGGATGGAGATCGTGTGATCGTGTGACAAAAATAGCACTGAGCCATCTGCCGGTGCAGCTTTAAGTGCCTGGGCGGCAATTTGGCCGCCAGCCCCCGCGCGATTATCGACCACCACGGGAGTGCCAAGCACCTGACTGAGTTGCTCACCCAATACGCGGGCGATGACGTCGGTGCCGCCGCCCGCTGGAAAGCCAACCATCAGTTTGATCGAACCCGTTTGGGCATAGCTGGCAGAGCCAAGCATAACTGCACAGACAGTCAATGCTTTGATCGTTTTACGTTTGAAGGCGTTC
>CAIUZV010000200.1 GCA_903903735.1 uncultured beta proteobacterium | reverse complement strand
TCATACATAGCGGAGAGCAGATTCTCGTCATGTTGGAGGGCCGTGATGCGGCCGGCAAAGACGGGGTCATTAAATGTATCGTTGAACATTTAAGCCCGAGAGATACCCGTGTTGTCGCGTTAGGTAAGCCATCCGAGCGTGAGCTGGGTGAGTGGTATTTTCAACGCTACGTGGCGCAGCTCCCCGGGCGTGGCGAATTCATTTTGTTTAATCGCAGCTGGTATAACCGAGCTGGTGTAGAAAAAGTGATGGGATTTTGTACTGAGACACAGCATGAGCAATTCATGGCTACCGTCAATGACTTTGAGTCGGTCTTGGTTCGGTCTGGAGTGCGGCTGTATAAATATTATTTAGATATTTCCAAGGATGAGCAGGCGCGACGCCTACAAGACCGAGAGAAGGATCCTCTCACTCAGTGGAAGATCAGTCCGATCGACCAACAGGCACAAAAAAAATGGAACGCCTATAGCGAAGCACGTGATGAGATGCTGCGTCGGACCCACCACAGTGATGCGCCGTGGACCGTTGTGCGAAGTGATAACAAGAAACATGCACGTCTAAACTTAATTCGTGATCTGCTAGGACGATTGGAATATCAAGATAAAAATAAGGCTGTGCTTGCGATCGATCCCGCAATCGTCTTGCATTGGCCTACGGCGAATCCTCATTTGCCAATGCTAGAGGCTTGAGTCTGTCGCAATAAGGCGATACCAACGAGTAGCGCTGGAATAGAGCAGACGATAAACCCTAAACCATAGCTGTTTGATATTCCCAACAGCAGAGCAAATATGGACGGTGCGGTTAACGCACCGATCTGTCCAAACGAAAGCACGCCACCCGTGACGCCGCCGCGTGAGCCTTCAGGCGCAGCTCGAGCGGCTTCGGCAAGCAGCACACCGTGCCAAGACAGGGCTGTTGCACTGATTACGGTTGCAATGATTCCGATCACAATCGTAGGCCACCCCTCGCTACTGATTCCTAAGAGCACCATACTAATGACCATGCCGAGCGCGAGCGCTGCCATCATGACGCGCGGTTGGATATAACCACTACCCAGTATCCCCCAAATAATTCGGCCGGGCACCGCAATGACGACAACGGTAGAAAAGAGAAAGCCTGCTGCGACCATCGTATAGCCGATGGACGTGAGATAAACCACAAAATACACAGTGAAAATGGTTTGCACGGCATTAAAGGCAAAGCAAGAAAATGCTAAGTTGCGTAGGCTCCTAGTCCCAAGCACTGAGCGTAGCGTCGTGCCAAAGTCTGAAAAATGAAATCTACGTGTGGGGATGCGGTCATCATCAAAATGCTTGACCAGCGGTTGCAGCAAGATTCCAAAAATGACGCAGCTTAAGGCGCTGAGCAGCATCGTGTAGCGCCAGTTTGACCATTCTGTCAGTGAGGGACCCACAAAGCCGGCGATCAATAGACCCGCAGGCACCGCGGTTTGTTTAATTGAAAAAATGAGTGGCATGTATTTTGGAGGTGAGCATCGACCGAGTAAATGGGAGCTGGCCGGCGTGGACACCGAGGCACCACCTCCAGCAAATAAGGCAGAGAGCACCAAGAAGAAGGGTGTGCCGATGGCGGCAAAAGCTGTTCCGATTGCAAGTAGCACAAGCGCTGCTTGGCTCATGCGCATCGCACCGTAGCGAATGATGAAGTTGCCACAACCCAGTTGAGTCGCCAGCGCTGCGGCTGCGACGATGGAAAAATAGACACCAATCCAGGCCGAGTCGATCATGAGATCGGCGATCATTGCAGGAGCGATGACTGCGGGCAAGGCACGGCCCAACGCCACAAAGGTTTGTTGCAAGAACATTGCCGATAAGGCAACGAGAAGTTGATTCACAAGGCTTAAGTATTCGTTAGAAGAGCATGTGAAAGACGCGAGTGCTAATCGCCGTCATTGTGACAAGTAGAATAGCGCAATTCATGAATGCGTCCAAATAGAGTTCATCCCATGCAAATCGACTTCGCGACACTGTCTGATCAAGAAAAATACAAATTGCTCGTCGGTTGTGTGGTGCCACGCCCCATCGCGCTCATGAGCACAATTAGTCATGACGGTGTTGTGAATGCGGCGCCCTATAGTTTCTTTAATGCAATTTGTGATGTGCCCCCAGCAGTCGCAGTCGGGGTGAATTGTCTGGCGCCTGGTGTCATGAAAGACACCGCGCAGAATATTCGCGATACCGGCGAGTTCGTTGTGAACTTAGTGAGCGAAGAGATTGCGCAAGCCATGAACTTGACGGCAGTGAATTTTCCGCCGGAGATTGATGAGTTCAAAATGGCTGGTTTCACGCACGGTAAAAGCGTCAAAATTCGTGCGCCTTATATTGAGCAAGCGCCGATTTCCTTTGAGTGCAAGCGGATCGTTAACGTAGAGCTTGGAATTGGCCGCAACGTGGTGATCGGGGAAGTGGTCTACTTGCATATACGAGACGACTTGATCGACATGAAAAAGCTGCGTGTCGACCCCGTTGCGGCGCACTTGATTGGCCGCATGCACGGGACCGGCTGGTATGCGCGCACGACTGACCTCTTTGATATGCCACGCGTGCCTGATGCGGCCGCGGCTGAGATGATTGCCAATCTAAAGAAATGAGGCGTTGGGCGGCTGCGCGCCTGAGTGTCGTTTTCTATTAGCCCCAATACTAATAAATAATTAGTCTTGCCTCTGGTCTTTCATGCCTGGTGAAGACAGGGCAATTGCCCATTGCACCCTCTGGTTTGCCGCCGTAACATCGGGCACAGGAATACAAAATAATTCTTATATTTTTAGGAGACTACGCATGACCGATCGTCGCGACTTTTTGCTGTCGAGCGCCGCTGTGGCCGCTACTGCGCTCGCCCCTGGTTTGGCGCGCGCGCAGACGTTTCCCACTCGTCCGATCAAATATATCTGCCCTTGGCCAGCGGGCGGTTCCACCGACGTAGTCATGCGTGTTCTGGCCGAGAGCGCAAGCAAAGTGCTGGGTCGCAATGTGATCGTCGAGAACAAGCCAGGCGCGGGCGGCATGCTAGGCGCCGCGGAGTTGGTGCACGCAAAGCCAGACGGCTATACCTTGGCGCAAATACCTCAGGGTGCTTTTCGTATTCCGCATATGCAGAAAGTGACCTATGACACGCTCAATGACTTTACATGGATCGTGTGTTTGACGGGCTACACCTTCGGCTTAGTGGTGCCCATCGAGTCCCCAATTAAAAGCATTGCTGATCTCGTCAAGTTTGCCAAAGCGAATCCAGACAAATTCACTTACGGAACGCCAGGCATTGGCACGAGCCCACACTTGGCGGTAGAGGAATTTGCGCAGCGGGCCGGAATCAAGCTCTCCCACATCCCCTACAAAGGTAGTGCCCAAAACTTACAGGCAGTAATGGGCGAGCATGTGATGGCCATGAGTGATTCGACTGGCTGGGGCCCAATGGTTGATTCCGGCAAGCTTAGGCTGTTAGCGACATATGGAAGCAAGCGCACTTCCCGTTGGCCTACCGTCGCAACATTGAATGAATTAGGGTACGAAACGGTATCGGACTCGCCTTTCGGCGTGTGTGGACCAAAAGGGATGGATCCAGCGGTAGTCAAGATCCTGCATGATGCATTTATGAAGACGCTGGATGATCCGGCTGTGAAAGCGGTATTCGCGCAGTTTGACCAGCCCACGATCATCATGAATACTGAGCAATACACAAAATTTGCGCGAGAAAGTTTTTTCGCCGAAAAGGCTACTATTGAGCGTCTAGGAATGGCCAACAAAGGTTGACCATCTGCGTCGCTTCGGATGATGTTTAGATTATTGGAGAGGAAGATGAAACCATTAAAACTATTTGCTTTGGGCTTGGCTGTTGTGGCTGGTAGCGTGCAAGCGCAGAACCTTTCAATTGCAACAGGTGGAACGGGTGGTGTGTATTACCCAATGGGTGGGGGTCTAGCGTCCGTCCTGACGAAAAAAGTTCCTGGTATGTCTGCCACGGCAGAAGTAACAGGCGGATCAGTCGACAACTTGAAGCTCATTGGATCGGGTAAGCCATATATTGCGTTTTCGATGGCCGATGCGGCGAAGGATGCACAGGATGGGCTAGATAAGTTTGCTGGACGCAAAGTAGACGTAAAAACTCTTTTGGTTCTGTATCCAAACCGCATGCACGTGGTGACGGTGGAGTCCAGTGGTATCAAGTCGATGAAAGACTTGAAAGGTAAGCGCGTCAGCACCGGCAGTCCGGGCAGTGCGACTGAAGTCATGGCGTTCCGTTTACTTGAGGCGGCCGGGTTGGACAAAGACAAGGACGTCAAACGCGAACGCCTAGGTGTTGCCGAGTCAGTCAATGCCATCAAGGATCGTAAAATCGATGCGTTTTTTTGGGTAGGTGGATTGCCGACTGCAGCAGTCACTGATCTGGCAAACACGCCAGGAACCAAGATTGTCATGATCGACCATGCCGGCGCTGTCGATGCGATGAACAAGAAGTATGGCAACTTGTACTTCAAGGACACAATTCCAAAAGCAACGTACTCTGGAATGGCGGCAGATAACGCCAACGCTTCCGTATCCAATATTTTGGTTGTCAACGGAAAAATGTCAGACGACGAAGCTTATAAAATTACTAAGGCTGTGTTTGACAACATGCAAGAGCTAGTTCGTACGCACAGCGAATACGGCAGCGTGAAACTTGCTAATCAGAAATCTGCTTCGACTCCGTTGCCGTTCCACCCCGGCGCGTTGAAATATTTCAAAGAGAATGGTCAAAGCGTAAATTAAAGTTTCGCAATGTTGTCCTGACGACGCACCTGTCATTATCGAGGGTGCGTCGTTGTTTTATTTGATTTTTAAATTGTGTAGGTAGAACCATGAGTCAGCATGCAATTGATCGCGAAACCCAGGACAAGCTTGATGCGTTCATCAAGCAGGAAGAGGGGGATGCGAATGACTATCGTGGTGCACTCGCTGTATTTTTGACTTTGTGTGCGGTTGGGATGTCATTGTTCCATCTCTATGCCGCGTATTCAATCGTAACGACTCAAGTATTAAGAACGGTCCATGTCGGCATTGTTCTGTTCCTGGTGTTTCTGAGTTTCCCTATGACGGCGAGACTAAGAAACCGCTTGATGTGGTGGGATGTCATTGCGGCCTTAGTCTCGGTAGCGATTGTTTTTTACATCTTGATGGGTGGTGATGACTTAACTGATCGAAATACCGACCCATCAACGTTAGATACCGCCGTTGGCATCGTGTTAATTGGTTTAATTCTTGAGGGATTGCGCCGAACCAACGGAATGATTTTGGTCGTTGTGACGGGATGTTTCGTGCTGTATGCCTTGTTTGGAAACTATTTACCTGCCCCCTGGACGCACAAAGGCTATGACATCGGCCGTTTTGTTGGTTTCATGTACATGACGCTTGAAGGTATATACGGCACAGCTATCGACGTGTCGGCGACCTTGATTATCTTGTTCACAATCTTTGGCGCCTTTTTGCAATTCACAGGTGCTGGAAAATTCTTTATTGATTTCTCTTTTGCTGCGATGGGCGGTAAGTCCTCGGGTGTGGGTCGTACGATAGTGCTATCTTCGTTTTTGATGGGTGGACCATCGGGATCAGGTGTCGCGACAACGGTCACGGTTGGTTCTGTTGCTGCGCCTATGCTTGAAAAAGTTGGCTACGAGCGCAATGCAGCAGGTGGCTTACTCGCTGCAGGCGGGTTGGGCGCAATTATTTCCCCGCCGGTGTTGGGCGCCGCTGCGTTTCTGATTGCTGACTTCTTGAAGATTTCGTACCTTGATGTGTTGTTGATGGCTTGTATACCAACCATCCTGTTCTACCTTGGATTGTTTGTCATGGTTGAGATCGATGTGCGTAAGTACGGCATGAAGAATATTCGTTTTGAGTCCGTTGAAAGTGCGTGGAGTCTTACCAAAAAATACTGGTTTCATTTCTTCTCTTTAGTTTCAATCATCGTTTTCATGATGATGGGGTTTTCACCCATCATGTCAGTGTTTTGGGCCACGGTTGTCTCGATCTTTACAAGCATGTTACGCAGCGATACGGCGATTATTTCGTATGACTGGCTGCGTGGCCGTCAGCCTTTTCTCAAGGGCCTATACGAGTCCAATCTAACCAAAGCACTTGCCTCAGGCTCGACAGGTGTATTGGCGATTGCTATCACGTGCGCGGGTGCAGGGCTGATCGTTGGTACCGTCACGCTGACCGGACTTGGACTCAAGTTCAGTTCGATCGTCATTGAGTATGCGGGCGGGTCCTTACTGCTGACCGCAATCTTTACTGCATTGGTCGTGTGGGTGGTCGGCTTGGCGGTTCCTGTCACGGCCTCCTATATTATCTGCGCGGTCATTGCTGCACCAGCACTCATCAATCTGGGTGTGCCGGCTTTTGCGGCCCATATGTTTATCTTTTATTATGCGGTGCTGTCTGAGGTATCGCCGCCGACAGCGCTTTCACCGTTTGCGGCAGCGGCGATTTGTAAGGGTGATCCTTACAAAACAACCTTGCAGACTTGGAAGTATGTCGCACCCGCTATTCTCGTGCCGTTTATGTTCGTACTGGGTGACTCAGGTACCAGCTTGCTATTGATGGGTTCAACCAAGGCGCTTGCGAATGCGGATTGGTGGCAAATTGCCTGGATCTCGTTTACGGCGGCTGTCGGTATCGTGTGTTTGGCAGGTGGGCTACAAGGTTGGTTCATCGAGAAGACGCATATGTTCGAACGTATCGTGATGGTAGTTGCTGGTGTTGCGCTAGCGTATCCGGATAACTGGGCTGACTTAGTTGGCTTTACCGGGTTTATTCTTGTGCTCATCACCCAGACAATACGACACCTCAAGACTAAATCAATACAGGCCTAGGCGTATCTTGTACGTAGGGAGTGGAAGCAGAAAAAATGGATCGTTCGTCGACGCTTGGAGTGACTCAGGAGCTAGCAGCATTTGTTGCTGGTTTTGACAAAAGTCAGTTGCCACCAGAGGTAAAGCACCAGGTCGCAAGAAGCTTAGTGAACTGGGCCGGTTGTGCCGTAGGAGGTTCTGGACACCCCGCGCTAGTAAAGGCCATGGAGGCATTCAAACCATTTGTGGGTTCCGGTCATGCGTCTGTGTTGGGCCGAGCAGAGCGTGTTGACGCGTTACACGCGGCCTTATTCAACGGTATCAGCTCGCATGTACTGGATTTTGATGACACGCATCATGCAACCTTAGTGCATCCTAGCGGCCCTGTTTTTTCTGCACTCCTTGCGCTCTCTGAGTTCGTTCCCCTTGATGGTGAAACCTTTGTGACAGCCATCGCCTTGGGTATTGAAGTAGAGTGCCGAATCGCCCTGGGTGTATGTCCCGCACATTACGATATTGGCTGGCATGTGACCGGTACGGTGGGTGGTTTCGGTGCTGCGACGGCGGTGGGGTATGCGCTAAAACTGAATGCCCAACAGATGGCGTGGGCCTTCGGAATTGCCGCGACCCAAGCCGCAGGCTTACGAGAAGTGTTTGGCACCATGTGCAAAAGCTTGCATCCAGGCCGCGCTGCACAGAGCGGTCTAAGCGCTGCGCTCATGGCAAAGCAGGGATTCACCAGTTCAGAGCGCGTGCTCGAAGCCCCACGTGGGTTTGCTCACGTTATGTCGGTGAACCCGCACTTATCTGATAGTTTGGCTGACTTAGGCAACCGTTGGGTTGTGATGGATAATGCGTTTAAGCCCTATGCCTGTGGCTTAGTCATTCATCCTGTGATTGATGGCTGTATTTCCTTGCACAAAAAACTGGGTGCTCGTACGTCATCGATAGAACAGATACATTTGCGTGTGAACCCCTTGGTGCTTGAGTTGACGGGAAAGACCGAGCCTCGCACGGGTCTGGAGGGTAAGTTCAGCGTTTATCATTCAGCTGCAGTGGTGCTTATTGATGGACTTAGTACATCAAAACACTATACGGATACAGTCGTAAATAGAGCCGACGTTGTCGCATTGCGTCCAAAGGTAAGCGCAGAGGTCGACAAGTCAGTCGCGGTGGATGAGGCGTTCCTGTCAATTACCTTCAGTGATGGCGCGGTACTCACTCAGCATGTTGAGCATGCCCTAGGTAGCTTACAGAAGCCGATGAGTGATGCGGATATCAACTTTAAGTTTTTAGATTTAACTGCTGAAAAATTTTCGAAAGAAAAAAGTCAACTAGTGTTGGAGCAGTGCTGGCGCGTTGGTCATCTGGCTAATGCGGGAGATCTCGGTGCAATACTTAGGAGAGAGTAAATAATGAAACTTCTTCAACGCGTAAGCAGCATATTGGTTTCAATTGGTCTTGCGGTAGCCAGTTCTGCCGTATGCGCCCAAAAATTTCCCGAAAAGCCCGTGAAGATCATTGTGCCTTTTGCGCCCGGTGGTGGGGCCGATATGCTCGCGCGCACGCTGAGTGCTAGCCTGGCTGATATGTGGGGACAGCCGGTCGTTGTTGAGAACCGCGCTGGCGCGAGTGGGAATATTGGTGCAGAGGCGGTGGCGCGCTCAGAGCCTGATGGTTACACCATGCTGTTGACGAGTAGCGCCTTTGTGATTAGTCCGGGGATGTCGAACAAGCTTCCGTTTAATGTAGAAAAGGACTTCACGCCGATCACGCTGGCTGCTGAATTGCCGAATGTGCTGGTGGTTCACCCGAGCGTAAAGGCCAGTACAGCGAAAGAGCTCGAGGCGCTGATACGCAGTAACACAACAAAGATCAGTTATGCGTCCCCTGGGAACGGTACGGGCGGACACTTGGCGGCAGAGTTGTTCAAGCAATCAGCGGGTGTTGAGATAACCCACATTCCCTACAAGGGTGGTGGAGCAGTGATCGCTGATTTGCTGGCAGGTCATGTTCAGATGACCTTCGCTACGTTGCCTTCAGTGATTGCTTATATCAATGCAGACAAAGTCCGTGCGCTTGCGTTAACCACCAGCAAACGTGCTTTTATTAGTGCGCCAACGATGATCGAATCGGGCTATGCGGGTTTTGATATCTCTACTTGGCTTGGATTCTTAGGGCCAGCGAATATGCCACCCGCATTGGTAGAAAAGCTGTATCAGGATATTCAAAAACTGATGAAGTCCGAAGGCATCGCAGAAAAGCTCAAGCAACAAGGCATGCTTGAAGTCGGATTGTCACCTTCAGAATTTGCTAAGAAAATCACTAAAGATGTCGAGATGTATAAAAATATTATCCAGAAATCTGGTTTAAAGGCGGGCTAAGAACGTGTCAGTTTTTAATCCAATTGGCTCGATAAAGTCCTTCGTTAATCAGCTTGATGCCACGAATGCAGAGCAACTGCGCAAGGTGACGCTTGCGTACATTGCTTTCCATGCAGTGTTTTGGTTTTTGATTGCGATCGTAAGCCATACGGCACCGCATAAAGACAGTATTGAGGAACTCTTTTGGTTACAGCATTTTGACTGGGGTTATCCAAAGTTTGGGCCAATTGGCACGTGGTGGGTGCATCTGTTTGTTGTGGTCTTTGGCCGCGCTGTCTGGGTAACTTATCTCGCGGGTGTCGTGAACGTTGCGTTGATGCTTTTCGTCGTCTGGCGGATTGCGCTCTTGATGGCAACGCCGGCTCGCGCACTGATGGCGGTTGTGCTGACGAGTCTCGTGATTTATCACAATGTGAATGGCTTGCAAGTCAGCTCAAATTTGATGCAGCTATTGCCGACAGCACTATTTTTGTGGGCAGTTTTAGTGGCCGTTCAGCATCAGAAGTGGTGGCAGTGGGCACTCTTGGGTTTGATGGGCGCTATTTGTTTGTTAACAAAATATGCTGCAGGTATTTGGTTTGCTGTGATGGGTATCTGGCTATTGCTGGATGCGCGTATGCACAACAGGCGTGCCATGATGGGGATTGGTATTGCAATAGTTGCTGGTGCGGTTGCGATGATCCCGCATATTGAGTGGATGATCCGTGAAGATGCTCCTACCTTGCGCTATATGGAGCGACAAGTTGGTAGGCAGGTCAATCACTTGGCAGAGGTCTTCAAGTTTCTAGGTAGCCAGTTGGGAAAGCTCGCCCCATTGCTGGTTGCGTTGCTCATCCTGAACCTACAATTCAGACGTGACGGAGCGCCTGGGCTGTCATGGCGGGGTTCGGCTAACACCACGACCGAGGAACGCTACGTCTCGTTCACAGCCTACGGCCCTATGTTGGTGACATGCGTGCTCGGTGCGATATGGATCGATCTAAACGCGAATTGGGCAACAGCGTATTTTGTTGTACTTGGCTTGTGGGCGCTACGTTACGTGCCGCGAGTGGATACGTCTTTAGCGTTGCGTCGTGTCGTGGGTGTTGGTCTAGTCCTAAATATTTCGATTGCTGTGTCGGTTGGCTTGTATTACGGTTTCATTGTTGATTTGACTGGGCGTGTCGCACGGGCGAATTACCCTGCCCAACAGCAGGGTGCTTTGCTCGATGAGGTGTGGGACGCTAAGACACGCGGACCATTAAAAGTCGTCATCGGGGAAACCTGGGTGGCCGGTGTGACATCAGTGATGTCCAAGGATCAACCGCTAGTTTTGCCTTATGGACTTTATCACCAAGGTCCTGCCGTCACTCCCGCACTGATTAAAAAGTGTGGCGCACTGATTGTGATTGATGCGGCCCAAGAGTCACGACCTTTCAACCTTGGTGTGAAGAATTTCTTGGAACAAGCTACAAAAACTGGATCGATTAACATGTATTGGAATCGATTTAAAAACAAGAATCCAATTGAAGTTAAGTGGGCAATTATTGAGCCGGAGTCGAACGGGGCTTGTCGCTGACCAACGCTTTCCCGTTGTAGATCATTAATTTGTTGTAGATCATTAATTTATTTGAGAGCTGATCCATAAAAATGAAACGTACATTGAATAAACTATTGCCTGCCATGGTGTTGCGTAGTGCCGCGACACTTGCCTTGCTGAGCGTGACAGTCGGTGTTCATGCACAACAAAACTTTCCTAATCAGCCGATTCGGATCGTCGTAGGATATGCGGCAGGTGGAACGACAGATATTTTGGCTCGTTCACTCGGTGAGCAAATGGGCAAAATCCTCGGGCAAACCATCATTGTGGATAATAAGCCTGGCGCAGCAAGCAATATTGGTGCAGCGTATGTGGCGCAGTCAAAGCCTGATGGCTATACGCTCTATATGGCCACTGTTGCGAGTCACGGTATTAATCCGGCCCTCTACAAAGGCAAACTGACTTTTGATCCCATCAAGGACTTTGCGCCGATTTCGTTAGTTGCCTCGATACCGCTTGCATTAGTGACGAGCGTTAAGTTGCCCGTCAAAACGCTCGCCGAGTTCGTTGACTATGCCCGCAAGAATCCTGGTAAGTTGAATTACGCGTCAAGCGGTAATGGGTCTCCTGGACACCTTGCTGCGGCCATGTTTAACGACGCAATGAAGCTGGATATTGTGCACATCCCCTTTAAGGGAGGTGCCTTAGCGAATACATCGGTCATCGCAGGCGATACACAGTTGACTTTTGCCACCTTACCCGGGGTGCTACCTCACGTACAGGCGGGTAAGTTGAATGTGCTTGCGGTCACCACAGCAACGCGCTCAAAAGAGATTCCAAACACGCCAACCATAGCAGAGGCCGCGAAGCTACCAGACTACGAGATCAATACTTGGAATGCGTTGCTTGCACCGAAGGGCACACCCCCAGTCGTCGTTGAACGGCTCAATGCGGCAATTGCTCAGGCAATGAAGTCACCAGATTTGATCCAGCGCTTTGAGCGTGAAGGCGCTACGCCCGTTACGAGCACTCCCGAACAACTCAATAGCTTTATTGCTACTGAGATCGTCAAGTGGGGTAAAGTCGTTGACCGTACCCCGATGAGTACTAACTGAAGCTAGTTGGTTTTAAGGTCTGCTTCACGTACGATTTTCTGCCATCGTGGTACATCGATGCTTAGAAATTTTGCAAATTCTGCTGGTGAGTCGCCAACTGTGCGGCCACCTTCCTTCGCAATTTCTTTGACGAAGTCTGGTGAGCTGAGGATTTTCTTCAGCTCTCGGTTAAGGCGGTCTACGATCGCGGGGGGCGTGCCTGCAGGAGCGAGCAGTGCATACCAATTTTCTGCCTCATAGCCAGGCAGACCCGACTCGGCAACGGTTGGTACGTCGGGGAAGCTGGGCGACCGCTCTTTTGAGGTAATCGCAAACGCCTTGATGCGACCGCTTTCTACGTGTGGGCTGATCACTGCAATGGTGCTGAAGTAAAGTTCCACCCGATTGCCGATGATGTCAGTAATCGCGGCAGACTGGCCCTTATAGGGGACGTGCACGGCCTTGATTTTCGCTTGGCTCACGAACATCTCTCCGGCTAAGTGCCCCAGTGTCCCAGAGCCGGGCGAACCGAAACTCAGTTTGTTTGGGTTTGCTTTGGCAAGCGTAATAACCTCTTTCATGTCGGCCGCAGCAAGCGTTGTTGGACCAACGACAAGTAGCGGTGCGGCGGCTAAGCGCGTAATGGGTGCGAAGTCTTTAATTGGATCGTAGTTAAGCGTGGACATCATTGCCGGCGCAATGCCCAGGTTTGCCGCTTGCCCAAATAGAATGGTGTAGCCGTCAGGCTTTGATTTCGCGACGAACGACGCAGCAATCGTCGAACCTGCACCTGGCTTATTATCAACAATCACAGGTTGGCCGATCAAAGGCGAGAGGCGTTCAGCAACCGTACGCGCCATCAGATCTGACCCCCCGCCAGGAGGAAAGCCCACAACAATTTTTAGGGGCTTATCAGGAAAGGTTTGGGCAAGACTGCTTTGAGCAAGGGACAAGCTGAGACTGGTAAAGAGCGTCAAGCCTGCCAACCGTGCAGCTGCTTTGAATGAAAAGCGCTTCTGAGCGCGTGGATTACACGAATAAACCGAAACCATGACCTAATCTCCTATATATTTGTAATCTTTGGGTTTCACCTTACACCACCAAATCGCACTCCACAAGACGGGTATTCAATAACATGACCATACAATTTTTTGCGTTTGACACGCCTAATGCCCGAAAGATCTCTGTCGCACTTGAAGAAATGGGGTTGTCCTATCAAGTGACGACCGTCAATATCGGTAAAGATGAACAGTTCAATCCTGATTTTTTGAAGTTCAGCCCAAACAACAAAATTCCTGCAATCATCGATACAGACGGACCCGGTGGCAAGACGGTTACAGTGTTTGAGTCAGGCGCGATCCTCCTATATCTCGCCGAGAAAACCGGTAAGTTCCTGCCAACAGATTTGATTTTGCGTATACCCGTCTACGAGTGGTTAATGTTTCAAATGAGTGGCTTTGGGCCTATCCCCGGTCAGGTGCATCACTTTCTTGGGCTCACCAACGAAGAGGATAAGCGTTATGGTCTTGAGCGCTTTAGTAAAGAAACGCGTCGTCTGTATTCTGTGATGGACAAGCGTCTAGCAACCCACACACACTTTGCCGGTGATTTATCAATTGCAGACTTTGCAATTTTGGGTTGGGCATGGCGTCATCAGCGTCATCAGGTCGATCTCGCTGAGTATCCAAACGTTAAGCGTTGGTACGAGGCAATGATGGCGCGTCCGGCAGTTCAGCGTGGCTTTGCTGTAGCGCTTAAATAGCGGCCACATGAAAACACAAGCGATTTCAGGGCCAGCCTTTGCTGCATTACTGTTGGTGGCCTTGCTGATGGGTTCGAATCATATTGCAGCCCGAATCGCATTTGATCATGGCGCGGATGTTGCGGCGGCAGTTGTCATGCGCAGTAGCATTACAGCCGTCGTGGTTGGCTTGATCATTTTGGTTCAAGGCGTGTCGATTCGAATGACGCCTAGACACAAAAAGATATTGCCACTCGTTGGTATTCTTTTTACGATTCAAAGTGTCACTATTTATTCCTCTGTGGCTAGGTTGCCCGTCTCGCTTGCGCTACTAGCGTTCAACACCTATCCGTTATGGATCGCGATGTGGGCACGAGTTTTGTATCAAGAGCGTCCAGAGCCGTTGGTTCTGAAGGCCATGCCGATCATGCTGATTGGCTTAGCCTTGGCGTTGGATGTCTTTGGCGCAGCGTCCGGCTTAGGGGTTCAGCGACAATGGCAAGAAATCGGTTTAGGCGTGGCCTTCGCGCTGACGGCCGGGTGCTCTTTTGGTCTGGGGATGGTGCTCATTCAGCACAAGGCTGCAGACTTAGATGGTCGTGTGCGGACCGTCGCGACAATGGCGATGGTGGGAGTCTTAACGGTCATCGGCTCACAATTCACCAATTCGATGCAATGGCCGACAGTTGCAGTGGGCTGGTGGGGGTTGATCGCTCTGAGCTTCTTGTACGGAACTGGGTTTACGATCATGTTTACGGTCTTGCCGCGATTAGGTGTGGTCGGTAATTCCGCAATCATGAACGTCGAACCAATCGTTGCTTTAGTGCTCGGTTGGTTAATTCTGGGACAGAAGATCGCAGTCATTCAGGTCGTCGGCGCGTGTATTGTCGTGACGACTGTCATTTTGCTGGGCTTACGCAAAAAGAAGAATTGATTGTGTCCAGTTAGCGACTACCGGTGATCCGAACGGAGGGGTCATCTTTTAGGGTACCGGTAAAGCTGTCGCTCGTTACCTCACCATTAAATGTTTGCATAGTGCCCTGTGCATCCGTGTAGCTAAAGGTAATTTTTGTAGCGTTCAGTCTCCCTTCAATACGCTGAAAAGCTTTGCCCGCAGGCGTGAAGTCAGCATGAAACTCTTGGCTTTTTTGTACGATTGAAATCGTAGTTTGATCGAAACCAGGGACACCCTCAAGGCGCCAAAAACCGTTCACTTTCGCCGGCACAACCCAAAAATATCCAACTGTTCCGCTATCACCATAGAAAGTTTTATCTGGAATCCAACTTCCAATTGTGAAAGTGTTAGACACAATTCGGGTCCCGGGCTTCATATTTATTAACGTTGGGTAAAGCTTTCCGTTCAAAGAGGGTAGCAAATACAACGTAACGACTGTCGCTTGTGAAAAATCTTCCGCAAAGATATCGCCAGTGATGATGGTCACTTTGTCAGCGACCCCTGCATTCTTGGCATTCTGTCGCGCATGCTCTGCCATCTGTGGGTCGAATTCAATTCCAACTGCACGTGCCCCATAGCGTCGCGCTGCTTCAATGGCAATCTTTCCATCCCCTGCGCCAAGGTCATAGACGATATCTTTGTTCGTTACTTGAGCTGTCTCAAGCATTTTGACAAGGAGGCTATCGGGTGTTGGAACCCAAATAACATCTTTCCCCTGTTGCGCCATGACAGGCTTATAGCCTGTGCTTGGGGAAGAGGGCGCAGTGCAGCCCGTGAGATAGATGCTAACCGCGATGCTAAGAACTAGATTTTTCATGAGACCTGAGGGTAAGACAGCATGCTGGATCGTAGCAAAAATATGTCTAGAAATTAATGTTCTACGAATCGGAGCTCTTGCGAGGGCACGCGAAGATGGACTTCAGAGCCCTCTGTGAGCGCAGGTTTCCCGCGCGCATGAGAGATATCTGCGCGTACGATTGCCTGACCTACCCGTACGTCGTAACGGAAAGCCTCGCCTAGGAACTCTGCACTGAGTATGGTTCCTTTGAGTGCTAGCTGCCCATCTAGATCACTCCGGGCATCGCTTGTGAATCGCACTGCATGCGGTCTGAATGCTAAATCCATTTCGCTAGTCTGTAGCTCAAGGCCATTGGGCAGGACAACTTCGCCGAGCGTCGGTGAATTGAATCGCAAGTGATCGCCTTCGGTAAAAAAACGACCCGAAAATAGATTGATCGATCCTACGAATTGCGCGACGAAACGATTCACCGGAAAATCAAAAAGATCCATGGGTGAGCCTACTTGCTGAATCACACCTTGATCCATGACGGCGATTCTGTGACAGGTGGTTAGGGCTTCTTCTTGATCGTGTGTGACAAAAATAGTGGTCAGGCCAAGACGTCGTTGCAGTTCGACAAGCTCGTGCCGAGTCTGTGTTCTGAGTTTCGCATCTAGATTGGACAGCGGTTCATCAAGGAGCAGAACCTGAGGCTCGATCGCGAGGGTGCGAGCGATCGCCACGCGCTGTTGCTGCCCTCCGGATAGTTGTCCAGGGCGGCGTTCGGCCAGACCAGTGAGGTCAACGAGCTCGAGCGCTTCATGCACCTTCTTGCGGATGTCGGCGCTAGGCAGCTTACGTGCCTCAAGTCCGAACGCTACGTTTTGTGCAACAGTCATATGGGGCCACAACGCGTAACTTTGAAACACCATTCCCACGTTGCGTAGCCACGGTGCCGTACCGGTCACGTCTTTGCCATCGATCAATAGCTCGCCACGCTGGTGCTGATTAAAACCGGCTATGAGGCGAAGCAAGGTGGACTTACCTGAGCCGGACGGCCCGAGCAAGGCGAAAAATTCACCCGGCTCTATATGCAGGTTGATATCTTTCAAGACCGACGTTGTGCCGAACGAAAGCGCGATATTGCGGATGTCGATTGCGACGGATTTCATGTCCGGGCTCCAACGTTTTGGTGTGGTGTCGCCGTTGCAGCGATACGATGACTTAAATACGTACCCAACGCAACTAAGGTAATGGCGATGACGCTCAGTGCAGCGCCAGGGCCACGCCCTGCGATCGATTGAAAGTAAAGATAGATGCCATAGGACATGGGCGCCATACTTTCTTTGCTGGTTAACAAGATGGTTTCTGAAATTTCTGCTGCAGCGGTGATGAAGCTTGTGACAAATCCGGCAAGCAGGCCACCCATCATCAGAGGCAGAACGACTTTACGAATAATCCGCCAGCGACTGGCGCCGACGTTCTCGGCGGCTTCCTCGAGCGCAGGGTGCACTTGCGTCAAGGCGGCCATGCACGATCTCAAGGCATAGGGTAGTCGTCTGACCGAATAAGCTAAGACAAAAATGAGCCAACTCGCAGTCAAGGCACCGCCTCCGAAGGGTAGTTCAATACCGCGAAAGGTTCGCAAGTAACCAATGCCTAGCACCAAGCCAGGCATTGCGAGCGCGACGGTAACGAGATGGTCCAGAATTTGCCGACCTGGTATCGTGGTGCGGATCACAATATAGGCAATGGCTGCGCCCAATACGACGTCAATGACGGCGGCTAGGCCGCAATAGAGAATCGTATTCCAAATCATTTGTTTCGCATCACCGAAAATGGTGATGTAGTGTGCAAGCGTGAACTGCTCGGGAAGAACGCTGAAGCTCCATACTTTAAAGAGTGACATCAATAAAATGCCCAGGTGCGGGGAGAGCACGAGCATCAGCACCCCTATGATCCAACCATAGGCCATCACAGTCTGCCAAGAGGAAAGCGTACGTTTTGGTGCTTGGGCGCCACCGCGTGATATCAAGGCATAGTCACGCCGTTTGACGAACCACCAGGAGCCGCCCATTGCGGCGATCGAAAAGAGTACAAGGATGACGCAGATTACGTAGCCGATGGGGTCTTCAAGTCCGATTGAAGTGACCCGCAAATAGGCTTGAGGGGCGAGCATATTTGTGACGTTGAGCACGAGCGGAGTACCGAGATCATCAAAGACCTTGATGAAGACCAGGGAAGCGCCAGCGATGTAACCGGGTAGAGCTAGTGGAAAAATAATTTTCCGAAAGAGTCGCCAGCCGGAAGCCCCGAGATTTTGTCCGGCCTCCTCCATTGAGGAGTCGATTGTTGCGAGCGATGCGGAAAGATTTAGCAGGATAAACGGGAAGTAATGTAATGTTTCTACAAAAATAATGCCGCTTAGTCCTTCCATAATGGGAAGGCTGAAACCGAACAAGTCCATCAGGATCAAATTCACTGCGCCCGAGCGGCCAAAGATCAGTTGCATCGCTGCCGCGCCAACAAAGGCCGGCATAACTAAGGGCAGCACTCCTAAGGTTTGGATTAATACTGCGCCTCGAAACTGAAAGCGCATGGTGAGGTATGCGAGCGGGATCGCGATGAGTGTCGCACCCAGGACGGTCATCCCCGCAACAAACAAGCTGTTCGCGAACGACTCCCGCATGAGCGAGATTTCAAAGAACGCGAAAAAGTGAGAGAGAGTTAGGCCGCCATGCCCATCTGAAAAAGCGGTATAGACCACCGAGACAACTGGGCTGATGAGGAAAACAGCTAAAAAAATCGCAATCGCTAAGGCGATTGCGATCATGCCGGGACTATTACGCTTCAAGATGGTCCGGGCTATTTAGCAGAGTTAGCGAGAGTAATCGCGCGTGCGTAATTTGCTTTGGCGCGTGTCGCCCACTCTTCCTCTATTTTTGCTTTGGTCCTAGAGGCTTCCGCATCGGATTTATTGCTCTTAAATAAATTGAGCAGCGTTGCATCCTGAATTTGTTTTTCATCCACCGCGGGAGAGAAGGCTAGTTGGCGCGCCTCTTCAAGTTGAGCGCTGGGCTTTCCACCAAGTCGCTTCTCTGCATCGTGAATCGCTTTGGTAGCTGCTACAAGCTCTTTGTGGCGGAAGGTGATCATTTGATCGAACAGCGATCGCACAACCATATAGCGCGTTTCGGAAAGCTGAGAGTCAAAATTCACCTTGGCCTGGATTGTGCCGCTAAAAGGATTGGGATAGTCTGCAGGTGCTTTTTTGTAGGTTGCCGGCAGAACGGGTAGGCGACTAATCTGCTTGTCCAGTAACAGTTGCTGGCCCTCTGGCGATAACGTGAATTCGATAAAACGCTTTCCCGCCGCTGGAGATTTGGCGCCCTCTATTAAGGCGATATTCGCCGGGACAATTGAAGTGACAGAGGGGTATACAAACTCCACCGGCATGCCCGAGTTCTTTGCTGCCAAGCCAAAGAAGTCGATCACTAAACCGATACCGAACTGACCATTCGACACACCATCTGGCACCCCAAAGCTGCGCTCGGTGATCGCTGCGCAGTTCCCGCCGATAGCCATAATCTGCGCCCAGCCTTTCGTCCAGCCCTCACCCTGCAGAATCGTTTCAACGGTTAGGTGCGTCGTGCCAGAACGCGAAGGACTTGAGGTGGCCACATGGCTGAAGTAAATAGGTTTGACCAGATCTGCCCATTCTTTTGGAGCGGGTAATTTGTTGGCCTTCATGTAACGGGTGTTCCACATCAAGCCGTAGCCTGCAAGTGCCTGACCGCGATAAAAACCCTTGGGGTCATTAACGGGGTAGTTGCCAATCTTGGTAGGGATATCCGGATTGCCGGGGCCGATATTGACCAACATTTTTTGTTGAGACAGCACTTCAAAGGCGTCCGGAGCGGATGCCCAAAACACCTCTACGCGCGAACCTGGCGCCTGTTCGCGTACGTAGGCGATGCCAGCCGCCGTATTTTTGTTAAGAATTTCAACCGTGTCCGAGGGGTATTTCGCCTCGTACGCCTTCTTGTAAGCGGTGGTCAATTCTTTAGGAAAAGACGTGACAACCGAGATTGTCTCCGCATGCAACGCATAGGGTGTGGCCAAGGCGAGAGCAAGTGTGGTCAGAATCAAGCGGGAAGTGGTCAGTGACATGGCGGTCTCAAGGTAGTCGATACAATAGGTGTGCTTGCAAAGTGTAGGTGATCAAGCGCGTAAATAGTAACAGGGCAATCCCTTGTTTTATTGGGATTATTTGCTCTGAAAGCCTACTTCGACTTGAGTTTCTCGCAGCAATATGACACCCCCATTAAAAATCGGCATTCGAGCGGAATTCTTTGCGCACTGCCGCGATGTTCAATTATCATGCTGATGCTCTTTGATTAAGACGGCGTTGGTCAAAGAAGTATAAAAATAAAGGAAATGTGATGAGACAAGGTTTTAAGCGCAGCGTCGCGACGCTGTTTGCGGGGATTGCCCCTGCTTCGGGGGTCGTGTTTGTGCAATCCTATCCGTCCCCAAGCCATAACAACACGTAAATATATTTCTCTAGGAGAGTAGCCGTGGACGGTTGGAGAGCGAGACTCGGGTTTTTGTTGCCCCCTGGAAATCCAAATGTAGAGCCTGAGTTGATCTCGATGGCACCGAAAGGCGTTTCGGTGCATTTTGGGCGAATGATTGCGCGTGGTGTCACGGGTGCGCATGACGGCCAGGATGCCCGTACGCGTTGCCAGTTAGATCATATTGATGAGCAAACCGAAATGTTGTCTCACCTGCGACCTCAGGTCATCGCGATGGCGCATACAGCCTCAAGCTATATGCTCGGTCGGGAAGGTGAAATTGCGTTGACGGCACGCCTTGAGAAGCAATACGACATTCGTTTTACATCCGCCTTTGTAAGTGTCATCGCGGCCATGGAAGCGTTAGGCGTAAAAAAAGTCGCACTCGGAACGCCCTATGCTGAAGCGCAGACACTGGCTGGTAAAGCAACGCTGGAGAGCTATGGCCTGAAGGTCGTGAATTATCACCGGCTCGAAAACGTACGAAATATTTATGAAGAAACCCCAGCGCGTGCCTATGCGTTAGCGAAAGCGGCGAATACGCCAGAGGCTGAAGTAGTATTTTTAAGTGGAGTGGGGATGCCAACAGTCGCGGTTCTGGAAGCGCTGGAGCAGGATCTAGGCAAGCCGGTCATCTCTAGTGTTGCTGCCATGATGTGGAACTGTTTGCGTATCGCGGGCGTACAGCCTGTCGTGCCTGGTTACGGCCGTCTACTTGAAGGCTAATGATGCGCACGGCAGTTTATCGGGAGATCGTGCGTGATTGAGCACGGATTAAATTTGCTTTGGGTCGTGCTGGGTTTGGCAACCATGGTGAATGCTTGGACGCTGGGACTGTTTGGATCTATGGGTCCAGACAGTGGCCTCTTCCCGATGATTTGCGGGGTCATCATTACCTTGTGTGGCCTGCTGTTGATGATCAAGAAGTCAACACGGGTAGAAAATCCTGAGTGGCCGGCCTCCACAGGTCGCCGCCGCATACTGGGTGTGTTGGGTGGACTCGTTGGTTTGACCGTGACGCTGCCTTACTTAGGCTTTGCGATTTCCAGCGCACTGACAACGTTCGTTTTGCTGCAAACAATTGAGCGTTCTCGTGTACTAGAGTCAGTGGTCTTGACGCTCGTGTCGGTTTCAGTGATTGTGTACGTGTTTGGCCATTTGCTCGGCATGTCTTTGCCTCGTGGCCCCTGGGGTTGGTGATGGACGCAATCAATGGTTTAGCGATGGGATTTTCGGTGTTGTTTACACCTGAAAATTTGTACTTCTGTTTTCTCGGAAGTCTGGTTGGCACCTTGGTTGGCGTACTGCCAGGAATTGGACCTCTTGCTGCCTTAGCGCTTTTGTTGCCCGTCACCTTTCAGTTAGCCCCAGTCGCTGGACTAGGCATGCTTTGTGCAATTTTTTATGGCGCAATGTATGGTGGATCAACAACCTCCATCTTGGTAAATATTCCTGGCGAAGCGGCGTCAGTCGTGACTGCCTTAGACGGGCATGCGATGGCCAGGCAAGGTCGAGCGGGCTCTGCACTTGGGATCGCAGCGATTGGTTCGTTTATTGCTGGCACCATCTCCCTAGTCGCTTTGACTTTCTTTTCTCCCTTATTGGCCTCCGTTGCGATTAGTTTTGGTCCGCCTGAGAACTTTGGGTTGATGGTACTTGGGCTTGTATCGACGCTGTATATGATCGGTGGATCGAAAGTGAAGGGCGTCCTAATGATTGCCCTTGGGTTTCTTGCCGCAACCGTTGGGATGGACATCGTTAACGGCCAAGATCGGTTCACTCTAAACAACGTCAATCTTGCTGGAGGGATTGAGATCCTATCGGTGGTGATCGGTCTGTATGGTGTTTCGGAAATTCTCACAAACTGTGAGACCATCGTAAAGAATCAGTTGCTCGCGGAAAAAGTTCGTGGACTTTGGCCCTCGTTCAAAGATTGGAAGGCCTCCTGGAAGCCCATGATGCGCGGCAGCTTCTTAGGGTTTTTTCTTGGGCTCGTGCCGGGCGGTGGTCCTGTCACGGCATCGTTTGTGTCTTATACGCTCGAGAAGCGGTTAGCAAAAAATCCTGAGCGTTTTGGTAAAGGGGCAATCGAGGGCGTTGCGGGTCCAGAAGCTGCAAACAATGCAGCCGTGTCCGGGGGAATGATCCCACTGTTTACCCTGGGCATACCAGGCAATGCTGTCACGGCCTTACTGCTTGGGGCCTTAGTCATTCAAGGTGTGCAGCCAGGCCCAACTTTCATCACCCAGCGACCGGACTTATTCTGGGGTGTCGTCGCAAGCATGTACGTAGGCAACGTCTTCTTGCTGCTCCTGAATTTGCCCCTGATCGGTTTGTGGGTACAGTGCCTTAGGGTGCCATATCGGGTATTGTTTCCCTTGATCCTATTATTGGCTGTAGTCGGAACATATTCTGCTAACAAAAATGTTTTCGATTTGTGGGTCATGCTTGGCTTTGGTGTCGTGGGCTATGTCCTGCGTAAATTACAGTACGAGTTCTCACCGTTCTTGATCGCGTTTGTACTGGCTCCGATGCTTGAGCAGTCGCTGCGACAGTCGATGGTGATGTCTCCGCATGGTATGTTTATTTTTGCGGAGAGGCCCATCGCAGCGTGTTTGATTGGTATAAGTTTAATTTTGGCAGTACTAGTTTTTCGTCAACGAAAGTTGAATCAACCCGGAGGAGACATATAAATGAAATTGATCCACTCTTTTATTGGTGCGATTGCTGCAGTGGCAGCCGCAACAGCCGTTGCACAAGTATCGCCTGATGTAGCGAAATTAAAGCCTAAAGATTTCCCGACCCAGTCAATTGAGTACACGGTGGTGTACCCGGCTGGTGGAGGAATGGATCTCACAGCACGCCAGCTAGGCAAGTATGCCGAACAAGTAAGCGGTGACAAGATCTTGGTGAACAATCGTACAGGTGGAGCTGGAATGGTCGGCCACACCTATCTCGCCACACAAGCGAAGCCAGATGGTTACACGGTCGGTATCCTGGCTAACCTAGTTTGGGGCGATGCAATGCTGCGCGGCAAGGATAAGTGGTCTTTGTCAAACTTGGAAACAATTGCCTATATCAATAGTGACGCACTTGCCTGGGTGGCCGCCACAAAAGGTCCGTTCGCTGGAAAGTCTGCTAAAGAGATCGTCCAGACTGCGAAGGATAAGCCTGGCACTGTGCGCGTTGCAATTGTTCCCGGCAGTATGTGGGAATATCTGATTGATCAGATCGAAGCCGCCACAGGCGCTAAATTCTTGCGCGTTCCATTTCAGGGCGGTAAGCCAGGTGTAGTCGCTTTGTTGGGTGGAAACGTAGACATTGCACAAGGCTTTTACGGCGAATTTGAAAGCTATCTACAAGCTGATCAGGTCAAGCCTATTGCTGTGGCGAGCGCCAGTCGGCTCGGCAACATGAAGGATGTCGCAACCTTCAACGAAATCTTTGGTACAAAAGATATCGTTTGGAACATCATCCGTTTAGCTGTCGTCCCGAAAGGAACGCCGGCAGACCGCAAGGCCTATCTGGCGGCCACAATTAACGCTGCGGTACGAACCCCCGCGTTAGCTGCAGAGTTTGCAAAGTTAGGCGCATACTCGGACCCGCTCTTGACCAACCCTGCGACAGCGGCTGCTGAACTCGACAAAATGGCTCAGGCCGAACGTGCGTTCTATGTAAAAACTGGTCGACTGAAGTAAAACTAAAGTGATAGAGTCGTTGCTCTCTGAACCGCTTGTCTTAGCCGGCAAGCGGTTACGTAATCGGGTTGCTCATGCGTCCATGACGACCCACATGGGATATCAATCTCAAGTAAGCGATCGTCAAATCCAGTACTACGAGAATCGCGCAAAAGGCGGCGCGGCACTGATCGTGACCGAGCCTCTGCTGATGGCGCCGCATCAAACAAACCCTGCGCGTATCCGTGCCTGGAATGATGACAACTTAGGTGGGCTCAAGCGTTGGGCTGATGCAGTCGAGCGCCATGATTGCCGGCTTCTTGGTCAAATCCAAGATCCTGGTCGAGGCCATCATGATGCCGGCCGAAATTACAGCGCGCTCGCTCCTTCTGCATTGCCAGATGATTTGAGCTGGACGATGCCTCACGCCTTGACAGGCGCTGAAATAAAAAATCTGATTGCTGACTTTGCGATGTCGTCAGCGCGTCTACAACGTTGTGGTTTTAGTGGCGTTGAACTGTCTGGAGCCCACGGACATTTGTTCAGCCAATTCATGTCGCCATGGTCAAACCGTCGGACCGATGAGTACGGTGGTGATTGGGAAAACCGCACACGCTTTGTACGCGAATTGATAAGCTGTATTCGCGATTTATGCGGTCGACACTTCATCATTGGGTTGAAGTTACCGAGTAATGACGGTATTCCAAAGAGTATTGGGCCCGAGGAGGCGGCGGTTTTAGCTGACCTCTTTACGAGGTCTAAAGAGGTGGACTATGTCTGCTTTGCGCAAGGGGCGCACGCGCGCTCACTTGAAACGCATGTGCCAGATCGCAATGGCGCAAATGTCCCGTACATCGACTTAATTAAATCGTTGAAAGCCTCTTGCAATGGCGTCGCTGTGATGGCGCTCGGACGTATCACTGACCCTGCTGAAGCAGAAGGAATCTTGACGCGCGGTGATGCGGACTTAATCGGAATGGGCCGCACATTATTGGCAGATCCGGCTTGGTATAACAAAGCCATGCAAGGTCGAACAAACGATATTCGTTACTGCATTTCCTGTAATAACTGTTGGGACACCATTATTACGTATGGGGAACCCTTGGCTTGCGTCAATAACCCTCGCGTGGCAGAGAAGAGAGAGGTTGACTGGTGGCCAAAGCCCGCGCGACGCAAGCATCGCGTTGTGGTGGTCGGCGCGGGTATTGCGGGAATGGAGGCGGCTTGGGTCGCTGCCGCACGAGGTCATTCGGTGACGTTGTTTGGGACTGGGTCTGAGGTTGGTGGCAAGGCTCGATTGCGTGCAAGACTGCCCGGTGGTGAGACCATCACGAGTATTTATGATTATCAGATGGTTTGTGCCCAGCGGGCAGGGGTAGATATTCGCCTTGGTGTGCGAGCTAGCCTACAAGATATTTTGTCTTTGTCTCCCGACTCTGTGGTCTTAGCAACGGGTGGCACAATGCATTGTCCCGAATGGGTCCCGGCTGAGATTGCCCGCGAGGGATGGGTGACTGACTTGCATACTGCCATGCAAGAAGTCGTCAAGCTCTCTTCGCGGCAGGCGGGAACGGCTGTGGTCTATGACATGGACCACACGGAAGGCACTTATGCAGCGGTAGAGCTCTTGGCGCAGCGCTTTGAGCGAGTTGTACTGATGACGCCTCGCGCGTTGATTGCTCAGGATGAGTCGTTGGTGACTCGACAAGGGATTTTGCGCCGGCTGTCTGTGGCAAGAGTAGAAATGCTCGTCATGAGTGAGCCAGTGTGGTCCGAGCATTTCGAAGACGGTGTGCTTGAGTATAAAAATGTTTACAACGGAGATCTTGGACGAATCGAAAATATTTCTTTTCTGTCTTATTCGACGCCACGTGCGGCTAACGTAGATCTTGTTGAACCTTTAAAAGCACATGATGTCGAACTTTATCTTGTGGGGGATTGCCGTGTAGCGCGAGGATTGATGGGCGCGACACGGGATGGGCATAAAGCGGGTAATTCTGTAGGTCGTTACATTAATTTTAGAAAGGAGATACCAATGTCGAGCACAACCGTACGTAATATAGATGTAGATACCGCCTTGAAAGCGATCAAAGCAGCGCGCGAAAAAGCGAATGCGTTAAAGGTAAATATGTCGATTGCTATCTGCGATGCGGCAGGGCACCTGAAGGCGTTTGTCCGAATGGATGGTGCATCGCTCATCTCGTTGCAAATCGCTCAGGATAAGGCGCATACAGCGATATCTGGCGGGATACCAACGCATAAATGGCACGAGTACATCAAAGATGATGCGCCATTGATTCACGGCCTCGTCCACACACCTAGATTCATTATTTTTGGTGGTGGCTATCCGATCATGGAGAATGGCCAGATGATTGGCGGCATTGGCTTGAGCGGCGGTCATTATTCTCAGGACATGGAATGTGCTGAGGCAGCTCTGAAGGCGATCGGTCTACCTGACTAACTGAGGCCTTGTGCAGGGTGAGTGCTACGAAACCTTGTCCAGCACCTCAATTTGGTAGCTGTGCGCCAATTCACACTGACGGATTGGATCAACCAAGCGCATCTCAAACTTGGGTGAGGGACGTATCGCCCCACGCGTGCCGACCGTACCGCAGCTCATCGCGGTACCAGTAGGTAGCGTATTGTGTTTCGTGTAACGTGAAATCAGATCAAGGGGCGGCAGCAAAGAGGATAAAGGCCCCGATTGGTACAGCACGCGCGTTCCGTTTTCGTAGATGTAGGATTCAATCAGCAATTGATCCCAGTGTGCTGCGACATCTGAAAATAGCCAAGCCTGTCGTCCAACGGGTTTGCTACAAACTTGCTTAGAGAGTGCCACACTTACTGTTTCCAGGCCGCGATCAGTATGGTCGGAGGTGAGCGAAATCAATAATTGATCGTTGTGTATAAACACAAACACTTCGACCTCGCCTGAGCCCTCGTTGCCAACCATTTGTACGGTGGCGTCTTGGGTAAGAAGCTGATTCGATACACGATAAAACAAAGGCACGGAGCTCGGACGTGGAACGCCAATGGCTGCAAGCTCTTCAATGTGGTGTTCAATCGCAGCATGATCTCGGCCAGCCCAGCCCGCGATAATCATTTGTTCAATGTTTGTCTGTATTTTGGTTACTGTATTGTTGTGTATCAGATCAAAAAGTAGATTCATAGGGTTCTCAAAAAAATCTAGTCATCCAAAGCGCAAGGTCGGGAAAGACCGCTAAAAGGGCCAACAAGGCAAGCATTGCAACAACAAAAGGCAGTGATCCCACGATCACCGGAGTCATCGAACCGCTCGATCGCAGACTTTGCACAACGAACAGATTCAGCCCGACAGGTGGGGTGATCAAGGCTGCTTCGACGAGTACGATAATAACGATCCCAAGCCAGATCGGGTCGTAGCCCAGAGCAATCATGACGGGCGCCACAATCGGAATCGTTGTGATCATCATCGATAAGGTTTCCATGAAGCACCCGAGCACCAAATAAAATATTATAAGGATCACTAGCATCCATTGCGCAGAGACGCCGAGTCCCGATATTGCATTGGTCAATGCGGTAGTTAGACCTGTCGCAGACATCACAAAGTTTAGAAAGCTCGCGCCAATCACGATAAGCATGATCATTGCTGAAGCGCGCATCGTGTTTTCGATAGACTCACGCATCATCGCAATGCTCAAGCGTCGGTAGGCGGCAGCCAACGCCATCGCACCAAAAACACCTAGAGCCGCAGCCTCCGTTGGCGTCGCTACACCAGCATAAATTGAGCCAACAACGAGTAAGAAAATTCCCATTGGGGGCACTAGGTGAACCAAGGATTTAAATCGCTGGGCCCATGTCGCGTGAATTCGCTCACCGCCCCATTGAGGTTTTGCGATGCAGGCAAACACAATCGTCGCCATAAACAGGAGCGCCAAAAGCAGCCCAGGAATAATTCCTGCTAGGTAGAGCTTTGGCACTGAAGAATTCGTCAGCACGCCATAGATAACCAAATTGATCGAAGGCGGGATTAAAATTCCAAGGGTTCCGCCGGCCGCAATACTGCCCAAAAAGAGTGGCTCGTTATAGCCATATTTTTTTATCTGTGGCAGTGCTACTGTCCCTACAGTGGCAGCCGTGGCGACACTGGAGCCCGAGGTGGCCGCAAACAGAGCGGAGGCACCAATATTTGCATGCATCAGACCGCCCGGCAGCCATGATAACCAAAGACTGAGAGCAGAGTACATGCGCTCTGCAAAGCCTGCTCGCAAAAGAATCTCTCCGAGCATAATGAACAACGGAATTGCGACGAGTAGGAATTCGGTGTTCGTGGTCCAAGCCAGTTCACCCATCGCCCGAGACAGAGGCAGCATGGAATATATCTGATCCAAAACAAGGCCGAGCACTCCTAGTGCCGCACCAACAGGGATGCTCAGGCCGATCAGGATCAATAAGAGAGTCAGTGCAGTTGAGATCATGATCCGCGCTCCTCTTGCACACGACGTTGTCCCGCTTGCGCTTCTTCAAGCGCTTCTTCTTTGGAGAGTCGCGCACCGGCCAAGCGATTGACGCTTTGATAATCGCCGGTGATTAAGCTACCACTGGCCCGAGTCAGCATCAAGGCCAACACAATCACCATCCAAACTAGACCAACAAACCACAGCCCCTGCGGTATCCAAAGAGGCGTTGCGAGCGGCGTATTGGCAAACGAATTTTGAATCCAGGACGTGGCAAGCACTTCATAGGCGTAGCGAGTAAGCATGGTTAGAAACACAGCCAGCGCGACTAAGGAAAGCCAGTCGAGCATTGCTGCCACGCGTACCGAGAAGTGCTGATAAAGAATATCGACTCGAACGTTTGCGCGCTCGAGTACGACTAGCGCGAGTGACCAGGTTGTACTGATGGCGAACGCGTATCCAGATAATTCGTCCGCTCCGCCAAGTGATATCGCAAACAGCTTTCTGACAATTACATCAAAACAAACAAGGCCGGCACTCAATAGCGTGAGGATGCCACCACCCCAGACTCCCCAGCGAGAGATCTTAGTTGCCCATGGCAGCATACTGTGCGATTGAGTGCCCATACGTTTGCCTATTACTTCTTTGCAGTAACGTTAAGTTTTTTACCGATCGTGGCATTGAAATCTGCCACACATTGATCTGAGCAGCGCGCCGCCCACTTAGGCAAAATAACGTCGCCGAGTAGCTTGTTGAGCAATGCCTTGTCTGCCTCTGACGGTTTGACTAGCGTCATTTTCCCTTTTACGTCAAAAGGACATCCAGGCGAACCCGTATTGCAGGCATAGCCTTGCTCTGTTTGTTCGTTCGCAGCATTCCACATGGTTGTCATCAAAGTATTGATGTTGGTCTGCAAGAAGGACTGAACTTTTGGATCGATTTTGTCCCAAGCTTTTTGGTTTACTGCATGAATTTGCTGATTCCAGTTGATTGGCAGCGCCAAAAGATGCGTGGATACTTCGTACCACTTTGCCGAGTAGCCAGAGAGGGATCCAGTGATCGCGCAATTCACAACCTTGTTTTGCAATGCGGGGACAACTTCACCAAACGCCAGGGTGACGCTTGTGCCGCCGAGAGCTTGAATAAACTCTGCCTGAGTCCGGCTACTTGTACGTACTTTTTTACCCTTTAGATCGGTGAGATCTTTTATTGGTGCGTTACAAAAAATAACCTGAGCAGGGTAGGGTGACAAACCAAGAATCTTTACGTTGTTATTCCCACCGTAGAGTTTTCCGTAAATGGGGGCAAAAAGATCGGTGATTTCACGCGCCGTCTTTACATCGGGAGCTAAGCCAGGAAGATCGATTGCTTCATTGATGGGGTTGTCGCTGGCGAAATAGGAAAGGGTCGCCGTCCCAAACTCAATAACTCCCTGACCAATGAGTCGCATCAGTTCAGGACCTTTAAGTCCCATTTGGTTAAAGCCTTGGATGTCAGCAGTGACCCGTCCTTTCGATGCTTCGGGTATTGTCTTTGTCCAAAAAGGCTGCTCAAAGTCTTTATAGGCTGTGAGGTTGTTCAGGCCCCCAACGACTTTAAGTTGTGTACGAGGCAGGTCTTGCGCGGCGACGTTTGTCGCCATGAGTGTTGCAGCACTAACTACTGCGAGCATCAGCATTTTCATGAAAGCATCTCCTAATTAACGGGAAGAAAATCTGTATCGGTTACCCGCTTAGCGTCGATACAGGGAACAGCCTAAAAATAGTTATCGTCAAATAATGGATAGTTGAGAGTTGAGCTTGTCCGTCACTAGCATGTAGCCTGGGGCATGTGTGATGCAAAAATCAGGCTTTGAGGCCATCAAGACGGCTTGTGGGGTGACACCGCAGGCCCAAAAAACCGGAATTTCGTCGTGTGCAACAGGTACGGGTTCACCAAAGTCTGGTTTTGATAAATCGGCAATGCCGATTTGTGCTGGGTCACCGAGGTGTACGGGGGCTCCGTGAACGGAGGGGAATTTTGATGTGATTTGAATCGCTCGGATCGCGTCGGCTGCTTTAAAAGGCCTCATGGATACGACCATCGGACCATGAAATGGACCTGCAGGCGCTGTCGCGATATTGCTCTTGTACATTGGGACATTGGAACCACATGAAATGTGTCGAACGTCAATTCCGTCAGCGACGAGTGCCTCTTCAAAGGAAAATGAGCAACCAAGTGCGAAGCTCACTAAATCATCTCTCCAAAAGCGCGAGATGTTGGTCACCTCTTCTACCAACTCGCCATCGCGCCAAACCCGATACCGCGGAATATCTGTGCGTACATCTAAATTGTCCCCAAAGCCCGGGAAAAAGGTGCTGCCGACATCGGCAACAGCCAGAATTGGGCAAGGTTTAGGGTTGCGTTGGCAAAATAATTGAAAGTCGCTGGCTAAGGCTTTCGGTAGGATGACGAGGTTGGCCTGAACAAACCCCGGGGCTGCCCCCGCCGTTGGCTGCTGAAATGTGCCGTTTCGGATATTTAGTCGCACTCGCTGTGATGCCAGCATACAAAGTCTCCCAAGGATTGCTATTTTCTATTCAATTCCAAGGGCAGTGTAATGTCCAATTATCATTTGGAATCAGTATCGATAAATTTTATTTATTAATGATATTGCCCGGATATTTCTTCTGCGAGCTTGGCAAGTGCGCGCGCAATGTGCTCATCGGGACCCTTCGCCCAGGATGCCGTGAAAGCGAGCTCTGGTAGCTCCGATGCTGTCACGTTAAGAATGCAAAGTCGCCCTTCGCTAAGTTCTGTTTTTAAAAAAGTGGGTGTGATGACGGCGACCCCGATCGCGTCTAGGGTCATGCGCACCACAACGGACAGCGATGCGCTGCCGTACATGCGAGGGGCATGGATCCCTGATGCTGTGATAAGGCTACGGACAAAGTGGTGTGGGGCACTGGCTGCTGAATAGGTAATGATTGGGTACTCGCATACTTGCTCGAGCGTCACCTTTTTGTTGTTGAGACCGAGTTTTGGGCTTGCGATCCACGCGAGTGGGTACTTGCAGATCGGGATGTTCTCGAGTTGTGGCGATAGGAGGGGCCCCAGTAGAAACGCGAGATTGATTCGATGCGACAGAACTTGCTCTCGCAACACAGGAGTTGTTTCGACTTCGAGTTCGACGCTCACAGCAGGATAGCGTGCATGAACGGACTCCAAAAACTGCGGGAGCCACGTTTGTACTATTGTTTCAGACACGCCAATCCTGACCTGACCAGTAATCGTATTCGGGCTTTCTGCGGCGTTTAACATTTCTTGCTTGAGATCCAGCATTCGCTTAGCGTGCTCCAGGAGCTCAAGACCTTTCGTTGTCAGTTTGACACCGCGAGCGTTGCGCTCTAAGAGCTTTACGCCGAGAGAGGACTCTAGAGATGCAATCCGCTGTGAAACGGCTGGTTGCGTGGTGTTTAGTTTGTGTGCTGCAGCACGAAAACTAGCCAGAGTAGCTACCCAAACGAAGGTTTCCAGATTGCGGATCTCGATCATAAAAAGAGGGAGGCTGTCATAAGTGCTTTTGGGAGGGTTCGTTGTATTCTGCAGTTACTTTCGAATAAAAAAAGGAATCACGCATCATGCGAACCTTAAACATAGCACTGTTGTTGAGCTCGCTGTTTGTTTCTGCTTGGACCGTCGCGAGTCCAGCCGATAACTATCCAGAGCGACCCCTGCGAATAGTTGTACCTTTTGTAGCGGGTGGTGGCGGTGACTTCATCGCGCGAGCGTGGGCCGATAAGCTGTCCGAGGTGATCAGGCAGCCCGTGATTATTGAGAATCGAGGGGGCGGCAATACTGTTGTGGGCACTGAGCAAGTAGCTAAAGCAGCACCGGACGGCTACACCTTGCTATTAGTAAGTCCAACCATTTCAACGAATCCTACACTTTTACCCAACCTTCCTTACAAGACCCCCGAATCTTTCGCCCCAGTTGCTCAGGTGATTACCTATGCAATGGGGGTCGCCGTTCATGCGGGCTCCCCTATCCAAAATATCCCTGAGTTGGTTGCCTACGCAAAAAAGAACCCAGGAAAATTAACCACCGCCACATCGGGTGAAGGCTCAGCGACCGATTTGGCTGTAGAGTTGTTTATGGAGAAAACGGGTATCAAAATCACAAAGGTGCCTTATAAGGGTGCGGGCCAGGGCGTGCTCGATGTTGCTAGTGGCCATGTGGATATGCTCTTTACCGGGATGTCGCAACTCAAGCCACAACTTGATGGGAAACGTATTCGTTTAATTGCGACGTCAGGTTTACAGAGATTGAACTCTGCGCCAGACGTTCCTACTATTGCCGAGCAAGGCTACCCCGGTTTCGAGGCAGTAGTGTGGTGGGCAGTGCTAGCACCAGCTGGTACCCCATCCGAAATTATTGAGAAAATAAACGTAGCGCTTAAAACAAGTTTGGCACATCCAGATGTCGGGAGACGGTTGGCAGTCATTGATGGAGTGATAAAGGTTTCCTCTCCCAAAGAATTTGATGGATTTTTGCGTTCGGAAATCGAGATATGGCGACGATTGTTAAAGCCCTCGGTATCAAACAAGTAATGAAATAAGTCGATTTGGCTTGAATGAGTAGGATGGGGCAAATGAAGTCGTATGCACTGGTAATGGTATTTTTGACCGAAGCGCATCGAGAGTTGGTCGCGCAAAATTTCGAATTAATTTATGCACCGAATGAAGGCGCAAGCGCGGATCGTAGTAATAGTGCGGCGCACATTGCCGCACACGCTGACGATATCCGAATCGTTTTGACTAATGGTGCGACCGGCATCACGATCGATGAGATCAATGCATTACCTAAATTAGAGATTTTGTGCACCTTAGGTGTTGGCTATGAGACTGTGCCAGTTGAGTACTTAAAACAGCGCGGCATTAGGGTGTGCAACGCAGCTGGTACGAATGAAGATTGTGTCGCCGATCACGCGATGGGACTTTTGCTCTCTGCAATTCGCGGTATTCCGGCCTTAAATAATGCTGTGCGTAAAGGGATTTGGCGTGACGCGATTCCCAGGCCACCGAATGTGTCAAATAAACGTCTCGGACTTCTCGGGATGGGTGGTATTGCAAAGAAGATTGCAAAGCGTGCGTTAGCGTTTGACATGCAGATCGGATACTACAGTCGAACACGCCGTGATGAGACAGGGTTTGAGTTTTTCCCTGATTTACTGTCGCTAGCAAGGTGGTGTGATTTTCTGGTGGTTGCAGCCCCAGGCGGAAAAGAAACGTTTCACATCATCAATGCAGAGATATTGGCTGCACTCGGCTCCGAGGGCGTATTGGTCAATATTGCTCGGGGAAGTTTGGTTGATACGGAAGCGCTAGCCGTCGCGTTGCGCGACAACGTCATTGCTGCCGCCGCGATAGATGTGTATGAAAGCGAGCCAAAACCACCACTCGCTTTGCTAGAGTTTGAAAACGCAATCATCACGCCCCACGTAGCAGGCTTGTCACCTGAAGCGATGCTGGCCTCGGTTGTATGTTTTATTGATAACGCTAACTTGCACTTGGCTGGTAAACCTTTGCGCACTCCGCTTTAAGGCCGCATCGTTAGAGGCCTATTGTGGGGTGATGTTGGCCGCTTTGATCAATTCACTCCACTTTTTGATCTCGGCATTCAAAAATACGCCCAATTCTTTTGCACTACCGCCGCCGGGTAATAAGCCGTGCGCTTGGATCTTTTCCCGAACATCAGGCATTTGCAGAATCTTGACGATCTCGGTGTTCAGACGTTCAATAATTGGAGTTGGCGTTTTGGCTGGTGCAAATAGTCCAAACCATCCGACGACGTCGTAACCGGGGAGGCCAGCTTCAGACATTGTTGGAATGTCACTGAGGCTCGGTATTCTCTGGGGGCTCGTGATGGCGATGGCGCGAAGTTTACCTGCCTGTGTTTGAGGTAAAGCCGCCGGAACAGTAGAGAAGTAGATTTGAATACTTCCCGCAATCAAATCAGTGACGATCGGCCCACCGCCCTTGTAAGGGACGTTGATAATGTCGAGTTTTGCTTTGTATTTGAATAGCTCGGCCGCTAAATGCGAGGTTGTGCCAACGCCAGAAGTGCCATAGTTGAGCGTGCCGGGTTTTTGCTTAGCCAGTGCGATTAGATCCCCCAGTGTTTTGACAGGGAGTTGAGTGTTGACGACCAACAGTAATGGGGCTGACGCAACCAAAGCAATTGGGGCGAAGTCTTTTTGTGTATCAAAGGGCAGCTTGGCATACAGGCTGGGATTAACCGAAAACGAGGTAATTGGCATGACCAGGGTGTAGCCGTCTGGGTCGGCCTTTGCTGCCGCATCAACGCCCACATTGCCCGCACCACCAGGCCTATTTTCAATGATGACGGGGGTGGAGAGCGCTTCCCCTAGTTTTTGACCCACCACTCGTGCGACAAAATCCGTTCCGCCTCCTGCCGCGACCGGTACGATGATTTTGATGGGTTTTTGTGGGTAGGTGCCTTGCGCTTGTGCAGACTGCAAAGGCATGAAAAACAAACAGGTCAGAAGCACCAGTGTGGGGCGAATTCGGTTAAGGCCAAGCATGTCGTGGTCTCCGGAAGTTATAGAGGGCGCAAGCATGGTTGCCTGTGGCCTGTAGCGACTAAGGATTTATTTGATTTGATTTTTATCAAGCAATCATAAGGCAGCCCTTGGCAATATGCTACTGGGTCGTGTTTTAGGAAAAGCACAGACTAGTTTTTCGCTTATGATTATCCAAGTTGTTGTTAAAAAACTTAGAACATTTGGGGCAGAGCATGCAGATCAAGCGACTATCTGGCGCAGTGGGAGCCGAAATCCTTGGGGTGGATCTAGTAGGAAAGATTTCGGATGCCTTAATTGCGGACATCCGCAAAATTTGGTTAGAAAACGGCGTTGTTTTCTTTCGTGATCAGAACATGACAATGGATCAGTTCCAGAGTTTTGCCAAGCGCTTTGGCGAGATCGTGGAATATCCCTTTGTGAAAGGGTTGCCTGATCATCCGATGATTATTCCGGTGTTGAAGTTGCCGCATGAAAAACATAACTTTGGTGGAATTTGGCACACCGATACGACCTATCTACAGACGCCTCCCATGGCGACAATGCTGATCGCCGAGGAGTTGCCTCCTTACGGTGGTGACACCTTGTTCTCGAGTAATTATGCGGCGTATGAGGCCTTATCCCCTGATGTGCAGCGTGTGCTGCAAGGTCTGCGTGGAGTCAATTCATCAGCTAAAGCAACGGTCACCAAGACGCGCGAAGATCGTGTCGGCGATTCGGCAAAAGAAGAGAATGCGCGCAAAGAGCTCGTATCCGAGCATCCCGTCGTGCGCACGCATCCCGAGACGGGTCGCAAAGCGCTCTACGTCAATCCAGGCCATACGATGCGCTTTGTTGGCTGGACCGAAGAGGAGAGTGCTCCGTTACTTGATTTTTTGTTTCAGCACCAAGTTAAACCAGAGTTTACGTGCCGCTTTTCTTGGGCACCAAAGTCTATCGCTCTCTGGGATAACCGCTGTGTCATGCACAATCCGGTGAATGACTATCACGGACACAAGCGTCTGCTCTACCGCATTACTTTAAAAGGCGACACGCCAGCTTAGCGATTAACGGTAGCTGTCACGTGAAGTTGCCGGACGGCCAAAGGCCGCTCCGGCTTTTTATTTGGGCGCGAGAGATTTCTTAAGATCGATACCAAGCTGTTTGTTGACAAACTGTGTTGTTGCGACCTTAGATAGATCAACATCTTTGGCCTGATAGAGTCCCGCCTTAACCATCTGATTGAAAAAGTCTTGAATCCGCGCAGCGTTCATGGCGCCAATACCCATGGTTTGAGCTTCGCCGGAATCGACAATTCCTTGCTGCTTCATCAACACCACTGAGGCTTCGATTTCAGCAAGAGAAATTTCGGGATTGTCTTTCATCATTAAGGCGTTCGCCGCAGAACGGTCGCCATACATAAAATTGACCCAGCCGATCACCGAGGCATCTACAAAACGCTGCACCAGATCAGGATTGTTTTTTACGGTTTCTGTGCGAGCTTCAATCAAGGTGCTGTAGGTTGAGAATCCGTGGTCAGCCAACAGGTGCACCACAGGCTTGAACTTCCCCTGTTCCTGGATATAGATCGGTTCGGCAACCGAATAGCCTTGTTGAATCGCTTTTGGCTGTGCGAGGAAGGGGCCTAGGTTGTAGTTGTACGGCTTGAGTGTTTCATCTTTGAAACCGTGAACCACCTTAAGCCATTGCCACCAGGTGAATTGCCCGTCTTTAGCGATTAGCGCAGTAGGCGCATTCTTGAGTGCAGCGAAGTTTTCGTAGCCCTGACCAGGGTGCGCCATCAACGCTTGAGGATCTTTTTGAAACATCGCCGCAACCACGACAACGGGGATGCCATTTTTGACATTGTCAAAGCTATGAAGCAGGTTGCCTGTCATGAGGAAATCAATACGCCGTGCCGGCAATAGTGGACGGTTATTTACTTGAGGACCGCCTTGACGAATCGTTACGTCTAAACCGTATTTCTTGTAGGTTCCATCAGCGACTGCTTGATAGAATCCACCGTGTGCGGCTTGCGCTTTCCAATTGGTTGCAAAGGTAACGGCTTGTTGAGCCTGCGCGATGGGCAGCAACAATCCCAGTAGAAAAATAGACTGAACAATTCGGAAGGTCATGTCAAGTTCCTAGGAGTTGTGATCGACTGTATGGATTTGCTCTGAACTATGCCAGCCGCCAAGTAGCAAACGCGACAGCGCATTAAACAACAAAAATATGATGACACCCGTTAATACCAACAATGCCAGTGCGGCAAACATTTTTGGCGTTTCGGTGCGAAAGCTTGCCTCGAGAATACGAGAAGCAAGACCGGTTTCCCTACCCGCAGACCCCGCTACCATCTCTGCCGTGACGGCACCGATTAGGCTCAGGCCGCCAGAAATCTTCAAGCCTGTTAAAAAGTAGGGCAGTGCTGCAGGCGCACGCAACAAAACAAGTCGTTGCCAAGGACTTGCACGGTACAGTCGAAAGAGTTCGACTAAATTACGATCTGTCGCGCGCAGGCCAGTGACTGTATTAGAGAGGATGGGGAAAAAAGCAACGATCCAGGCGCATAATAAAAGGGCTGCGGTCGTACTCTCAATGTAAATCAACATAAGTGGTGCGATTGCGACGATCGGTGTGACTTGCAGTACGACTGCAATCGGAAAAAAAGCGCGTTCTATTTGTGGGGAAAGAGAGAAGACCGAGGCAATAAGGACTCCGCCAAGACAAGCAAGAAGGAGCGCCCCGAGTGTGATCTTAATTGTGAACCACCAGCTCAGCGCAAGAGAGGGCCAATGATCAATCAGGCTCGCTGCGATCACGCTAGGTGTTGGCAAAGTGTAAGCGGGTATGTTGGCCCAGCGCACACCTAACTCCCACAGCAGCAGAAATGCAAGTAGCGTGAGGGCGGGCAACAGCTTGTGAAGAATGGGTTTCATCGCGTCTGTTGTGGTTGCTCGGTCGACTCGCCGAGTGCAGTGGTAAGTGCACGACAGTAGTCCACAAAACGCATTGACTCACGAAATGCAGGTCTTCTAGGGTAGGGCTCGTCGATGCTGAGCGTATGAATGATTCGGCCGGGACGTGCCCCCATGACTAAGACGCGGTTACTTAGAAAAACAGCCTCTGCAATATTATGTGTGACAAAAAGCGTGGCGATAGATCGCTCTTGCTGCCAACGTAAAAGGTCGTCATTCAATCGATATCGTGAGAGATCATCGAGCGCTGCAAAGGGCTCATCCATCAGCAGAATCTTTGGTTCGGTAATAAGTGCTCGAGCAATTGATGCGCGCATCTTCATGCCGCCAGACAGTTGAGCGGGGTAGGCTTGTGCGAAGTCCTCCAGGCCCACGCTCTTGAGCGCAGCGACTACACGCGCGCGAGACTGATCCAAGTCGGAACCTTGGAGGCGCAGCGGCAACCAAACGTTATTGAAGACACTCGTCCAGGGCATTAGGGTCGGCTCTTGAAAGACAAATGCCGTTGCACCTTCGGCTTTTGCCATTAAAGCGGGTGTTTGAACCTTGCCTGCCGAGGCGACATCAAGGCCCGCGGCTAAACGCAAGATCGTGCTTTTGCCACAGCCCGACGGCCCCACGATACTGACGAACTCTTTTTTAAACACCGCGAGCGACACGTTGGATAGAACACGCACGCCCGATACGAAGTGTTTGGATACCTCGGTTAGCGCAATGAGGGGTGATTCTGAAGCAAGAGTCATTGTTATTCGGGTGTCCCTTTGCTGGGCTGTAGAGCGGTGCGAAAGTCTTAAACGTCGCACGTGCTGGGAATTCTAAGGCTAAATCCCCAGAATTTGCGCAATATTCCCTATCTAAGGTGCAGGATTCTGAGACAATTCGCTTCAAAGCAGGATCAATATTTTCACTGAGGCTCAAGGCATGACTAAGAGCGTTTTGCAATCGATAAGCCATAACATTGGAGGCGTGTTTCGCGACTTCCATCTGTCGTACCTGCCCCCACTGATGGTGTATTTGGCCGCGGGTGTCTCAAGCTTAACGTCCATTGTCGGCATGTTTTTTGTCAAAGACTACCTCAGCCTGTCTAGCGCCGTCCTGGCTTCTCTAAGTTTTTGGATAGCGATCCCGTGGTCCTTAAAGATGGTTTTTGGTCACTTGGTGGACTTGTTCTGGCGCGCTAAAAATCTGATTTTGTTCACTGGAGCGGTGCTGATTGCTTTGAGCTTGTTCATCATGATTGGCTTGATCGCTGAGCGTGAGGCGATGCAAGCGATCTTGCCGGTCGATACCTGGTATGTCATTAGCGCCTTACTCGCGCCAATGGGCTATGTCTTGCAAGACTCAGTAGCAGACGCCATGACGGTTGAGGCAGTACCGCGATTTGATAGTGATGGACAGTCCATTGATCCCGAAAAGATCAAGCTGATGCACACGACCATGCAAACCTTAGGTCGCGTTGCTGTTGTTGGTGGATCGCTGTTAGTCTCAGTCGTCAACCTCTATGTTTTTTCTGGCGTAGAGAAGATGAGTGAAGCGCAAAAGGTGCAGGGCTATTTGTATGTCTATTGGGTAGCGTTGATTATTCCTTTGCTGTCTGTTCTGGGTGTTGTGATTGCTGCGTGGCTCAAAGGGCGAACACGTGCGCAGCTGGAATCTAGGGGATGGAATCCAGCTCAGCTCGAGCAAGCCATTGAAGTGCACGACAATGCAACCAAGCCTAATTGGACAATCTTGATCGGTGGCTTGATCTTCGTGCTCTTTACCCTGAGCATCGGGCTAAGTCAGATTCCTTACGGGCAGGAAATCATATTTCTTGGATCGCTCGCGATTATCGTGTATCTCATTGCAGGGATGACGAGTGCGCTCACCCCAGAAATGCGGATCACGTTAGTGGGGACCGCATTCGTGATTTTTATGTTCCGTGCAGTGCCCACACCTGGGCCGAGTATCGCGTGGTGGGTAATCGACGAGTTGAAGTTTGATCAGTATTTCATCTCAGTACTGACTTTAATTAGTGGACTCTTGTCTCTGCTGGGCATGTTTATTTTTCGCCGTTTTATGGCCGAGAAGCGAATTACGTTTGTGATCGGCATGTTGGCTATTTTTAGTACTCTCTTTGCACTTCCCACCTTAGGCATGTATTACGGATTACATCATTGGACCAGCGCAATGACGGGTGGGATTGTCGATGCGCGGTTTATTGCGCTCGTCGATGCAGCGGTTGAGTCTCCTCTTGGGCAGCTGGCCATGATCCCAATGCTTGCGTGGATAGCGCGTTCGGCACCGGAGAATCTCAAGGCGACTTACTTTGCGGTGATGGCCTCATTCACCAATCTGGCGCTTTCGGCTAGTCAACTGGGAACGAAGTACTTGAATGAAATGTATATCGTGACCCGTGAAGTGCGTGACCCCTTGACAGGTATTGTGAAAGTTGCTGCTGACTACAGTCAGCTGGGGTCAATATTAACGATCTGCCTAGTTCTGAATTTGCTCTTACCCTTTTTTGCAGTGGCGGTCGTCAAGTGGACCCGCTTCAAGGCTAGTTAGCCTTGTCGCTACTTAACGGTTTGTGCGATGCGTGTGGGGGAGAGGCTCGCAAAGTCGTTGGCATAGTCTCGTAACTTGCCTTTTAAGTGACGTGTCTGAACCGGTGTGAGGCTATTCAATACTGCAGCGGTTGTTATTGCCCAGTCCTTCCTGAGAGAGTCTTGCTGACGCACAAGCTCAGGGTTGCGATAGTCAGACAGGCTTTTTGTATATTCTGCCAAGGCCAACTCTGCCTGCCCGGCATCTTTTGCGCGCTGTGCCTCAAGGGTGTCAAGTAGTGCTTCTTGCCTGAGTTGCCGCTCCGTTGCCCAAAGCGAGAACGTTGCTGCACGCCGATCTGAGAGTTGTGTCAGACTCGTTTTTTGTTGCTCTGTCAGTGAGCCAAGCCAGTCTTCGTAACGCTTGAGCATGCGCGTGTGATGTTTTTTGCGCGTGCTGCTGCTTGTTGGATCTTTCAAGTAGTTTTCGGCGTACTCCTTGTTCTCAGTCTCAAAGCGATTGCGTAATCGAGTTGTTTGGCTCGTCTTGAGTGTGATCGCAATCGGCGCAAGTTGCTTTGCTGCTTGCAGGCTCAGTTCAAGAAGCGCATCCTGAACTTGTTGGTACATGAGGACAACTTCCTCAGGCGTGAAGGACTTTTTCTCATCAAGCCGCTCGGACCATTGTTGCAACGTACGCGTATATTGCGGCAACGCCTTCGCGCTGTGCCAATTCGAAAAGTCGATCAATTCGGCATCGAGTAACTCTTGCTGCTGAGAATCAAGATTGAAGTATGTGTTCAAACGATACGACAAATAGTTAGGCGCATAGTTATAGGCAATCTTTATTGAACTGCACGAAGCGAGTGAGGCTGCGCAAATCAGAAGGGCAATGAGTGATCGCGACATGGGTGGGGTATAACCTGTTTGCCAAACATTAGAAGGGGTTATTGTGACAGTTACCCTGCATAGATCATAAAATAAAGTTATCTTGAGTGCGATATTGCAATGAACGCTTATTATTCCGATCACTTTGTACTGCCGCTGCCTGAAGGGCATCGTTTTCCGATGTCGAAGTATCGGTCGTTACGCGATGCGTTGGTCGATACGCCGGGGATTCGCTTACAAGAAGCGCCGGCGGCAAGTGATACCGAGCTCTTATTGGCGCACGATCCCATCTATGTCACGAAAGTGATCTCTGGAACGTTGGATGCAAAGGAGCAACGTGAAATCGGCTTCCCCTGGACCCCAGCGATGGTTGAGCGGTCACGCCGCTCGGTTGGGGCGACGATCGCCGCGTGTCGCTCGGCACTTGAATCGGGTGTAGCCGTTAATTTGGCAGGTGGTACCCACCACGCGTATCGCGACAAAGGCAGTGGGTTTTGTGTATTCAATGACGCAGCAATTGCTGCGAGAGTGATTCAGCGAACGTCTGCCGCAGAGTGCAACGTAGCCATCATTGACCTGGATGTGCATCAAGGCAATGGCACCGCGGCCATCTTTCGCCATGATCCCAGCGTATTTACGTTGTCCTTGCATGGCGACAAGAACTTCCCTTTCCGTAAAGAGCCAAGCGACCTCGATGTTCCACTCCCAGATGGGTGTGATGATCGCCGCTATCTTGATGCGCTGCAGCATGCGCTTGTTGAGCTCGAGCAACGATTTTCTGCCGACTTGTTCATTTTTTTGGCAGGAGCAGATCCACACGAAGGCGATCGCTTAGGGCGTTTAAAACTGACACAGGAAGGCATGCGGCAGCGAGACCAGTGTGTGTTTGATTATGCCCATAAACAGAATATTCCGTTAGCCGTCTGCATGGCAGGTGGCTACGGGACCCACATTGAGACGACCGTAGCTGTGCATCGCCAAACGGTGCTGTTAGCCTTGAATCACCACAGCCAAAGGCTCAGAAAATCAGATGTAGAATGAAACGGTCGGTTTTCAAATACTTTTAAAGGAATCTTGCATCATGGGCCACACGCTGGAGCAATTTACGAGCCAATGCCACAAATTTTTGAAGAGCAACCCAGGCCCGGCGGGACGACAGCAGGTCGCGGATTTGTTGAAAGAAGTCTTGCTCGATAAACAGTTTCTTGAAAAGCATCTTCACGCAAATGTTGGCGAACGCGAAATCATTTACGAAGACCCAGAGCTCGGCTTCTGTGTGGTGGCACATAACTACCCCGGGGCAAAAAATTCAACTCCTCACGATCATGCGCATTCCTGGGCGATTTATGGTCAGGCGCGTGGCGAAACTGAAATGTGCGATTATGAATTGCTCGAGGCCGCTACGGCAGATAAGCCTGGAAAGGTTAAGTTTACGAAGCGCTACAAGCTGGTTCCGGGTGTTGCGCACGTGTATAACGAAGGTGATCTGCATTCACCCGAGCGCAAAGCTTCGACGAGTTTGATTCGTATCGAAGGCACAAATATGGCTAAAGTAAATCGCTTCAAGTTTGAAGCAATCTAAACGTTCTTGATAACAAAAAAGGCGTTTGACGAAAGTGTCAAACGCCTTTTTCATGCTCGTTAACTTTGTATGTGCGTTAACTTTTTTAGCTGTATTTAGTTTGTGGTTGAAATGCCTGCATTTTTAATCACGTTTCCCCAGCGTTCATACTCCGCTTTCATGTAAGCCTGTGAATCTTCTGGTTTACCAAATACGAGCTGTGCCCCACCTGCCTCTAAGCGCTTCTGTGCTTCTGTGCCATTCAAGGACTTCACCAGTGCCTGATTGAGTCGTTCGACGACCTCTTTAGGCGTCTTGGCGGGCACCATCGGCATATACCAAAGTGATGAAATCATCTTTGGAAAGCCAAGCTCTGCGAACGTAGGAAGGTCTGGCGCTAGGCTGTTACGCTTGGGGCTCACCGCTGCGATGGCACGCAACTTGCCGCTCTTGATGTGTGGCATCAGCGAAGGGAAGCCGTCGAACATAATGTCAACCTGGCCACTCGCAACGTCGACCACGGCGGGCGCCGAGCCCTTGTAGGGCACGTGCAGCATCTTGATGCCCGCTTCAGTCATAAAGAGCTCTGCCGTCAAATGGGGTGCACTACCGGCACCGGGCGTGGCAAAGCTCATTTGTCCATTCCTCTTCTTGGCAAGATCAATCAGCTCTTGGACACTATTTACCGGAAGATTCGCGTTGACAGCGAGGACGAGAGAAAACTCTGCCACAACGCCCAGCGGCATGAAGTCTTTGAAGAAGTCATAAGACGTCTTCGTGTAGAAGTGTGGTCCGATTCCGTGCGTAGAGATGGCACCTTGAAGCATCGTATAACCATCTGCGGGTGCTTTCGCGACAAACGCGGTTGCAATTGTGCCGCTCGCTCCAGCTTTGTTTTCAATCAGGACGGATTGTCCGACTTGCTTAGAGAGCGCTTCACCAATTGTGCGCGCGACAAAATCCGCAGCACCGCCCGGCGGAACGGTCACTACCATCGTAATAGGCTTGTCTGGATAGCCGGTCTGGCTGTGTGCCGCGAAGCTTGTGAAGGCGAGGGGGAGTGCTAAGGCGAGGGCGAGGGCGCGTGTAGCGAATAGCGTGAAGAGTTTAGGAGCATGCATCATAAATATCCGACTGAGTTATAAGTTGAACAATAAAAAAGAGCTTACTTGACGGTACTTCCAGGAACAACCCCGTCTGGAAGACTATTAATGTGATCATAGATCTCACCGGGTTTTGCAAGCCAGATCTGATCGCGATGCGACAGAATGTGCTGCATGACTCGACGTAATTGACGCAGCCGATAGGGCTGCCCAAGAATAAAGCTATGCAACACAATGCTCATGACGAGTGGTCGTTTGGCTGACTCTTCGAGCATTTCATCAAACTGGTCGATCAGATTGTCGCAAAACAACTGAGAGGGGGTACGTCGCGATACGCACTCAATCGAGTCATTGAGATCATGAGAATAGGGGATCGAGAGAATACGCCCATGTTTGGTACGAAACCAAATAGGTTGGTCGTCTAACGGCCAGTCCATCATGTATGTAAACCCCTGCTCTTTAAGCAGGTCAGGAGAGTCGTATGTTTGAGAAATATAGGGTGCTAACCATCCCTTTGGGGCAACACCTTCGTGTTTCAAAATGGTTTGGGCTGCTTCGCGTATGCAAGCGCGTTCTTGTTCAAGTGACATGTCCACTTGACGCTCTGCGTTCGTGCGCCCGTGTCCGACGATCTCGTCGCCTCGCTTACTAAATGCGGCGATCATTTCTGGGCAGTATTCGTAGAGCTCTGTATTGACCAAGAGCGCATAGGGGAAATCAAGATCGTTGGCCAGCTCAAGCAGACGCCAAGCACCCACTCGATTCCCGTAGTCCCGCCAAGCAAAACTTCGGGAATTTGGTTGGGGGTGAGGAACGGCATAATCGTTACCCATCCCTTCGCCGAAAGCAAAGTGTTCGACGTTTAGGCTAAAGTGGATGGCTAGGCGTTTGCCGTCCGGCCAACTATAGTCGGGCCGCGTCGAAATCGCCGAATAGTCATACCGATCATGAGATTTCAACATTGCGGCCATGCTCCCAAACAAGCGAAAGAGTGATGTAATTGAACAGATGGTAGCCTCACCCTCGCGGAAAATCTATGAAAATTAAATTAGCTGAAAACTTTAGGGCCGTTTTCTATGCCCCTTTTTATGCCACAAAGGCGTTAGGGCTGTTTGGGCGGGAGGGTATTGAGATCGAACTGATCGACTCCGCATCGCCGGGCAGCGGGATTGCTGACATGTTGGCTGGAAACATTGATGTCGTCTGGGGGGGGCCGCTACGTGTGATCAAACAACGCGATCAGGAAGCCGATTCCCAAAACGCGTTAGTGGCATTTTGCGAGGTGGTCGGCAAAGACCCGTTCTTTTTAGTCGGGCGTACACAGGATAAGAAGTTTCAGTTATCGGATCTCGTCGGAAGTAAGGTGGGTGTTGTCACCGAGGTACCGACGCCCTGGCTTTGTTTGCAGCAAGATCTTCGGGATGTTGGCGTAGCGATTGATTCGCTCAAGGTAAATGCCGAACGCACCATGGCCGAAAACCTAGAAGCGCTGAAAACCGGCACGCTTGATTATGCGCAGTATTTTGAACCCTTTGTGTCGCAGACCGTATCAAGCGGTGTGGGTCAGGTGTTACATGCCGCAAATAGTCGTGGCCCGACTGCCTACACCACATTTATTTCCACTCGGAAAATCATTGCTCAAAAGAAAGACTTATTCGAGGCGATGATTCGTGCTGTTGAACAAATGGGCCCGTGGATTGACGCGCATACAGGAAAGGAACTTGCCGAGCTAGTCGCGCCGTTTTACCCGCATGTAGCGACAGACATCCTCATCCAGTCTATGGATCGCTACAAGGCGGCGGGTTTGTGGTTTTGTAAACGAACGATCTCTAGAGTGGGGTTTGAACGATTGAAGCTGAGTATGCGTCAAGGGGGCTTTATCAGTAGCGACCCCTCTTATGCAAACTGCATCGCAGAGTTTTCTCAGGAAGTATCCTAGAATTTACACATCCAGCGCATCGCTGTATGCGTATTCACACAAAGCGGAATTTAATTATGTCCCCCTGGAAAGCTGCCAATATTGGCGACTCTTTTGATGAAATCGACACCCCAGCGCTCGTGCTAGATCTGGATGCCTTCGAGCGCAATCTGCAACGTTTGCAGGACGCGCTTGCAGGCACTGGTGTGCGGCTACGCCCCCATGCGAAAAGCCATAAATGCCCTGACATTGCGCTACGTCAGATCAAACATGGTGCTGTGGGTATCTGCTGCCAGAAAGTGAGCGAAGCCGCAGCGTTTGTTGCAGCGGGCGTGCAAGATGTGTTGATTACCAATCAAGTGGTCGGCGCCAAAAAAGTCTCTCATGCGCTCGATTTGGCCGAGCGGGCTCGAATTGGTGTGTTGGTGGATCACGCCGATCAAGTGCTTGCCTTTGCTCAAGCCAGTGCTGCCCGTAAAGTGAAAATCGATGTCTATATTGAAGTCGACGTCGGTATGGGGCGTTGTGGCGTGGTGTCGATCGATCAGACAGTCGCGCTCGCGCGTCAAATTGACCAGGCTCCGTATTTGAATTTTATGGGCCTGCAG
>CAIUZV010000199.1 GCA_903903735.1 uncultured beta proteobacterium | reverse complement strand
TGATGAACCCAATAACAGCAAGCAGTGATAAAGTGTGATTTATCATACCGCCGAGAAACAGTTCATGCGCCTTATTTGGCCAGGATTTTTGTGGTGTTTCATCGTCATCCTGTTATTGCCCTTAGCCTACCTATGGCTATTGCGGCGTCGCAGGCAGGCCGCTGTTCGCTTTTCTAGCCTAACCATCATCCGTGCATCAATGTCCCGCTGGGGGGTGTGGCGACGCCACGTTCCTCCGGCACTGCTTTGGCTGGGTTTAGTCTTTGCGGTGTTGGGTCTGGCTCGACCCATGGCTCAAGTCACGCTGCCCGCCGACTACATGACCCTTGTCTTAGCCGTGGATGTCTCCCGCAGCATGCTGGCAGAGGATGTAGAGCCTAATCGCATCCAGGCTGCACAACGGGCGGTTAAGGATTTTTTGCAGGAGCTGCCCAATAATATGCGAGCGGGGATTGTGTCATTTGCTGGGACGGCTCAGCTGGTTCAGCAAGTGACCGATGATCGAGAGGCACTCATAGAGGCGGTCGATCGATTTAAATTGCAACGCGGTACGGCGACGGGCAGTGGGTTATTGCTGGCGTTGTCGACGCTCCTGCCTGACTCGGGTGTGAATTTACAGGCAGCAATTTATGGTGATGATTTTGGTCGATGGGGTGGCGGTAGAGCGCCGGCTCCTCTCGTTGCGCCTCCACCACCCACAACGACGAAAAGTCCCGTCGCACCGGGCTCGTATGAGAACGGCGCCATTATCTTGTTGTCTGATGGACGCCGCACGCACGGGCCCGATCCGTTTGCCGCAGCCAAGCAAGCCGCCGAGCGTGGTGTGAGGGTCTACACCGTGGCCTTTGGCACAGTCAATGGCTTCATTCCCGGTTGGGATGGAAGTAATTTCTATACGCAAGTCGATGAGCGCGCCTTGCAGGGGATTGCAAAAATTACAGAAGGTGAATTTTTTAGAGCAGAAAACTCTAAAGACCTTGCAAAGATATATAGCCATTTATCGAGCAAATTTTCACTCGAGCGCAAAGAGACAGAGATCACTGCGCTCTTCGGTGTGATCAGCTTAATACTTGTATTGCTTGCGTTAGGGCTATCTTTATTTTGGTTTCGACGCACGACCTGAGCTAACATCCACACCTTAGTTTTTTATAACTGGAAAATCATATGGTTCGCCTAGCAGACTTGTCCGAGATTGAACGAGAACATCATCTCGAACGCTTAAAACAGATACCGCCTATGCCGGTACCCCAGTTAGTGGCTGGTCCAGCGCTGAGCCAGAGACGCGTTGCGCTGATCACGACGGCGGGTTTGCATGCGAGAGCCGATGCCCCGTTTGATACAACCGGAAACGGAACCGACTATCGCGTCATTGTTGATCAAACAGACGATGCGGACTTGGTGATGAGCCACATGTCCGTCAATTTCGACCGGACAGGGTTTCAGTCGGACTGTAATGTTGTATTCCCGTTGGCGCGGCTAAAGGAGCTTGCGGCAGAAAAATTTATTGGTTCGGTCGCACGATTTCATTATTCGTTTATGGGTGCAATCTGGCCAACAACAAAGTACGAAGCAAAAGCCCGAGAGCTTGCGGACTTGCTCAAGCGAGATCAGGTAGATGCTGTCGTTTTATCTCCAGTTTGACCGCTTTGTACGTGCGCCGTGAGCGCCGTCGGCCGTTATTTGGAAGAAGCAGGAATTCCCACCGTACAGATCAGTTTGATCCGTGAACATACTGCTGCCTTTAATGCTCCGCGAGCGTTGTGGGTACCGTTTATGTTGGGGCGCCCGTTCGGCGCGCCCGGTCATGCGCCGTTTCAAAAGCAAGTATTGCAAGAGGCCTTGAAGTTGCTTGAGTTAGCTCAAGAGCCTGTGCTTCGCGACTTCTTGCAAGAGGCTCCGCCCGATGCGCTAGGTCAGCAGAGCCAGCAATTGGTCTGTCCGGTAAGTTTTCCCAAGTATGGCAAGGTAGGTAGTTTGCAAGAAAGAGTACTTGAGGAGGTCGGGCAACTTAAGGCGTGGCATCAAGTGGGTGCGCAGTCGCGCAGCCGAACGACTCTTGGAGTGACAGGTGCCTCGCCAGACCGTCTTGCTGAGTTTGTATTGTCGTGGCTCGGGGAGGCTCCAGAGCAAGTCTTGGAGAACGCCGCTCACACAGCAGCGACTAGTCTGAAGTACGCAACCGATGAGTTAAAGGCTTTTTATTATGAGGCCAAGCTCGCACAGCCAGGTCAACACAGTGCGAAGTCCTTGCAAGACTGGTTCTGGTTTGATACCAGCGGTGGCGAAGCGTTACTCGCATTGCGATTAAAACTAGCCGCTATTGGCGATCCAGCGTTCAAGGGGTTGGCCACACTGAGTATGGTTCCGCGGGTTGTCCTAGATCTCGCTTCAAAAAGATAGCTGTAGGAAATTATGTTTAAAGTTCTATCGATTGGCGTTGTGATGGTTTTGCTTGCGGGCTGCGCGTCGCGCCCCATTAACCAACCTGTTAGCAAGCTTGACGAGCGGACTGGCTATCGTTTTGAGACGATGCACGCCAAAGCCGAAGATCAAGAAAATATGGTTGTGTTGGCGTTTTCGGGTGGGGGTACGCGCGCAGCAGCCTTTTCTTTCGGTGTGCTTGAGTTTCTACGCAACACGGAGGTTGTGGGACCGAAAGGTAAAAAAGTTCGCTTGCTTGACAGTGTGGGCTTGATTACCGGCGTATCCGGTGGAAGCTTTACCGCTTTGTCTTACGGCTTGTATGGCGAAAAGCTGTTCGATGAGTATGAAAAACGTTTTCTCAAGCGTGATGTGCAGGGTGAGATCGTTTCTCGCGTATTGAATCCTGCGTATTGGCCAAGCTTGTCATCAAGTGGCTGGGGTCGTTCCGAGCTCGCTGCTCAGTTGTATGACGAGATCTTGTTTGAGGGCGCGACGTTCTCTGACTTAACGAAGCGCAGTGGTCCGTTTATCGTTGCTTCGGCTACCGATATATCGACAGGCTCACGCTTTGTGTTTAGTCAGCGCGTGTTTGACACCATGTGTTCGGATTTAGGTTCGGTCTCGTTGGCGCGTGCCGCAGCCGCATCGTCGGCTGTACCGGTGGTGCTTTCTCCGGTGACGTTCAATAATTACGGCGGAAACTGTGACTGGAAGCCCCCGGTTTGGATGCGGCCGTTTTTGGATAACAGCAACGTGAAGCGCCCAGCGGCGCGCGCGACGCGCTCGATACAGTCAGAAACTAGCCTTGCTAACAGTACGACAAAGCCTTACGTACATTTAGTCGACGGCGGCGTGTCAGATAATGTCGGTATGCGTGGTGTACTCGATTCTCTTGAACTCATGGAGGCGCTTTACGACACGGGAACCTCGACTTCCTTAGATCGTGTGCGACGGGTAATTGTCTTCGTTGTGAATTCGTTGTCTGATCCGAAAACCACTTGGGATGAGCGTGAAAGACCGCCAGACACCCTGACCGTGTTGCTCAAGGCTGCCGGCACGCCAATTGACCACTATTCTTACGAGGCGGTAGAGTTGTTGAAGGACACCTCTGCACGTTGGTCTTCTTTGCGAAAAATCAGGGATTCAGCCGCGATGAAGACCAATAAAGATCCGGCCATTGCCGCGCTCATGAAAGTGCCGAATGCCGAGATTTATACGATTGATGTGTCGTTTAAGCAGATTAAGGATGCAGAGGAGCGGTTCTATCTGAACCAGCAACCTACGTCTTTTGTTCTGACGGACGAGGCGGTCGATCGATTAAGGCGCGCTGCAGGTGCCGTGATTGTAGAGTCGCCGGAGTTTCAGCGTTTGATGAAGGACGTCGGGGTAACAATTAAGACTAAACGCTAAAAGGCGTACGCCCTTTAGTTTTATTGCCAAGCGCTTTGGCATGATTTAACATCTCGCGCACAGAAGCAGGAAATGCGATTTGGCATGTTTTTTAGCGTCAAGGAATCTGATTAAAAATGCGTAAGTCATTCAAATCCTTTAAAAAATCCTCACTGGTTGCCGCATTGCTGGCGTCTGGCCTGATCTCCGCAAGTTCGCTAGCGGCGGGCCCACCAAACATCGTGGTGATTTGGGGCGACGACATTGGTCAGAGCAACATCTCGGCCTATTCAAATGGCTTGGTCGGTTATCGCACACCCAACATTGACAGCATCGCGCGTGACGGGATGCTTTTTACTGACTATTACGCAGAGCAAAGCTCGACTGCTGGTCGGTCATCATTCATTACGGGACAGGCGGTGGTGCGCACGGGCTTGTCTAAAGTCGGTTTGCCGGGCGCCAAGCTCGGTTTGCAAGCTGAGGACGTCACCCTGGCAGAGCTGTTAAAGGCGCGCGGCTACGTCACTGGGCAGTTCGGCAAAAATCACTTAGGCGATCGCGACGAGCATCTCCCGTGTAATCATGGTTTTGATGAATTTTTTGGCAACCTCTATCACTTGAATGCCGAAGAAGAGCCTGAGCACCGCGACTATCCAAAGGATCCAGAGTTTAAAAAGAAGTACGGTCCACGGGGTGTCTTAAAGTGCACGGCGGGTGGGGCGATTGAGAACACTGGTCCGCTTACTAAGAAGCGTATGCAGTCGATCGACGACGAGATCGTCGCGGGTGCAAATAGCTTCCTTGAGCGCAACGCCAAGAGCGGCAAGCCTATCTTTACGTGGATCAACACGACTGGTATGCACTTCCGTACGCACATCGATCCTAAGATTGCCGGGCAGGCAGGTAAGTGGTTAGGTGAGTACGCCGATGCAATGGTCGAACACGACAAACGCGTGGGTCGCGTCTTGCAGAAGATTAAGGACCTTGGTCTGGCTGAAAACACGATTGTGATTTATTCGACCGACAATGGCGTGCACATGAATTCATGGCCCGATGCCGGCATGACGCCTTTCCGCTCTGAAAAGAACACTAACTGGGAAGGTGCGTATCGCGTACCTGCCATGATCAAGTGGCCAGGCAAGATCAAACCGGGGTCGGTGTCGAATGGCATTGTTTCAGGTCTTGACTGGCTGCCCACACTGATGGCTGCTGCGGGCGATGATCAAATCAAAGAGAAGCTAAAGAAAGGTACAAAAGTTGGTGCCAAAGATTACAAAGTGCACTTGGATGGCTACAACCAGTTGCCGTATCTAACGGGTAAGTCAGATAAGAGCGCACGTAATGAATTCTTTTATTTCAATGATGACGGCCAATTAGTGGCCATGCGCTACGACAACTGGAAGGTTGTCTTTAGTGAGCAAGAGGCCAAGGGAACGCTGCGTTTGTGGGCACAACCGTTCACACCGCTGCGCGTACCAAAACTCTTTAACTTGCGCTTAGATCCCTATGAGCGTGCGGATCAAACATCCAATACTTACTACGATTGGTTGCTTGAACATGCCTTCTTGTTTGTGCCCGCACAAGAAATGGTGGCGCAGTTTTACTCAACCTTTAAAGAGTTCCCACCACGTCAGAAAGCAGCAAGCTTCTCGATCGATCAAATTATGCAGCAGCTTGAGAAGCCTCCTAGCAACTAACTCTTACCCCAGCGTGTCTCTGCATCAAACGGATACACGGGGCGGGTAAGCTTCTTGTACGGGAAGCGAGAGTAGTCTGCGCCGGTTACGCCGCCGCCATCGCATTCGACGAGTGCTTTGGCGATGGGCACAAACACTGGTCGACAATACATCCTAGATTTCAGCAGTACAAAGCGATGTTTGGTCGCGTCGATACCGATGTGACTGAAGATGCCCAGATCCCAATGCTCTTGCGGGGTCTCGGTGATCATGATCTTAGCTTGTGGCGTGTCAACGCATACGGTGCGGCCCATGTGGATGCGTTGCCCGGTATAGGTGGGACCAGACACGACATATTGGCCATCAGTGATTCTCGAGACGACTCCGGTCAAAGGGCGCGGCGGGTTTGTGATGCCTAGTTGAGTCAGTGGTACTTTGTCGCCGATAGGCAGGGTGGCTGTTGCGTTCAAGCCCGCTTTGATGAGCTGTTCAACAGCCTCTGGGTCGCAAATAGGGCCCACCACGATGTCTTGCAGCCCTTGCTTGAGGGCTTCGTGCAAGACATTCATATCGTCACAGGTGCCGCCAGACATACAGTTGTCGCCGTGATCCAGCAGTAGGACGGGGCCCGCGCCTGGCTCGCTAGCGAGGTCTTTAGCGCGAGCAATCGACTGTGCGAGAGGCTCGTTTTGGTAGATGAAGCCTTCGCGATTCTTCCAGATGTATTCGGCAATCTCTTGTGCTGCGGCTTCGGCAGCCGCTTGATCATTATTGCTTACGACGACAACGCTAATACAGGGCGCTGCGATGTCTGCGAGTGCAAAGCCTGCCAGTACCGATGCACCGAGCATGCCCTTTTTTTCGGCCGCTTTAGCAAGTTTGACGGCTTCATGCATCGGGCCCTGATCTGTTCGGCTACACAGTGTATTTAAAATGAGTGGCAGACGACGCCACGCAATCGTTGGTTTGATTTTGTGATTGATCATGTCGACCAAGAGGCGGCCTGCATGGGCGCCGGTCTCGTACATATCGACGTGGGGATAGGTTTTAAAGCTAATGACGATATCGCTATTATTGATGATCTTGTCGGTCATCTTGCCGTGTAGATCAAGCGCGACAGCGATGGGCGCATGCGGGAGGGCTGCGCGCACACGTTCGAGCAGATCGCCTTCACCATCGTCTGAATTTTCAGCCACCATCGCGCCATGTAAGTCTAAGGCAACGGCATCACAACCCTGAGCGGCGGCAACGATGGTGTCACTTAAGTGTGTGTAG
>CAIUZV010000198.1 GCA_903903735.1 uncultured beta proteobacterium | reverse complement strand
GGGATGTTTCGACAAATATTGAGCAAGTGCCAGGGCGTTACTACTGATTTTGTCTAGCCGTAAAGACAGTGTCTCCGCCCCGATCGCAATACGGTGTGCCGCATCTGCTGCGAGCGTGGCGCCCATATCACGCAGGCCTTTATTCTTGATCTGCGTGATTCCCCAACCTGCTGCCGGTCCATTCTTGTAGACATCCAAAATATTTGGAAACTTTGTCCAATCAAATAACCCCGTGTCAGTCAACGAGCCGCCCAACGCATTCGCGTGTCCACCGATATGCTTGGATAAGGAATTCATGACAAGAGACGCACCCACGCTGCGGGGCTGAAATAGCCAAGGCGAAGTCAAGGTGTTGTCCACGACATAGACGAGATTGCGTTCGGCGCATAAGCGTCCCAACCCTTCGAGGTCAGCAATCTGTGTCCCAGGATTTGCGATGGTCTCGGTAAATACCATTCGCGTGTTTGGTTTGATGGCCGCTGCAACAGCCGCGACATCCGTCGGATCAACCAGGCTGATCTCAATGCCGAGCTGCTCGAGCGTCCCGAACAGACTATTGGTATTTCCAAAAATGAACTGACTGGAAATTAAGTGATCCCCCGCACGAAGCAAAGTCGTAAACAGTGCGGATAACGCACCCATTCCTGTTGCGAAGGTCAGGCTTAATCCCCCACCCTCCATCGCAGAGACTTTTTTCTCTAGCGCATCCGTTGTAGGGGTCCCTTGACGCGCATAGGTGTAGCCCGCTTTGCCTTGAAACACCGCGGCCAGCTCACGCGCATCCGGATAGGCGTATTGGGTGGACGTATGGATGGGTTTGTGCACCGCACCATGCTCCACTGAGAGATGACGGTCGTTGTGCAAAATTCGCGTTGTAAATCCGTGCTTGGCCATTCGAATCTGCCTAAAAATCTATGCTGTTTAATTTGGAAATCGGATAAGGAAATTTTAACCGATCTCAACTCGCCTCAAAGTCGACGTGTTAAGCGCTACGCCCTGCGCTGCCGTACTGTTTCATAGAGACACACGGCCGTCGCGACACTGACGTTCAAACTCTCAACACTACCGAGCATGGGGATATGCACCAACTCGTCGCAGGTTTCGCGTGTCAGACGACGCATGCCCTCACCCTCGGCACCCATCACCCAAGCCATTGGACGACGCCCATCGGTTTGATGAATACCTTGTGGTGCTTGATCGTCTGTGCCCACCAGCCAAATATCTCGATCTTTCAGATCGCGCATCGTGCGAGCTAGATTCGTCACCATGACATAGGGTACGGACTCCGCCGCACCACAAGCCACCCGTTGTACCGTCGTGTTTAACCCAACTGCACGATCACGGGGTGCCACTACGGCGTGTACGCCCGCCGCATCAGCAGTTCGCAGACATGCGCCCAAATTATGCGGATCCGTCACGCCATCAAGCACTAATAAAAAAGCGGGACCATCCAAATCATCCAAGACCTCGTCGAGATCGTCTGCCAGTTTGCGAGCGTCGGCCACCGCCACAACACCTTGGTGCCGAGAACCTCCCGCCAGCCCATCTAAGCGATCTGCGCCTACGGGGTGTACAGCACGTCCAGCTTGCGTTGCCTGTTCAATAAACGTCTGCATCCGCTTGTCGCGCCGCTGCGCTTCGACATAGATCTCACGAATCGAATCTGGTGCTTGGCGCAGGCGCGCAATCACGGCATGAAAGCCGGCTAACATTTGTGTCGCTGCCATCGTGGATATTCCTTAGCGCCCTTTCCGAGCGGCTTTCTTTAAGCCAGCACCTTTAGTTGCGCGCTGGATTTTCTTTGAAGGTCGTGCTGTTTCTAATTTGGCGGCTTTTTTGGCCTCGGCACGTCTGACCTTGGCAATCTGCCCTTTGAGTTCCGGAGGTTTAGTCGACGCAGCCTTCTTTACACGGCGCATACCTGGGTCATCGACACGAGAGGCCGCTTTCCGCAAGGCAACAAAACTTGTTCCTGCAACCAACCGAAACTCAATACGCCGCGCTTCAAGATCGACACGCGCCACCTGGACCTGCACAGAATCAGTCAGGCGATAACGAATCCCGGTTCGCTCTCCACGTAACTCATGCAACGCTTCGTTGAACTGAAAGTATTCACTTCCAAGTTCTGACACGTGCACCAATCCCTCGACGTGCAACGTATCGAGTGTCACAAAAATACCAAAGCTCGCCACACCCGTCACTTTGCCGCTGAAGGTTTCACCCACGCGTTCCTTGACGAACCAACACTTCAACCACGCCTCTACATCCCGGGACGCCTCATCCGCACGACGCTCTGTCGCAGACAACAGAAGACCGAGTCTTTCCCAAAGGTCGTGCTCATGCTCGCGCTGGGTTGCGCCCGGCGCAGACACCAACCCGTGCAAGACCGGTTGATAACGTTCCCCCTTTAACAGCGCCTTGATCACGCGGTGTGTGACCAAATCGGGGTAACGTCTAATCGGTGAAGTAAAGTGCGTGTAGGCTGGATAAGACAGGCCAAAGTGACCGGCGTTGTCTGGCCCATAGATCGCTTGTTGCATTGAACGCAGACACATCGTTTGCAACAACTGATAATCCGGTCTCGAGCGCGCACGCGCGAGCAATTCGCCATAATCTTTCGCAGTAGGATCGGCACCGCCATTGAGATGCAAACCCAGCGTGCGCAGAAACTCACGTAACGACTGCAACTTGTCTGGCGTTGGTCCTTCATGGATACGATACAGACCAATATGCTTACTGCGAAACATAAAATCCGCAGCGCAGGTATTGGCGGCAAGCATGCACTCTTCGATTAATCGGTGCGCATCGTTACGCGTCACACCGACAATCTTCTCGATCCGTCCGAGTTCATTGCACATTATTTTTGTTTCAACCGTATCGAAATCAATCGCACCACGTTCTTTGCGAGCTTGACCCAACAGCTGAAAAACCGAATACAAGTCCTGTATCTGCGGCAACACGTGCGACAAGCTGCGTGCAGCCGGACCTTGTGGTTGCTGCAACGACTCCCAAACCTGGTTATAGGTTGTTCGTGCGTGCGAATGAATGACCGCGTTATAAAACTGATAGGCTGCAACTGTTCCCGCTTTCGCTCCGGACAGAGGGATCACCATATCGCAAACCAACACTAACCGATCGACCTGCGGATTGAGCGAGCACAATCCGTTAGAAAGTTTCTCCGGTAGCATGGGAATCACGCGGCGTGGAAAATACACACTCGTGCCACGTTCACGCGCAGCGTGATCCAAAGCGTCTTCAGGCGTGACATAGTGGCTCACGTCCGCGATCGCAACGAGTAAACGCCAAGCTGGGCGTTTACGCCCAGCACCTAGGTCCACCTGTTCGCAATACACCGCGTCATCAAAATCGCGAGCATCCTCACCATCGATCGTGATGAAGGCGACATCGCGCAAGTCCACACGATCTTTCAAGTCGCTGCGTCTTACCGCATCGGGCAGCTTGTCCGTTTGCTTGAGAGCGGCATCAGGAAAATCGACCGGCACGTCAAACTTGCGTACTGCAATTTCAATTTCCATTCCAGGATCATCAATCTCACCTAGAATTTCTGCCACGCGTCCCATTGGCTGCGAATGACGTGTAGGCTGCTCGACGATTTCGACAGCAACCACCTGGCCGTGCTGCGCGCCGCCAGCGTCGCCCGGCGGGATCAACACATCGTGTTTAATCCGTTGGTCTTCGGGAACAACAATTGTCATTCCACGCTCATTGAGAAAACGCCCCACCAATTTATTGGTACGACGCTCGATGACCTCTACGATCGTCGCTTCAGGCTTGCCTCGATATTCGCCCGTTGGCTTGACCAACACACGATCGCCATGCAAGACCTTAAGCATCTCGCGCGGTGACAAAAATAAATCTTGTCCACCACCATCTCGAATCAAAAAGCCAAAGCCGTCACGATGCCCTTGCACACGCCCCGCGACAAAATCAAGTTTGTTTGCGAGCAGCAACACACCCTTTCGGTTCGGCAGCAACTGGCCATCGCGTTCCATGGCAGCAAGGCGACGATCGAAACCCTTGAGCGTTTCATCAGTGGAGAGCCCAAGGCGCAGCGCTAAATCTTCAGGCGACAAAGGGCCGCCGGCCGAGCGCAACGACTCTAGGATTTGTTCACGACTAGGTACATCTGGGTCGTAATCAGTGGGAAGTTCAGCAGGGACCGCAGCTTGGCGGTTGTGCTTTGAATGAGGAGGTAGGCGATTTGCCAAAGCTTCGATCTCGCTTATAATGCGGTGCTTCTGAGTACAGATAGGCCCAGGTGGCGGAATTGGTAGACGCGCACGGTTCAGGTCCGTGTGCCGCAAG
>CAIUZV010000197.1 GCA_903903735.1 uncultured beta proteobacterium | reverse complement strand
CGGTTCCTTCGCCCCAGTGGAACGCGTCGCTGTCTTTCAAGTCTCGCTTGAACTGGCCAGTGAACTGGGTCTGGGCAGTAGCAGCCTTGATCTCTTCAGCAGTCGGAGCCGCTGGTGCTATCAAGATTGGCAAGGCGTAGATGCCGACAGCGAACCCTGCAACAGCAAACGCGACATGGGATGCGACGAGCAGCAGCGCTTTTCGGGTATTCATGGTTCTTGGAGAGAGAAGGACGTTCGCTTGTGCAGCTTAACGTTGACGCTGTCCGACAGGCACAAACTGCGGCGAAGACGCCTTCTGATCGCGCCTGCCCGTGGCGAGCAACCAGTTAGGCTTTAAAGTGCTCACTAATAAAAACCCCGCTTCAAGTTTTGGTTATTGGTAGTTCGTGTTTGTCTGCATTATTTTCCCTGCTTCACTTTCCGCCCTGGTCAGTGATCATCGGCAGGATGTCCAAGAAGGCAAGCAGTACCCAGAACCCCATAAAACTAAGAGACGTCCACATCATGGACAACTCTGTACCGCCATACTTACCGGCAGTGAATCCCAAATCGTAAGCCGCTAAACTGATGAAAACAACACAAGCGCACACCTTTAGTGGCCTGGCAATTGCTTTGTACCCATCGTGGTGCTTGTATGATAAAAAAGTTAAGCCGCTTATTGCAGCTACTAGCAGACTTGAAATTAAAGCTTCGAGCACAGATTCCCCCAAAAAGGCGTAACGTGATGTAGACCGCAAACTCTGGTGGATACATCTAGATGTCGATACATCTTGTTTTATATGTTCCTCTAAGCCCCAAGAAACATGGCTTGCAGGTAAACATGCTTTTTCCATGAATGCACTCCCCATGGTGCCGGCGCTCCTTCTTTTAGGTCAACCCGCTTTTTGTCCAAGTGCACAGGCAGCTGAGGACAAAGGAATATATCCTCAAAACTCTTTTTTAATATTTTATTCCTCATATAAATGAAATAAACTTATTAAAAGACATCAAAAGTGGACGCCCCTGCTCAATTAGCAGACAGCCACAACCTTACAAAATCAATAAAAACTATTGGTGGTGTCACATAGACAGGGGACATACATGATCGCATCCATGTCATTGACGACTTAGTCCATCAGGTGATTTTGGTCGCATCTTTTCTCCGCTGCCGTAACTGTGCCAGGGCTGTGTCAGCGTCTTGGGTGCGGCCAGTGGCGATATGAGCCAAACCACAATAGGCATCGTCATCTAGCGAAGATTTCGCATCAGTGAAGTTGCTGACCTTGTCCGTACCATCAGGAGAATGAGCACTGTTTTCCAACTCGCCGAACAAGGCTTGCGCTTGACTGTCAGCCAGTTGCCATGCTGCGGGACTCATGGCCGCTCGTAGATCAGAAAATTTCTTCATGAATCAAATATAGCTTCGCAGGATTATTTGATCAATGCTCCAGGTATGGGAAGCTTTGTATGTGAAAAATTCAAAATGCGTTTAACGCAGTGGTTTGCGGGTCAAGTCACCCCGCAATGAAGAGCCCTAAAGTATTCCTGCCATTCAATTTCCATTCGGCTTGTCTCCAATTTGAAGCCGAAGTCTGCACAATGGCGATGGGCCTGACGCTCAAGGCCCATCATCCATGGGGTAGACGTTTAAATGCTGGAAAAGTTTTTGAAATTTTGTTTGTTCGCTGGTGTGCTGTGTTGGGGCTCCATGTCAGCCAACGCCGCTTGCCTGGGCGACGCCAAGGCCGCGCGGGTTCATGTTTTTGATGTGGTGCCGCAGTTCACCGCTGCGCGGATTTACGGCAGTTGGTCGCCGCTGTTGCAGCGGGTGGGCGCCGCCAGT
>CAIUZV010000196.1 GCA_903903735.1 uncultured beta proteobacterium | reverse complement strand
CCCTCATTTTGCATCGCGGCTTCAAATAAAGGGAGTTGTTCGGACGATTGCGCGTCAAGTGTGACTTCAACAATGGCTGTGAGCGCGCTACCAAGTTTCTCTGGATTGAGAAGAGCGACCTGTTTGGCGATTACGCCGAGCGCCTGGAGCCGCTTGACGCGACGCAGACAGGTTGGGGGCGAGGCGTGCACAAGTTCAGCTAACGCGTGGTTCGTGACCGAGGCATCCTGTTGGAGTTGATCCAGAATGCGTCGATCGAGATCGTCCAGGGCTGAAAGAGTCATGAGTTGGCGACTAAATAACGTGGGAACGCAAATCGGATCTAATTCATGAAATTATATTTCATGAATATTAATATGAGATATTTTATTTCATAAAGTATGCATTTATGAAATAAATATCCAATAAATATTGGCACAATAGCACTAACCTCAGGAGACGCTTTATGTGCGGAATCGTTGGTGCAGTCGCTTCGCGTGACATCACCCCAATCTTGGTCGAAGGCCTTAAACGGCTCGAGTATCGCGGTTATGACTCGTGTGGGGTGGCTGTCTACGATAACGGTGGGTTGCGCCGTGCGCGCAGCACAGACCGGGTTGCTGAGCTGGCAGCGGACATCGCGCGCAACCATATCTCTGGCTTTACCGGTATTGCCCACACCCGCTGGGCGACGCACGGCGCACCGGTCACGCGCAACGCCCACCCACACTTCTCTGCAATCGGGGCCGAAGAACCGAGCGTTGCCTTGGTACATAACGGCATTATTGAAAATCACGAGGCGCTGCGCACGGAGCTGCAGGCCGCCGGCTTTATCTTTGAGAGCCAGACCGACACCGAGGTGATCGCGCACTTGATTCGCCATGTGTATAACGGCGACCTGCTTGAGGCCGTGCAGCAAACCGTGCGTCGCTTGCATGGCGCGTATGCAATTGCCGTATTTTGTCGCGACGAGCCGCATCGCATCGTAGCGGCTCGCCAAGGGTCCCCTCTCGTGATTGGACGTGGGAAGGAGGAAAACTTTTTAGCATCTGATGCCTTAGCGCTTGCGGGCACAACGGATCAAATTATTTATCTTGAAGACGGTGATGTCGCGGACCTGCAGTTAGGAAACGTCTGGATCATGGATCAGGCGGGCAAGCGAGTCGATCGGAAAATTAATACGGTGCATGTTCATACGGGTGCGGCAGAGCTTGGCCCGTATCGCCATTACATGCAAAAGGAAATTTTTGAGCAGCCGCGCGCGGTTGGGGATACGCTTGAAGACGTCGAGTCCGTCACCCCCGAGTTGTTTGGTGCTGGCGCGCGAAAGATCTTTCAAGAGATTGATCGTGTGCTCATTCTTGCTTGCGGTACCAGCTACTACGCTGGCTTGACGGCGAAGTACTGGATCGAGGCCGTTGCGAAGATCCCTGTCGCGGTCGAAATCGCAAGTGAGTACCGCTATCGTGAAAGTGTGCCGCATCCAAAAACATTGGTCGTGACGATCTCGCAGTCCGGCGAAACGGCAGATACGCTCGCCGCGCTAAAGCACGCGCGAGGCTTAGGGATGGAAAAGACCCTCACCATTTGTAATGTGTCGACTAGCGCGATGGTACGAGAGTGTAAGCTTGCCTACATCACTCGGGCGGGCGTGGAGATTGGCGTGGCGTCGACCAAAGCCTTTACAACACAATTAACGGCATTGTTTATGTTGACCTTGGCCTTGGCGCAAGAGCATGGCCGCCTGCCCCAAGACCAAGAGGCGGCTCATGTGAAAGCGCTGCGCCACCTGCCCGCTGCGATTAGCGCCGTGCTCGCACTCGAGCCACAAATCATGGCATGGGCTGATCGTTTTGCGACGAAAGAGAACGCCTTATTCTTAGGTCGGGGGATGCACTATCCCATCGCACTCGAGGGTGCGTTAAAGTTAAAAGAAATTAGCTATATTCATGCTGAGGCCTACCCGGCCGGTGAACTTAAGCATGGGCCTCTAGCGTTGGTGACAGAGTTGATGCCGGTGGTGACTATTGCACCCAACGACGCCTTGCTCGAGAAGCTGAAATCAAACATGCAGGAAGTACGTGCGCGTGGCGGCGAGTTGTATGTATTTGCAGACGCAGATACCAAGCTCGCGAGCAGCGAAGGTGTGCACGTGATTCGTATGCCTGAGAATTACGGCCTGCTGTCTCCTATTCTGCATACAATCCCGCTGCAGCTGCTGGCCTATCACACAGCATGTGTGCGCGGCACAGACGTCGATAAGCCACGCAATCTAGCAAAGAGTGTGACGGTAGAATAATGTTTAATTACTCGCATTCGAGACCATATCCGTCGCAAAGAAAGCGGCAGGAAAATTTTAAGTAGACCGCACATGCTCAAGCTAAAAAATAAACTTAAAACTTTACTATTTGAGCTTTCGCCCCGCCTAGCGGTCACTTGGGGAGTTGAGTTTCCGCGTAAGTCGGCGAACCGATTATTTTTAGAGCAAGATATTTTTAAATATTTAGACACCGTGCTGAACGACGAGTCTGCGCACTGCTTGTTCATTGGCACCGATAAACGCAGTTGGCACTATCGGTTGCGGTTTTCTGCAAAGTTTTTCACCATCGACAAAGATCCTAGTAAGGCGATTTATGGTGATGCACATAACCACCGCATAGACTCCGCAACAGAGCTCACACGGCAATACATGCGCGATCAGTTTGATGTCATTGTCGCCAATGGCGTAATTGGCTTTGGTGTGGATCGAATCGATCAATGTGAAGATCTGTTTGCTGGTCTCGAGACGATTATGAAAAGCAGTGGTGTGCTTGTCTTAAGTTACAGTAACAACCCATCGCATATCGACTTCAAATTGGAAGACGTCAAAAACTACCATTTGTTCGAGAAGTTTGCGCCGCACTTCAACGGACTGGACCAGAGTGAATATGCATTTGGCGACCATGTATTCGTTTTTCTCAGGCGCGCAGGGCTAGGTCAATCTCGGGTAGCCCAAATAAATGAATAAGGTGTTGTGTGACATGACACACCATCAATAACGCGTAATCTCTATCTATGAAAAAACTAATGAGCGTGCAGGGTAATGATCGTGGCCACTGGGTCGGAGACGGCTTTCCAGTGCGCACACTATTTTTCTATCAAGACTTAGGCAAGGAAATGAGTCCGTTCTTGATGTTGGATTTTGCGGGGCCGATGCAATTTCCCGTCACAACAGAGCGTAAAGGCGTGGGCTCACATCCGCATCGAGGCTTTGAGACGGTGACATTCGTCTACGAGGGCGAAGTCGAGCACAAAGACTCTACTGGTCAAGGTGGAGTCATTGGTTCGGGTGAGGTGCAATGGATGACGGCGGGCGCTGGTATCTTGCACGAAGAGTTCCACTCTGCGGCATTTGCGCGAGCGGGTGGCGTGCTGCAAATGATTCAGCTGTGGGTCAACTTGCCAGCTAAAGACAAAATGACATCACCTGGATATCAACCGATTCTGCGCCAACAGATTCCGGAGCTCGCCTTGGCGGATGGCTCTGGTACGGCACGCGTGATTGCCGGATCGTTCGGTGGCCAAACGGGCCCGGCACGCACGTTCACGCCGATGCAGGTCGTAGACTTGAAATTGAAAAAAGGCGCAGCGCTCACGATTCCGGTGCCAGCGGGCTGGAGCGCCGGGTTGGTTGTGTTGAACGGTGCAGTTCAAGCGCAAGACGGTGCTGTTGCAACGGATGCACAGATGCTGATGTATGAACACGCTGGGCAGGATATCGCTGTGCAGGTTCTTGAAGATACCGTTGCGCTGCTCTTATGCGGCGAACCCATTGAAGAACCGATCTTCGGCCATGGCCCTTTTGTGATGAACACAAAGGCCGAGATCGTTCAGGCAATTGAAGACTTCAACAGCGGACGGTTCGGGCGCATCGCGTAAGTGATGACGGCCAGAGTGTCCGCTGCGACCGTCTCGTTAGTAGCCGACTGCCTGACCGTCACGACGATGGTCAGAGCCCGCAACATACGCGTAAGGTGCTTTGTCGCCTGGTAAGCGTGCAATCAATTGCGCGCTGCCAAAGTCGAGACTGTCCGCAGGTGCAACGATTGGCTTGTGGCCCATTGCACGCAAACCCTCGACAACAGCGGGATGTACACCGGCTTCAACCGTGAGCTCGCCGATGTCGTTGATGCGCCAGCGTGGCGAGTCAGAGCAAGCTTGTGGATTGTGCTTCTCAGTGACGTAACGCAACACCATTTGCATGTGGCCCTGCGCTTGCATGTTGCCACCCATCACGCCAAAGGCCATGTCTGGTTTGCCATCGCGCATGAGGAAGGCGGGGATGATGGTGTGCATCGGACGCTTACCACCGCCGACTAAGTTCGGGTGACCTGGAGTGGTGACAAAACCAGATCCGCGGTTTTGTAGTGCGATGCCTGTCTTGGGTACGACAACACCTGAGCCGAAACCTTTGAAGTTCGATTGAATGTAGGAGACCATGCGGCCGTCAGTATCTGTCGCGCACAGATAGATCGTGCCGCCCGAAGGTGGTTGGCCAGGCAGGTAGGTGCCCGCCTTCTTTGGATCGATCAGTTTGGCCCGCTCTTTTGCATATGACTTGCTGAGCAAATCTTTTGCAGTCACTTTCATGAACTCGGGATCTGCGACGTGCGCATATAAATCTGCAAAGGCTGCGCGCATACATTCAACTTCAAGGTGCATGCGTTCGGCTGAGCCGGGCTTTGTTTGCGCGTAGGGCAACTGCTCGATCAGGTTCAGCGCAAGTAGCGCGGTGAGGCCCTGGCCGTTAGGCGGGATCTCATGCACGTCATAACCCTGATAATTTGTAGATACCGTACCCACCCAGTCGCAGCGGTGTGCGGCCAAGTCCGCTTCGGTCATTGCAGCACCACACTCTTTGGAAAACGCTGCAATTGCTTTGGCCAGACGACCACGATAGAACGATTCACCTTTCGTGCGGGCGATGTCTTCGAGCGTGTCGGCTTGATCTGGAAAGCGCCAGATCTCTCCGGCTTCGGGCGCACGACCATTTGGCATGAAGGCCTCAAAGCCTGGATGCATGTGCAATTCAGCAGCGGCGTCTTTCCATTGGCGTGCAATCACAGGGCTGACAGGGAAACCGTCGCGCGCGTGTCGGATCGCATCTTTGAAGAGATCCTCAAAAGGGAGCTTGCCGAACTTGCTCGACAGCTCTACCCATTGCGACACTACGCCTGGGACAGTGACGGATTCCCAGCCGCGGTGCGGCATGGCGGCCATGCCCTTGAAACGCTCGGGCGACCATGCTGCCGGGGCGCGTCCAGAGGCGTTCAGCCCGTGTATGGCCTTGCCATCCCACAAGATAGCGAAAGCGTCACCACCGATGCCGTTCATGGTTGGCTCGACCACGGTCAAGGTAATCGCTGCAGCGAGCGCGGCATCAATCGCGTTACCGCCACGTGCGAAGGCGGCAGCGCCCGCTTGCGAGGCCAAGGGTTGCGAGGTCGAGACAACGTTACGCGCCAACACGGGTTGACGGCCAGAGGGGAAGGGCAGTTGGTAGTTCATGAGTTCAAGGATTCCAGTGAGGGGAATACAGATAAAAATGTTGATGGATTGTATCTGAGCGGCGACCTGCAACAGAGAGATCTTCGAGGTAAGAAAAAGGGGCGCACAAGGCGCCCCTTCAGGTGTTACGCGAAGTTGCTTAGGCGACTTCGTGCAGAACCTTTTTGACCGTTGCGAAGATTTCTTCGATCTGGCCTTCCGAGACGATCAGTGGTGGCGAGAAAGCCATGATGTCGCCGGTAAAGCGCGCCAACACACCTTTTTCCATACATTTGAGGAACACGTCATAAGCACGTGCACCTGGTGCACCGTCACGTGGTTGCAGCTCTACCGCACCCATCAGGCCAAGGTTGCGGATATCTTTGACGAAAGGCTCGCCGCGCAACGCATGGATCTCTTTTTCAAACTTGGGTGCCAAGCCTGCAGCACGGGCAAACAAGCCTTCCTTACGGTAGATTTCTTGTGTAGCCAAGCAAGCGGCGGCAGCGGTTGGGTGCGATGAGTAGGTGTAGCCGTGGAAGAATTCAATGGCACCACCGGCACTACCGTTAACGATTGTGTCATGGACGTGACGACTTGCCGCGACACCTGACATCGGGATCGCTGCGTTGTTCATCGCTTTTGCCATGGTGAGAAGGTCTGGCGTGACGCCGACCAACTCACTGGCGGTCGCCTTACCCAAGCGACCGAAACCTGTGATGACTTCGTCGAATATCAAGAGGATGCCGTGCTTGGTACAAATTTCGCGCAAGCGCTGCAGATAGCCTTGGGGTGGAACCAACACGCCGGTCGAGCCCGCAACAGGCTCAACAATCACTGCCGCAATCGTTGAGGGGTCATGCAGTGCGCACAGACGCTCGAGATCATCGGCAAGGTGAGCGCCCCATGCAGGCTGCCCTTTGCTGTAGGCCATCTCAGCCAAGTTATGTGTGTGTGAAATGTGATCGACGCCTGGGATCAGTGCGCCTGAGTACGCCTTACGGTTTGCAAGGATGCCGCCAACAGAGATACCACCGAAGCCCACGCCGCTATAGCCGCGCTCGCGACCGATCAAACGTGTACGCTGACCCTCACCGCGTGCACGGTGATAGGCGAGTGCCATTTTGAGTGCTGTGTCGACGGCCTCGGAGCCCGAGTTCGCAAAGAAGATGCGGTCAAGTCCGGCAGGCATCACTTCAGCAATTTTTTTCGCTGCTTCAAACGCGAGTGGGTGACCCATTTGGAATGGAGGCGCGTAATCCAGCTCCATCATTTGCTTGTGTACCGCTTCGGTAATTTCGTCACGGCAGTGGCCGGCGTTCACGCACCAGAGCCCGGCACTTGCATCGAGTACTTTCTGGCCATCAGCCGTTGTGAAGTACATACCTTTTGCGCTTTTCAGAATGCGCGGTGCCGCTTTAAATTGCTTGTTGCCAGTAAAAGGCATCCAGAAGTTGGCCATGTCCAGATCTGTAGACAGGCTGATTTTTTCGGTAAT
>CAIUZV010000195.1 GCA_903903735.1 uncultured beta proteobacterium | reverse complement strand
TTGCTTTCCCACTCCAGTGCGTCGCTGCCGCCTGTGCTGGCCATCAATTCCCAACGCCGCTTGTTGAGTTCAGAACCGTAATACTTGAGCATGGATGACATGGCCGGGTGCGCAAGTCTGGCTTTAGCCATATCGCCGACACGCTGCAAGGTGAGTCGAAACGCGGCTTCATCGAGCTCGAATTCTGCAATTTGCGAACGCAAGTGAAACTCAGATAGACGGCCCAGCGCGTCTAAGCCAACAGTCGATTTTGCGGCTTCAGACACCGAGGGTGTGCTCGATATCTCTCCCATCGCACCGATCATGTCGCGCTCGTGCGTCAGCAGGTATTTAGCGACATCCCAGCCAGCGTTCAGAGTGCCGACTAGATTGCGTGTTTCGACCCGGACATTGTCGAAGAAGGTCTCGCAGAATGGCGAATTACCAGAGATCAAACGGATAGGTCTGGTGCTGGCGCCAGGTGTTGCCATATCGAACAGCACAAAGCTAATGCCGGTGTGTTTCTTGGCTGTATCGGTGCGCACCAGGCAGAAAATCCAGTCACATTCATCGGCATATGAGGTCCAAATCTTCTGGCCATTGACAATGAAGTGATCGCCCATGTCGTCAGCGCGGGTAGCAAGCGAGGCCAGATCCGACCCTGCATTGGGTTCGGAGTAGCCCTGGCACCAACGAATTTCTCCTCGGGCTATTTTTGGAAGATGTTCAAGTTTTTGTTCATGGGTACCAAACTTGAGTAGTGCCGGGCCCAGCATCCAGATGCCGAAACTCACCACTGGTGGGCGACAACCGAGGGACGCCATCTCCTGCGCCAAGACTTTGGCCTCGGCACCTTTAAGACCGCCACCTCCGTATTCTTTCGGCCAAGTCGGCACCGTCCAGCCGCGCTCGGCCATCCGCTCAAGCCACAACTTTTGCGCGTCCGAGGCAAACTTCCATTTACGCCCACCCCAACAGGTGTCGTCGTCGCTTGACATCGCTTTACGCATTTCCGTAGGACAATTGGCCTCCAACCAGGCACGGGTGTTGTTGCGGAATTCAGAGATTTCTATCGTTTGGTTCATCGCTCATGTTCTCTAAGAATAGATATGCCAAGCCGTTGCCGCTGGCGAAGCAGAGGGTGTCAAGACAAGTTGGACTAGCCGCGTTCACGCAACTCGCGACGCAATACCTTGCCCACCGGGCTTTTGGGTAGTTCGTCCAAAAACTGTACTTCGCGCGGAACTTTGTAGGCGGTGAGGTTTTCGCGGCAATGCGCTATAACCATCTCTTGGGTCAGTGTCGGCGATTTTTTGACCACAAAGAGTTTGATTTTCTCCCCAGTGCCATCGCTCTTATTACCCACCGCAGCGACTTCGAGCACGCCAGGGTGCGACATGACCACTTCTTCCACTTCGTTGGGATAAACGTTGAAGCCGGAGACCAGAATCATGTCCTTGATCCGGTCCACGATTTTCATGTAGCCATCGATCTCCATGACGGCGATATCGCCGGTGCGCAAGAAGCCATCAGCCGTCATGACTGCAGCCGTTTCCTGGGGGCGCTGCCAGTATCCCTTCATGACCTGGGGACCGCGCACGCAAAGTTCGCCAGCTTGGCCGATCGGCAGTTCTACCCCCTCTTCATTGCGGATGGAAACTTCGGTGGACGGTAGCGGAAACCCAATGCCACCGCGAAACTCATTGGTGTTGTAGGGGTTGACGCTGACGGTGGGGGAACATTCCGTCAGGCCAAATCCTTCCAGCAAGGGCTTACCCGTAACCTGCTGCCACTGCTCGGCCACGGTACGCTGCGTGGCGGCACCGCCGCCGACACCAAAAATCAGCTTGCTAAAGTCGAGCTTGGCAAAGTTGGGGTTGTTTAATAAGCCGATAAAGAGTGTGTTGACCGCAGGCAAACTAGCGAATTTGTATTGTGACAATACCTTGACAAAAGCGGGGATGTTGCGTGGGTCGGATACCAGCACGTTCG
>CAIUZV010000194.1 GCA_903903735.1 uncultured beta proteobacterium | reverse complement strand
GTTCGTGAATTCAAGCACTTTCGTAGACCCATACTTGAAAGCAGTGGGCGGAAACTCGACTGGATCTGCACCGAACATGATGATCAAATCAGCACAACGAAAAGTCTCTTCCTCAGCTGCACCGTTTATAAAGTAGCCACTGAGTTGCGGATCTGCTTCAGGCATTACGCCCTTAGCCTTATAAGTAGAAAAAACGGGACACTGCAACTTATGTGCAAAGGCACGTAAGGCCTTGGTGACATGTTTATCGCGGCACTGCAATCCAATCACCAAAATGGGACGTTGCGAACCCAATACCAAACCATGGGCTAACTTGAGTGCATCAACAGTGGGCGGGCCAAAAGTACTTGGCGCTATGCGAACTGGAAGACAACCTGACAAGATGGTGTTGCGCATACACTGTGCCGTGACTTCGATATAAACAGGGCCTGGTCGACCTGACATCGCCAGATCTAACAGTCCATCGATAGCAGGCAGTGCGGTGACATCATCTAGCCTGAGAGCACCTTTGATCACTGGCGAGAGCATCGCCGTTTGATCAAAGCGCTGGTGACTAACAGATGCTTGGTTGTTATCGTAACCATCGCTGATAAAAACTATGGGAACACGGTCCAAACTCGCATAGGCCACACCGTTGGCAGCGTTGGCAACGCCGGGTCCTCGGGTCGTTAGAACCGCGCCCAAAGTGCCTGTTAACTCTGCCTCGGAACAAGCCATCATGGCAGCAGCATTTTCTGTACGCGTCAAAATAAAACTGATGCCCATCTTCTCAGCAGCTTCGATGATGTCCAAACTACAGTCTCCACCAGGCACACCATACAAGTGCTTGACACCACGCGCAGCAATATGTTCGACTAGCACCTGAGCCCCAGTTTGCGCTGTATGCAAGTCTTTTCCGTTTGTCTGCTTTGAAGATTGCAATGGCTTGGTTTGGGATTGTTTGTTCGTCATAGTATTTTTACTAACGTGTTCAAGTTGGAATCGCAAAACTATTTAATCAGCAGATAGTTTCTCGTCAGAAATTACCTTCTTCCATCGGGCGTGCTCATTTTTAATAAAGTCACCAAATTCCTGCGGGGTTCCAGGAATAGTTTCAGCACCTTGTTCTGCCAACTTAGCCTGAATGTCGGGCATCGCAAGCACCTCATTCAAAGCGGCGTTGAGCTTTGCTATTCGAGAAGAAGGCGTATTTGTGGGCGCGACGATACCAAGCCATCCGCTAACGGCATATCCTGGAATACCAGCTTCGGCAACAGTGGGAATGTTCGGCGCTGACTTCAAACGCTTTGAGCCACTAACAGCGAGCGCCTTAATACGCCCGCCGCTTAAATGCTGCGAGGTTAACAAGGGGTCGCTGAAAGCCAGATCAATCTGGCCGCCCATTAGGTCGGTTAATGCAGGAGCTGCACCTTTATATGGGACATGTACTAATTTCAAACCAGCCATTTGGTTAAACATCACCATGGCCATGTGAGGAGATCCACCTGCGCCAGGGGAACCGTAGGTCACTTTATCGGGTCTTGCTTTGACATATTCCACAAGTTCCTTGACTGAGTTGACCGGTAAAGTTGAGCGAACAACCAAAATATTAGAGAAAGACACCAAACGCGCTACTGGCACAAAATCTTTAATGGGATCGAATTTCACACCCTTGTACAAAGACGAATTTATCGCCATCACACCTATCGTGCCCATCATCAACGTATAACCATCGGGCGTTGCAGCGGCAACAAAGTCTGCCGCGATATTTCCATTCGCGCCAGGCTTGGCTTCCACAACTACTGGCTGGCCAAACTTTTGTTGCAATTTATCAGCCATCATCCGCGCAACAATATCGGAAGCCCCACCGGCAGCACTAGCGACCACAATTCGAATAGGCTTATCTGGAAAATTATCTGCGGGTTGGGCTGCTAACTGAGTGGAAATAAATAATAAAAAGATGCCGCTGACTAAAGCGAAAAGTTTTTGCATTGTAGTGTCTCCTAAATTTTTAACTATGCTCGCAAAAGCATATGGGTTGATGAATGGGATTTAAGTGGCATTGAATATTAAATGGTTTCATCCATTGTGGAGCGACTTCCCTCCACCGTCACACGTCTCAGATCACGTGGGTATACCAAAGACGCATAGTTACGGCCTCGATGCATGGTGCAGCGGTTATCCCACATTAACAGATCGCCTGTCGTCCAGACATGTTGATAAACAAATTCTGGCTGGGTCGCAAACTCAGTCAGTTCTCTTATGAGAGCAATTCCTTCTGGTGTTTGCATTCCATGCACATGGCCAATGTGCGCAGAAAGAAATACCGACAAGCGACCAGAACCTTCGTGCCTTCGAACCAATCGCTGCTGCACCGGTGTACATCGTTCAATTTCTTCTGGACTAAACGCTTCAAAACCCAACTGAGCCCTAGAAAATATAACCGAATGATCACATACCAAGTCCTTGATACGCGATTGCATGGAGGCAGGTAGTGCATCCCATGCCGCGCGCATATCAGAAAACTCGGTCTCACCACCTTCAGGCGGAATTACCCGTGCATGCAACATCGAGTAGTGGGCAGGGATTTTTTTAAAACTACTATCACTGTGCCAAAGTAAATTTCCCAAGTTATACATACGTCGCCGATCGTCTGCAGGCATCAATTTACCGTCTGCACCGAGGTTGGAGATGTCATTGATTTGTCGGTTAGCTAGGCGTCGGCGCTCTTGATCCACGGCGGTGGGCATGTCTTCGATTTTTCCAAATTGCGCGCCAAACGCAAACTGTTCATCGTCATCGAACGATTGGTGAGGGAAATAGCACACCGCAAATCGGTCCATCGCTGTCTCAATCGCAGCAAGTTCAGACG
>CAIUZV010000193.1 GCA_903903735.1 uncultured beta proteobacterium | reverse complement strand
GTCCTTGTAGCCGTTCCAGTCCGACACCACCACCGGCAAGCCCGCCGCCATCGCCTCCACCGGCGTCAGGCCAAAGGTCTCCTGAATATTGTCTGACAGCGAGACAAACGCATCTGCAGCCTGCCAAGCCTGCCGGTAACGTAACTCGTCCTGGCCGTCAACCCAGATAAAACGAACGGAAGGCGCAAGTGCTTTTTGCGCTGCCTGAAAGCCCGCGCGAATGGCATCGTTGGGGAACACACCCGCCTCAATGCACACCACCGAAGCGTGCTGCGCCGCTTGCTCCAGTGCTTGGTACATCGGGGCAGGGTTGGCCTTGGCATGAAAAGACAGCCGGCCCGAAAACAAGAACGCTACTTCATTGGCTTGCAATTTCAGCGCCGTACGCGCTGTCTCGCGGAGCTTGGCATCGGGTGTGAAAGACGGGCAATCAATGCCCAGCGCAATAACCGGCAGCTGCGGCGTATTAAAGCGGGTTGCCCCGGTCTGCGCCGACCACCATGCCTTCATCTCATCTTGCAAGCGAGTTGAAAAATCAAGCGCCGCCTGTGAGATGCAGATCATCGCGTCCCAAGGCTTGAAAGGCGGCATCACCAGATCAGCCACCTGGTCCATTGCGCCGTTGGAAGACAAGGTAAAAGTCACCCCCATGACACTGAAAGCACCTGGGTTCAAAGTATTGCGGGAATAGGCAAAATCCTTGGCTACCGGTGACGGGTAGTACAGCGTTCCCACGTCGCCCAACGCCGCCCAGTTAGGGACCTCGATCCATTTGAGCTGGCCGTCAAAGCCATCGGCCGCCAGCTGGCGGTACATAGCCTTCGCCGTCTCAGTGCCTTGGCCCAAACCCTGCAATTCGGCCTTGGGCCAAGTCCGCGCAACACCGCGCATGAACGCCTTGCCAGCGCTCTGGCGGCCCATTATTTTGTTGGCTGTTGAGTAGGCATCACCCGCGTAGTAAATGGCAAAAGAAGGTGAAGTTTTCATAGTAATGAACGGCGACAAAACCTAAACAGCCTTGATGGCCTTGAGCTTGATTTGCAACTCTTTAACCACCCCCCACTGCTGGTCGGCCATGGCCCGCAACTGGTCTTGACTCAACTCCCCAGCCTGCACCTTCCGCGACCATAGCGGGTCATACACCTGCACGGCCTCTGTGATTTCGAAATCGACCTGCATCACGTGCGCCAGCATGGTGTAGTTGGCCCGCTTGGCAATCCACTCATCGTTCTGCTTTTTTGACATCATCCGAAAAGTCAGCGGCGTGAAGGCGCGTACATGGGTCGGATCTGACCACCAGGTGTCGTGCCTGAAATGCGGCACATGAATTTCAATCATGCCTTCAGGCGAAATAACCCGATAAAGCTCACGCATCACACGAACAAAAGTCTCGAAGTCAGCGCCCACGTGCTCCAGCACATGCTTCATCAAAATGTAGTCAAAGCTGTTGTCCTCCAACGGCCATGGCGTCTGCTCAATGTCGATGTGAATGTCGGGCGTGCACTCTGCAAAATTATCGGCATTGACAAAACCTTCGCGCTTGTCAAAGCCGCAGCCGAGGTTGAGTTTTCTCATTGAAAATGCGCCAGCGCCAACTCCCGCAATTCGGCTTCGGGCAGGGCAGACGACGTGCCCAACGCCCACAGGTCGTAGTACGGGTGGCCACGGCGTTTGGCCGCAACTGTCGTAAAGCCTGCAGCCTGCAAAGTGCTGGTTAGCACCTTTTGCGTGAAACCGCAGCGGTGCGCCATGTACAGGTTGCCGCGGGCCATTGGTGGGCGGTGTCCAAAGAGAATGTCCAGCGGCGCGATCGGCCCGGCCGGAGAGGTATAGGCGGGCTCAGTCAATTTGTCCTCAGCAACCAGTGCACAGACAGATTGCAGATCAGGGCAGGTAATGACAACAAAGCCATCGGGGCTTAGCACCCGCTTGAACTCGGCCAATGCCTGGGGTACCTCATGCGGGTACAGGTGCTCAATGTTATGGCTCGAAAACAAGCCTTCTACCGAGCCTGTTTTGACAGAAGACATGTCTGTCATGGTGCCCACCACATCGGGCTTGACGGACTCATCAATGTCTAGCCGCAGCTCAGCCCAGTCGGGTGAGTTGAAGCCGCGTGTGGTTTGGTCTTTGTGCTTGGGGCCGCAGCCTACGTGGAGAAAGGTTTTCATATCAAAAAGTGAAGTCAATTATGGTCTTATTTAAGTATACGAACAAAGCGCCTGTGCATCGTTCCGCCATAAAAATAATGCACGGTGCTGTGAATCACAAAAAAACAAAGCAGTGTTCCCATAAAAAAACCCCACCCCCTTGTGAGAGGTGGAGTTTGGTTGCCTCAGTTCAATTAGTAATTATTTATACCGATTTATTGATACTCTCCAAACTGGGCTAATCAAATCACCTGAAGCGCCTTCAAGATGGGCAGTTGCTTATTGGCAAACTCATGCGCTTGCCTTGTCAGCTCTGCCAATTGCTGCTCTGATGTATCCAACGGCTTGCCTTCTTTAACAATCTTTTGGCCTAGAGAGGCCAAGGTTTGCTCTACGAATGCCGCCCAGTCTTCTGGCTTTTTCTTACCCAGCTTAATGGCCAGAGCAAATAATTGCTGAAAACGCCCTACCCCTAAGCCACCACCCGTTACAGGGCTTGCCAAAGCGCTAATGTCATTGCTGCTTCTGGCCTTGAGCATCAAATGGGGGTTGAGCTTGTCAGCGTGTTTTTTGGCTTTAGTGATGGCTGCTTCGTCTTGAACGGAACTTAGTGTCCCATTGCCGCACAGCACCAGCACGGTTTGAATTAACTGGGCAAAGCTGATGCCTGCGTCTTTAACAGCTTGCTCGATCTGCTCCAAGGAGCGAGTCTTGTGATCAGCCATCAAGTCCAGCACCGGGGCGTAGACTTTCTCTGTCAAGGTGGCCTCACCCAAGGCGCCTGTCACTTTCAAGGTTACATCGGGGCGGTGCGCGGTCATCACAAAGCGCTGGTCTCTTAAGGCTTGGGCTTGCTCCAAAGGTGTTAAGCGCCTAGCGCCTTTGACCCAGTAGTCTCTTCTGAACTGCTGGTTGACCATGAAGTCCCGAACAGTTTGCTTGAACATCGGATCTTGAATGTCCTTTAAGAAAGCCTGCTGCTCAGGCGTGAGGTTCACCGCCTCTACAGAGTCTAAGTAATGGGCTGAGCAAGCATAGGTGAGCTTTGCTGGCTCTAACCACTGGGCCATCGTTGCAAAGTGCATGGGGTGCCAGTCACGGTTGAAGTATTCGTGTGCCAAATAGTGGCGGTTTTGTGCATTGATCTGCTTAATCTTGTCATTCACAAGCGGGTTAGCTCTGGCAAACAGAGGGTTGGTCGCCAACAGTTTCTCGGTAAAGTCCAAAGCGCCATCAATCCGGCTCACGATACCAACGCCATCAGCACCAATGACTTCAGCATGTTCAGTCATTAAGTGGCGCATAGGAGCAAAGGTTCCCCAACCAGGCAGGGTGTTGTAGCTGATGTACAGCACACCACCAACTTTGAGTTTGCGACGGATGAACTCAACTATGACGGCGCGGTTCTCGTCGGATATCCAGCTCCAAATGCCGTGCAGGCCGATGTAGTCAAACTCAGGCAGGTCACGCTTAGCGAATTCATCAAAGGCTTCGTCATAGAGGTGCGCATTAGCTCCAGACACTGCAGCCAGTTCCTGAGCAAAGCCAGCTTGGGCGGGGTTGAAGTCTGTGCCGTGCCAAGAACACACTGAAGCTGCGGCATGTATGTTGACTGATAAGCCTTGACCAAATCCTAGTTCACAGGCAGTGCCGAATTCTGGGGCAACCAGGCCAGCATTAAGAAACGCCAGCTTAGCGCGCTGTGGGTTGAGTTCTAGGTAGTAGCCATAGGTGTAGCCGATGTCGGCCACGTAGCCTAAGGTCCAATCTGACATATTGAATCCTTACTGGAGTTTTTTTATCAAAACGACGAAGCGATGCTAATTTACTTGTATGGTCTTCATAAAAAAACCCCACCCCCTATTGAGGGATGGGGTACTTGAAGAGACTAACTTGACCCCTTGCTTGCACTCGGGGTGGTTAGTTCTTTGGAGTCTTAGGCGACAGCTACCAAGTTATCAGTGTGGAATGCTGTTAGCACACCAACAAGGGTAGCCATGTTTACCAGCGTCAAATCTGCAGTAGTCATCGTTGCATCAGTCCCTGCATCGTGGACTGCTGAAACGTATGTATTGGTACCGTCATTCCAAACCACGACAATAGATGCTGCTTCAGTATCATTCTTTGTCAATACACCAGTGGTGCCGATAGAAGTTAACAAAGCGGCAGCATTTGTGAATGTCCCAGTGATAACAACTGCTTCGTCAGTAGCTGCAATTGTGGTAGCCGCATCTTTAGCAATGGCTAAAAGAACAAGTTTTCCATCAATTGCAGTATCTATATCGCCACCTGCCTTGAGTGCTTTACCAGCACCGATAGCAGTAGAGTCAGAAATATCGATTTGTAAAATGTCTTTACCAGTGCCCACACTAAACGTAGTAATGACGTCGGAAGTCAAACTGGTATAAGCAACACCTGTTGTTGTTACGATCGTATCGGTGTCAGCTGCATTACCAGATGTAAATGCATCACTACTTAGACCGCCAGTAAATGTATCGTCATTGTCTGCGGCATCGTCGACGAATGTATCAACTCCATCACCTCCAATTACTACGTTTGCAGCTGCTCCACCATTGATCGTAAAGGCCTCTGTTTGACCCGTCAGAACAACAGCAGCAGTACCAACCAAGGTAATCACTTCAACTGTAGCAAGGCTTGCATCTGTGGCCTGTGTATAGGTCAGACCAGTTGCAATTTGCAATGTGTCTGTCGTACCAGCACCGCCAGTCATCACGTCGCTGTTAGCAACAGTGCCCGTATTCACAATGAACGTGTCATTACCAGCACCACCATTGATCACGTCAGCATTTGCTGTACCAGTGATAATCGAGCCCAAAGCACGCGCCGTGATATCGGCGCCGAAGTTGCCTGTAACGCCGCTCAAGTCGGCATTATCGAAGCCTTTTTGTACCGCTGCGTTAGCCGCGCCGTTGTAGGTAGTCACTTGGTCTGTGGTGGATGACAGGTCAATCAAGAAGCCGCCCAACACCGCGTTCTGAATAATGTTCAAGGTGTCGACCGTTGCTGTTACTGTGCCGGCGTCCAAAACGTCATTCGCATGCTTCATGATGATCGTGTCGATGCCCGTACCGCCGGTGATGGTCATGGCTGAAGTTCCCGTGCGTGAGCCGGAAGCCATGATCATGTTGCCTGCGAAAGTTCCTGCATTGATGGTCGCCACGTTGCTTTCCAGGCCTGTACTCAGGAATGTGACATCCTGTACACCGCCGATGGCCGCAGCAATACCGCCAGTCATGTTGATGTTGACAGCATTGGTGGTGTTGGTGTCACGGATCAACAAGCCCATGGCCGTGGCAGCGACGGTGGTCGACTGGTTCAGGGTCAGAGTCTCGATGCCGTTGGCTGTCAGCGTTGTTCCTGTCACGCCACCTGTGTTTGTCAGGTTGAAGGTCAGCGCATCGGCAGCACCAGTTGCTGAAGCCAGCGCTACTGAAACACCTTTGCCATCTGTCAATGCTGTTGCAGCATTACCAACACCAACCGCCACGCCAGCAGCCAGTCCGGTGATCGCGTAGTTGTGAGTACCGTTGACTACTACAGAAGTCAGACCGGTTGCATTCGCAAGGCTGATACCACTGTCGGCCGTCCCTGTGGTAACCACCAGCGATTCAAAACCGGCGAGGGTCACCGCCGTGTTGGCCGTACCCGCATCGGAGTAACGCAACACGTCAGTCGTGCCTGAACCGCCAGTAATGGAGGCACCCAGAGTCACGCCAGCTTCAGCGATGATGACATCCACCACGCCTGAAACCGCAGAGGCGTTGAAGGTCTTGAATGCTGCCCCGCTACCAATCGCTGTAGCAGCCGTGAAGGTAGACAGGCTGTTTCCGCCATTCAATGTGATGTTGACGAGTTCAGCAGCGTTGAATCCACCAACGTTTGCGCCAGGCGCATGGGCAGAATTGCTACCCAACGTGAGGTTGATGTTCTCCACAGCCGTGACTTGGGCCATGTTGAACGTTGCACCGTTCAGCGTCATGTTCAGCGTGTCGGTACCAGCGCCGCCGGCCACTGTCTGTGCACCAGTACCCACAGCGGTGAGGGTCACGGTATCGTTACCAGCGCCGCCAGTGATGTTTTGCAGCACTGCTGTACCCGCAGCGTTGGTTCCAACAGCCGTGAAGGCGGTAGCCGAACCAGAACCGGTCACTGTCAGTTGGCCCGCGAAAGCGCCAGCACCTAGGGTAGTTGTAGCTGCATTCAGTGTGCCCAGAGCTACCACCTTGGCTGCCAAACCACCAGTAAGGTTCAATGTTGGTGTCACAACCCCACTGACATTCAGTGTGGAAGCCTCAACAGTGCTTGCTGCCAATGTAACGGTCTCGATACCGGCTGCTGCAACCAATGTTGCATTGACATCGTTGGCGGCAGCATTGGTCAATGTGACAGTTACTGCGTCAGCTGCACCTGCTGAGTTAGCGAGACCGAAGGTCAAGGTACCGCTGTAGCCCGATGTGCCAGTGACGCCACCCGTTGTAGTCGTACCCAAACCGAGGTTGTTGCCAGCAGCCAGATTGGTGAAGGTGACGTTTTGAGCACCAGCCACGTTTGCACGTGTAGTGCCCACGATGCCCGCTGCGTTGATTGTGCTGGCTGCAGTTGCAGTCAACAGGTTTAACGTCTCAACACCTGAGGTGCTCAGAGCGCCCGTTGTGGCGGTCAATCCGTTGATCGTCGCGTTCAGCGTGTCTGCGGTACCTGCGGAATCGCTGACAGTATCAGTGTTGAGCAGTGTCGTTCCAAAGACGTATGCGTCGCTGCCAGCGCCGCCGGCCAAGGAGTTGACGCCACTACCGCTGGTGATGACGTCATCGCCTGCACCACCTGTGACGGTGCTTGCACCGGCAAAGTTAGCCAAGTTGATCGTGTTCACGGCCGCTGTCGCACCAGTCACATTGACACCGCCAAGCTGGCTGGCTTTGCCAGAGAAGCCGAAGGTTGCTGATGCATTGGTCATGGCAGACGCGTCAACGGTCAGCGTCTTGGTGGTAGCAACCACTGCGTTGGTGATCGCTGCAGTGGCTGTCGCAGTGGTGCCAGCAACCATGGTGATCGTCTCGATGCCTGATGTGTTGGTCAGGTCCGCGGCGCCGGAAGAAGCCGTCATCACCAAAGCGTCAGTGCCCGTGCCGCCAACGACTTGCACCGTGTTAAATGCCGATTCACGGCCAGTAACAGTCAGCGCGATGTTGGCGTTGTTGGTAATAACGTCCTGATTTGTACCATTGGTTACCGCGCCATTGGTCAAAAGAACTGTCGTAGCGCCAGTAAACCCAGTAGCAAATGTCAGGTTATTGACGCCAGCTTCAGACAGGTCATAGGCGGTGACGCTGGAAATAATAGGCGCTGCCAGGGAGACCGTCGTTGTGCCCGTAAGCGTCAAGGTTTGGATGTTGGTGACGTTTGCAAACGCGGCGCTTGCGTTGGCTGCGGCGGTCATTGAAAGGCTGTTAGTGCCTGCGCCACCATCAATGGTGTCATTTGCGGTCAAGTTGCCGGCCATGACGAAGGAGTCGTTGCCGTCGCCCCCGCTCAAGTTGTCGTTTCCTGTGCCTGCGGTGATGGTGTCAAGGCCTGCGCCGCCTGAGACCGTGTTGTTGCCGTTGCCGCTGTCGATGGCGTCGTTACCGTCACCGCCGCTGATCGAATCGCTGCTTGTACCACCGGTCAAAGTGTCTTGACCAGCCCCACCGTTGATGGTCGCTGCAAAGTTACCCACCGTGATGCTGTCGTCGCCACCAGAACCAGTGATGCTTTGGGTACCGGCCGTGCCGCTGGTGGTGCTTGTGATCAGCAGCGTCTCGGTTCCTGCATTTTGAGCGGTCATGCCTGACGCGTTGATTGTCAACAAACCTGTCGAGTTGGTGACAATCGCGCTACCGGCAGTGTTTTGGATTCGGTTCGCGCCTGTCAGGGTAAGCGAGGTTGCTGTACTCAGAGCCGAGTCAGTGTTGATAGTGAGGTTAGCAAATGTCAGGGTGGCGCCACCGGCTGCTGAGTTGGAGTCGATGGTTACGTTCTCGTAACCCGTGGAGGTAATGGCTTGATTACCAAAGGTATTGATACCCAGGGTTGCAACAGCGCGGCTATTGAGTGTGAGCGAGTCAGCAGCTCCTGTAGTTCCGCCAGCGACAACCACCATGGCGCCTGCCAAAACACCTGCTGTTTGTGCGGCCAAGGTGCCGCCAAGGTTAACGGTCAAGGAGCCCGCGCCGCCGGTAATGGTGTCATCGCCACCGGTCATCAAACTCGCACCCGTGAGGTTCAGGGTGAGGGTGTCGACCCCGGCTGCCACGTTGGTCAAAATCTGGTTGCCATCAAATACAGTGGTCGAGGTAATGCGCTCGATGTTGGTGATGTTGTAGGTAGTAGGTGTGGCCGCCGCCAGAGTGGCGAGCTGGGCAGAGGTGATGGTCAAGACGTCTGCTGTTCCAGCGCCACCGTTGATGGTGTCGGTCAGGGTAATGCCGGCGGTTGCGACGATGTTGTCGTTACCTAAGCCAGTGTCAACCGACAGGTTGCCTGTAACGGCGCTCACGGTGATGGTGTCTGCGCCTTGGCTACCGCTAATAGTTGCATTGACCGCAGCGCCAAAAGTCGCGCTGAGGGTGCCGGTGGCAGAACTTGCATTGAGGTTGGTGGTGGCAGCGGCGAGCTGGCCCAGGGCCAAGTTCTGTGTTCCGCTGACAACGATATTGGGGGATGCGCTGCCGGTGATCACAACCGTGTTGGCACCGTCGGCGGAGACGATGTTCAGGGTTTCAACACCTGCGGTCATGGTGACGTTGCCACCAGTGACGTTGCTCAGTGTCAGAGTTGCGGAGTCCGCAGCGCCAGCAACTGCAGCTGATGTGTAATTAAAAGTAGTGCCGGCACCACTGTTGGCATATTTCAACGCGACACCACTGGTGCTGCTGATGTTGCTGGTGGTCAATACGTTAGTTGAGCCCGTGTTTTCAACGCTGGTGTAACCGGTTGAGTTCAGCAAATCCAATGTTGCGTCTGCAGTGAGGTTCGTGACGCTAATGTTTTCAATCGATGAAAGACGTGGCGTGACAACTCCGCCGTTCAAGGTTGCGGTCAGGGTGTCAGTGCCCCCGCCGCCGTTCAGCACATCTGACGAGTTCAGCGTTTGAACGTTGTTACCTGAGCCACCCAAGGAAGCGCTAAACGTGTCATTGGCTGAACCGCCGGTGAAGGATGTGCCTGAGTCCACACCAGTAGTGAGCGT
>CAIUZV010000192.1 GCA_903903735.1 uncultured beta proteobacterium | reverse complement strand
TTGGCACGTGCGGCAAAGAAGGGCAGAGCGTTCCTGTGGGCGTTGGAATGCCGACGATCAAAATGGAAGGCCTGACTGTGGGAGGGACTGCGTAAATCGCTTACGCGTTCTTAAGTCGATTGCCATTCCTCTGTCTGTTGTGCCGCCATGTACGACATTGTTTATTTTTATATTTAGAGCTGTTTGATTCAGGAGTTAGCTGTGCCACACAATACTGATGATTTGCGTATCCGGGAAATTAAAGAGCTTGCGCCACCAGCGCATGCCATGCGTGAGTTTCCGTGCACGCCAGACGTTTCCTCTTTAGTCTATGAGGCCCGCCAGTCTTTGCATCGTATTCTGCATGGGATGGATGATCGCCTTGTTGTGGTGATCGGTCCTTGTTCCATTCACGACACGAAGGCTGCGATTGAATACGCGGGTAAACTTGCTGAGCAGCGTACTCGTTTCAAGAGTGAGCTTGAAATCGTCATGCGTGTCTATTTTGAGAAACCACGTACGACTGTTGGTTGGAAGGGCTTGATCAACGATCCAGAAATGGACGGCAGCTTCAACATCAACAAAGGGTTGAGTATGGCGCGTGCCTTGTTGCTTCAGATCAATGAGATGGGCTTGCCTGCTGGTTGCGAATTTCTAGACATGATCACGCCACAATACATTGCAGACCTTGTTTCTTGGGGAGCGATTGGCGCACGTACAACAGAAAGTCAGGTGCATCGTGAATTAGCATCTGGCCTATCGTGTCCGGTTGGTTTTAAGAACGGCACGGATGGCAATATTCGGATCGCAGTCGACGCGATGAAAGCCGCGTCACAACCGCATCACTTTTTGTCGGTAACAAAGGCGGGTCACTCCGCGATCGTGTCGACGGCGGGTAATGAGGACTGTCATGTGATTCTGCGCGGTGGCAAGGCGCCTAACTTTGATGCAGCGAGCGTTGAAGCGGCTTGCGCAGAAATGGCAAAGGCCGGCTTGGCCCAGCGTGTGATGATTGATGCGAGCCACGCAAACAGTAACAAGAAGCCTGAAAATCAACCGGCTGTGTGCGCCGATGTGGGTGGACAGATTGCGAATGGCGAGACGCGCATCCTGGGACTCATGATTGAAAGCAACTTGGTTGCAGGGCGACAAGACCTCATCCCAGGTCAGCCGCTAGTCTACGGCCAGAGTGTGACCGATGGTTGTATCGATTGGGATAGCTCCTTCAAAGTACTCGAAGGGCTTGCGGAGTCAGTACGCGAACGGCGTCGTACTCTCCTGAAAAGCGAACAATAACGAAACCAAGGACTGCGACGATGAACGCTCCCCATGATCTGCAGACCCTCCGTCGACCGCTGCCGACGGAAATGAGTGAGGCGCTGCGTGCGCGCTTCGGTGACCGCTTTTCGGTTGCGAATGCCGTACGCGATCATCATGGTAATGATGAATCACCCTATCCCTCGATGCTTCCTGATGGCGTGGTCTTCGCGCAGAGCACAGAGGATGTCGTCGCTGTCGTCAATTTATGTAATCAGCATGGCGTACCGCTGATTGCGTATGGTGCGGGATCTTCGCTTGAGGGGCATATTCTCGCGATCGAGGGCGGTATCTCGCTCGACATGACACAAATGAATAAGATCGTTGTCTTGCATGCGGAAGACCAAACGGTCACCGTGCAAGCGGGACTCACGCGTAAGCAACTGAAC
>CAIUZV010000191.1 GCA_903903735.1 uncultured beta proteobacterium | reverse complement strand
CCAATTGTCGAACTGCACCCAGATGAGCGCAGTCAAAGTTGGCGTTTAGATGTGATCGCAAGCGATCGTCCTGGCCTTCTGGGCGATCTCGCGCAAGTATTCGTATCGTATGCAATCAACTTACAGACGGCCAAGGTGATGACTCTCGGGGATCGTATTGAGGATGTCTTCGTCATCAGCGGCGAAGCGCTCGCACAACCACGCACACAGAGACAGTTTGAACGCGCTGTCCTTGAGGTGTTGGGCGTGGAGCAAAAGAATGCAGCCTGATCAGCGCGCCCTGCTCTACATTGCCTCGATCAGCTTATTAGCGGTATTGATTGCGCTCATTTCTCAGCACGTCTATGACATGCAGCCTTGTGCATGGTGCGTCACGCAGCGCATGCTCTACTTGTTGATTACGGTCGTAGGTTTTTTCGGCTCGCGTGGGCAAGCCACACGCACGAAACTTGCAGTGTGCTATGCACTAATCGTTTCCGTTGCACTCGCTGGCGTCACCGCCGCGGTATATCAAGCACAGGTCGCGTCAAACAGCTTCTCTTGCGCGCAGAGCCTTGCAGATCAACTCATGACGAGGACCGGGCTAGAGGCTGCACTCCCTTGGCTCTTCGGAATCTATGCAAGCTGTATGGATGCTCGCATCACCCTGTTTGGGTTGGAGTATGCATACTGGAGCCTCGGACTATTCGCGCTGATTACCGCAGCATCGGCGGTTCGGCTCAGTTATCTTCTGCGGCGTAACCCATATTAAACAGTAGACCACTCGCTTCGTCTTGCGCATTATGGCGACTGCGTCCCAAACGCTCTAGATACTCAGGTGTAATGTCTCCCGTGACATATTCGCCAGTAAAACAAGAGTTATCAAACCTCGTCAGCGCAGGATTTAAATCCGTCACTGATTTCTGCATGGACGCGATGTCCTGATAGACCAGCGCATCCGCTCCGATAATGCGTGCGATCTCTGCCTCGTCGCGCCCCGTGGCAATCAGCTCTTTTTGGGTCGGCATATCGATACCGTACACATTCTGATAGCGCACCGGCGGAGCGGCAGACGCCATATAAACTTTATTTGCACCTGCGGCACGTGCCATATCCACGATTTCTCTGCTGGTCGTTCCGCGCACGATCGAGTCATCAACTAACAATACGTTTTTGCCTTTGAATTCCATCCCGATCGTATTCAGTTTCTGTCGCACTGATTTTTTGCGGATAGCTTGCCCCGGCATAATGAAGGTTCTCCCCACATACCTATTTTTAATGAGCCCTTCGCGATAGTTAAGCCCCAGTCGATCAGCCAATTGCATGGCCGACGGACGCGATGAATCTGGAATCGGCATGACGACATCGATGTCGCCAAGACGTAAGGTCTTAGCCAATTTATCCGCCAAATACTCACCCATTTTGAGTCGTGCGCCATAAACAGAGACACCATCGAGCACAGAATCAGGACGGGCGAAATAAACATATTCGAAAATACAGGGCGCGTGCACGGCGGGGGCCGCGCACAGTTCACTACTTAGCTTGCCATTCAGCGATATAAAGATCGCCTCGCCTGGGGCCACGTCTCTCACAAATTGAAAGCCAGAGCCTTCGAGCGCGACCGACTCTGAGGCAACCATCCACTCAGGGCCTTGATCCGTATCAAAGCGACCCAAACACAAGGGTCGAATACCATGCGGATCACGGAAGGCAAGTAAACCGTACCCAGAAATTTGCGCAACCACCGCATAGGCACCTTTGACACGCTGGTGTAGGGCTCTTACGGCTTTGAATATCGCCGCTTCGTCTAACGACACTCCATTCGCTGCACGTTGTAACTCGTGTGCAAGTACGTTGAGAAGCACCTCGGAGTCAGAGTTCGTATTGATGTGCCGTTGGTCAATTCTGAATAGTGACTCACGCAACTCGTGCCAGTTAGTCAAGTTTCCGTTGTGCGCAAACGTAATGCCAAAGGGTGCGTTGACGTAGAAAGGTTGCGCTTCTTCGACACTTTCAGACGAGCCTGCGGTCGGATACCGGACCTGCCCGATGCCGGAGGTGCCGGGCAGCGAGCGCATATTGCGCGTACGAAACACGTCACGTACCAGACCATGGGCCTTATACATATTGAAGTGGTTGCCATTGGACGTTGCAATCCCTGCGGCGTCTTGCCCACGGTGCTGTAACAGCAACAGGCTATCGTAGAGCAGTTGATTAACGAGCCCGCGACCAATAACCCCAACAATTCCGCACATGAAAATTCCTGATACCGGTTAAACCGAAAAAGTAAAGCACGAAGACTGCATTTAGTAAGGTAACCACCCAGCGATTGGCTCGGGCAGTCGCAATTTTATTTGTTGAACCGTCGCGACAACTTGACTCGAAAACATCGCATTTTTCCACCACGCTTCATTAGGTAGTGGTGTGTAGCCCGCCAACGTCACCAAAATCAACACAAACAGTGCACCACGTACCAGACCAAACAATCCACCCAAACCGTGGTCGGCTGGCGTCAAACCAGTTTTACTGATTAACGAACTCAAGGTCATGTTGAAGAGCCCGATTGTGAGCAGTACTGAAATGAAAATTCCCAGGTAGGAAACAGCCATTCTTAAAAAAGACTGCGTAATCCAAGATTGCACCCAATCAGAAACATCCGGCCCCCACCAAATCGCAGCCAAAAAAGCCGAAGCGTAGGCTACAAGAGACAAGACTTCCTTGAGTAGGCCCCGCAACAAGCCCAGCACAGCCGAGACTCCGAGTATTGCAATGAGTACGAAATCGAAGCCGGTCACTGTGAGGCGATAAAGGCGCCGTTGTAACCCAACGTGCGCAAGCGCGTCTGAGCAGCTTGTGCTGCATCACGAGACGGAAACGGACCGACACGCACACGATACTTGGGATTACCGTTCACGTTCACCGGACCATCAACAAAGGCATTACTGACACCAGACGCCAGCAGCTTTCCGCGCTGGCGTTGTGCATCATCCGAAGAGTCTAAGGACATCGCTTGCACGACAAAATTACCGGCAGCGGGAGGTGGACGAGGTGTGGTGGCCTCAGGGGGCGCAGTGCCCGTACCAGGAGGCCGTGCGGGTCTGCCTTCAAGCAGAGCGAGTGCACGTTCGCCGTCTGGAGAGCGCGCACTCAGCGCAGGGCTCGCTGCTTTAGGAGGTTCCACACGAGCGGGGGGTTCATTGCGCTTTGGATCGACCTTGGGGTCTGGCTTGGGCTCGCTCACGGTTGCGGCGCTCGCTGGTGCGCTCGGCGCAACCTCTGCAACTGTCGCGGGCTGAACCGGCGCAGGTGTCTCAGGTGCATTCGCTCCGAATGGCGCCTGACGGTCAGGAATACGAATCGGCACATTGGTGGCAACAGGCGCAGGCTCTGAATCAAGCAGCATCGGCAACACGATGACCGCCGTCAGAACAAGCACCACCGCACCCGCAAGACGCCGACGCGCGCGTACTCGCATTTCAGCAGCTTGGGCCTCACTCGTGACAGAGGGACGAGGCTTGACCGCTGGTTTGCGGGCACTGGCACTATCTTTTCTCGAAAACAGTCCCATTATTCACACATCCTGGCCGTAAAACTGATCGCGCACATAGTCACCAAAAGTGATTGGACTCTTTTAAGCGCGTCCGATCACGCGAAGCGCCTCGGCAACTGTCAAAAAGGATCCGAACACCACGATTCTATCATCCGGGTTCGCCTTACCGAAGGCCGCTTGGTAGGCTTTTTCAACATTGACAAAACCCGAAACTTGTATGTTTTTAGCGCCATCCGGATCATAGGCCTGTAGAGATTGACGCACACGCGCCTCCAACGCTTGGCCACTGACCCCCCGTGCGCCGGGAAGCCCGCCGATAAACCAGTGATCTACCCGCCCGGCCATGTGCCGCAACACACCCTCTATGTCCTTATCTGCCAGCATCCCGAACACGGCATAGGTATAGGGGTGAAAACCCATGTTTCCAAGATTCTTCTCTAAGACGGCGGCCGCATGAGGGTTATGGGCGACGTCCAGGATGATTGTGGGCTGGCCAGGCAAAATCTGGAAGCGCCCGGGCAAAGAAGCCTGCAACAGACCTTGGCGCACAGCCTGTTGTGGCACCGCGAGTCGATCGCGCAACGATTCGAGTGCCGCGAGCGCTGCCGAAGCGTTTAACAGCTGGTTAGCGCCTCGCAAGGCTGGGTATGCCAGCGCATTGCGGCGTTGCTGTCGCCCCGCGAATGCCCACTGTTGGCGGTCTCCCGAATAGTTGAAATCACGTCCAAATAGCCACAAATCGGCACCGACCTCCCCGGCGTACCGCAGCAAAGACTCAGGTGGTGCGGGATCGCTGCATATCGCGGGACGCCCTGCGCGATAGATATGTGCTTTTTCAAAACCAATTTTTTCGCGCGTGTCACCCAGCCAATCCGTGTGGTCGAGATCGACACTCGTCACGATCGAGCAATCAGCATCCACAATATTGACAGCATCCAACCGGCCACCCAGACCAACTTCGAGCACCCACACATCAAGCGTCTGTGAAGCAAAGAGCGCCATGACCGCGAGGGTTGTGAACTCAAAGTACGTCAGGGAAACACCCTGACGAGCAGCTTCGATTCGCTCAAATTGGCCGACAAGCGTGGCGTCATCGACGATTTCGCCGTTCAAGCGTGCGCGCTCATTGAACGTCACCAGATGTGGGGAGGTGTACAACCCAACACGATACCCTGCAGCCAATAGGATGGACTCTAGCATCGCGCAAGTCGAGCCCTTGCCGTTTGTGCCCCCCACCACAATCTTCAACGCCTCCGTGTGAAGATCGAGTCGATGCGCCACTTGCTGCACCCGCTCAAGCCCCATATCAATCGCACTGGGGTGTAACGCTTCGAGATAGCCAAGCCAAGTGGCTAGCGACGAGCCTTTCGGTGGGTGTGCGGGGGCCATAAACATTGACATCCAGATTGTTCTGCGTGGCTTTCAGTTTAACAGTCGGGCTGTATGGGTCCCGGCAGCAAGAATCCGTCAAGCGATGTGTAAAATCAGTCGTCATCAAGGAAACGTATGTCCAACTCCCGCAAACCATTAGACGGCACAGCATTCGCCTGTATCGTTTTGCTGTGCACGCTGTGGGGTGGGCAGCAAATTTTTCTGAAGCTCACCGCAGAAAATCTCACTCCAGCCATGCACATTGGCTTGCGCGGATGCATCGGCTGTGTGCTGCTCGCGCTATACATGTGGCATCAAAAAATATCACTTGCTCTGTGGCGTGGGCCCTGGGTGGCTGGATGCATCGTGGGGTTATTGTTTGGTGCAGAGTGGTGGATGATTGGCGAAGGGCTCGCGCGCACAACAGCCTCGCATATGGTGGTTTTTTTATACACCACACCCATTTTTACTGCCCTAGGTCTGCACTACTGGGTTCCAGAGGAACGACTGAGCTGGTTGCAATGGTTTGGCGTGATGACGTGTTTTACGGGGATTGCCGTCGCTTTTCTTGGAGGGTCTGACCAGCCACACTTTAATCTCACGACGATCTTGGGTGATCTTCTTGGCTTAGGGGCTGGTTTGTTATGGGCTGCGACAACTGTCATTATTCGCTGTACTGAGTTAGCTAAGATTCCTCCGGCGCAAACAACCTTCTATCAACTGTCCTTCGCCTCGGTCGGCATACTGGTGGTCTGCGCGCTGACTGGGCAAGCCGGCGTCATATGGACCCCCTTTGTCATTAGCAGCATTCTGATACAAGGGGTTGTGATTGCTTTCATGAGCCTACTCATTTGGTTTTGGTTATTACGTCATTATCTTGCGTCGCGGGTATCCATTTTTACGTTTCTCACGCCGCTGATGGGCGTCACGTTTGGAGTATGGATTTTGGATGACCCTCTCCACCCAGAGTTTGTCTGGGGAGCGGTCATGGTGTTGAGCGGAATGGTTCTGGTCAACATTCCTAAGAAAAAACAACAGGCCGTTTAATGTGTCTGGCAATTTTTTCGCTTAATCGTCTGCCGGATTGGCCACTCGTGATCGCAGCGAATCGGGATGAACTGCATACCCGTCCGACGCGAGAGGCAGCTCCCTGGAATGACGCAACGCACATCCTGGGCGGACGCGATCTTGAGGCCGGCGGCACCTGGCTTGGCATGACAACCTCAGGGCGCATCGCGTTGCTGACAAATTATCGAGAGCCCGGCCCGCGTAAGCTCGACGCACCCTCGCGCGGACTGCTCACAGAAAACTATCTCCGGGGTGCCGACGCGGCGCAGACTTATGCGCAAACCGTGTATGAGCACTCCGCCTCGTATAACGGGTTTAATTTGCTGGTAGGAGATCATCGTGGGCTTTGGTATTGCTCAAACCGCAACGCTAGCCCGCCTCAGCATTTGACCGACGGAACCTTTGGACTCTCAAACGCGGTACTCGATGCCTCCTGGCCAAAAGTCTTGCGTACCCGCGAAGCACTCGAACAGCATCTGTCCACTGTGACCTCCCCATCGCCGGAAGTATTGTTTAGTATTTTGCAAGACACCACACCAGCCGCTGAACATGAGTTACCGGATACCGGGGTAGGACTTCAACGCGAAAAAATCTTAGGAAGTCCTTTCATCACAGACCCACGGTATGGCACACGTTGCACCACAATTATTCTGCAACATATTGATGGGAAAGCGATTTTTATTGAACGACGTTACAACGCGTTAGGGCAAACTGAAGGTGAAACGCGTTGGACAATCGACACGACACAGCAAAAAATTTTTGAATAAAGCCTAGTTGAAGATCGGATTAATACTGTATATTTGTACAGTATTAATCTTGGCTTTTATGAATCTTCAGCATGCTTTTCCCTTCGATCTCAATACAAAAAAACAGACCTAGCGCCCAGCCACAACACATTCACCCAGATCTGTGGCGGGGCTCTGAACTCGGCACATACACACGCCCTACCGTTCGCACGGGTCACCGCAGCCTCGATGCCGAACTCCCTGGGGGCGGCTGGCCGACGGGCACACTCATTGAACTCTTAACCGCTGGGGCAGGAATCGGCGAGTTACATCTCTTACGTCCCGCACTTGCCTCACTCGACCCGCAGCAAGCGATCGCGCTTATTAATCCCCCTTACATCCCCAACATTGTTTGTTGGAATAACTGGTTAAGAACATCACGCTCTATTTTTTATGTGCGCACAGCCGAACGCCGTGATCAGTGGTGGGCAGCAGAGCAAACTCTTAGAAATGGCAGTTGTGCGGCACTTCTTTGCTGGACAGACACCATCCCACAGCTTGCACTCAAACGTTTACAACTCGCTGCCCAAACAAGCCAAACGCTTTTCGTGATGTATCGACCGATCGCCACAAAAGCGATTGCCTCACCCGCCAATCTACGAGTAACACTAGAACCCGACCATGCAGGGAATTTGCATGTTTCCGTTATCAAACGACGCGGTTCGTTACACAGCAAATTGCTTTGTCTGCCGCGCGAAACACACAATTATTTAATGAGTACCCCACATGGCGATATGGATCGGCCTGCGCCTACACGCACTCGAATGCTGGCAACCGTCTTGGCACCCTCAACCTGAGGCGTTAACGACTGAACGCTCAACCGAGACGCAACAATCGATTTTCGATCAGTGTGCGCAGCATGCGCTCGCCTATACGCCAGCCGTTTATCAGGGAGCAAGACATACGGTACTGCTAGAGATCGAGGCAAGCTTGCGATTATTTGGTGGCGTACGAAACATTGTTTACAGGCTACGACAACGCGTGCGCTTGTTACATCATCAACTCAGCACGAGTGTGGCGCCAACCCCGACCGGTGCATGGTTGCTTGTTAACGTAAGCCAAGCACGTAAACGCTATGCATACTCCTACACCTCGCTGACGCGAGCACTCGATCCTCTTCCCTGTCTCGCTCTGCCGGGTGCGCAGGCGCACCGTCAATGGCTCGATGCCATTGGTTGCAAAACATTTGAGGGGCTACGTACCTTGCCACGGGCAGGCCTATCGCGACGAATCGGGCCAGCACTTCTACAAGAGCTCGATGCGGCCTACAGTCAAACACATACCACTCTTAAAGCCTATCAGCCTGCGCCTCACTTTATGCAACGTCTAGATTTAGCCGAGCGTGTGGATCATACCGTGGACATCATGCACGGCATTGAACACATGCTAGCGCGGCTGTGCGTGTGGCTCGTTGCAAAACGCAGCGCCCTCACACGCCTGCGTATTATCTTGCATCACGAGCGCTATAAAGAGAGTGCCGTCCACACACAACATGATTTAGCTTTTGGAGAGCCTGTCCACACGCTAAGCGGTCTAATGCTTTTGGTGCATGAGCATATTGAACGCTTGCCCCTGAAAGGTTCAGTCATTGCAATAACAGTAGAAAGTATCGACATTGCTGAGCTACAACATTCTGCCGGAGGACTCTTTCCAGAAACGCTTCGTACGCCTGCTGAACGCCGCAAACTCTTCGATCTGCTCACGGCACGATTGGGTCCCCAATGTTTATTGCACCCCGCAGCAGTTGCTGACCATCGCCCTGAAATCGCAAACAACTGGATATCCACACCTAGCAACCTTGAGTCTGCTGCGCAGGATGGTGTACCGCAGTTACTCGAGCGACCGTTCTGGCTGCTGCCAGTGCCGATTGCACTACGTGTAGAGCGAAATCGACCTATTTATCGCACAGCGCTTGAGCTCTTGCGTGGCCCCGAGCGTCTGGAGTGCGGCTGGTGGGACGGGCCGAGTATTGCAAGAGACTACTTCGAGGCACGTGATACGACAGGCGCGCGTTACTGGATTTATCGTGAGCGCGATGCAGATCCCGCGCATTGGTATTTGCATGGGCTATTTAGCTAACACCATGCAGATCGCACAGCAATCGGGACTCCCAGCGTACGCAGAGCTCAGCACCTCAAGCCACTTTTCCTTTCTACGCGGCGCCTCAGCGCCTGAAAGTCTTGTCGCACAAGCAGCAGCGCTCGGCTATCACGCTCTAGCTCTCACGGACGAATGCTCACTTGCCGGAATTGTGCGCGCGCACGTTGAAGCTAAAAAAATAGGTCTAAAACTTTTGGTCGGTTCAGAATTACGCCTAACGCCCCAGACATACTCCGCATTTCGAATCATTTTGCTGGCACAGAATCGTGAGGGATATGGCAATTTATGT
>CAIUZV010000190.1 GCA_903903735.1 uncultured beta proteobacterium | reverse complement strand
AGCCCGGGCGTTAACCGAACTAAACCAACGCCTAGACGCGAGCGTTGAACAAGCGGTTGCGCTCATGCTCGCCTGCCCAGGTCGGGTGGTTGTCTGCGGCCTAGGGAAAACAGGCCATATTGCTCGGAAAATCGCAGCGACCCTGGCCTCGACAGGCACGCCTTCGTTTTTCTTACATGCCGCCGAAGCCATTCATGGCGACATCGGGATGATCGGTGGGCAAGACCTTCTGATCGCCGTATCGTATTCCGGCTCGGGTCAAGAGTTGCTCGCCATTCTGCCCGCCGCACATCGGCTTGGGGTCAAAGTGATTGCTATGACCGGGCACAAGGACTCAGAACTCGCTCGCCTGGCCGATGTACATCTGGATGTAAGCGTCTCTCAGGAAGCCTGCCCGCTCAATCTTGCACCCACCGCCAGCACGACGGCTGCGCTGGCCATGGGCGATGCCTTAGCCGTTGCCTGCCTTGAGGCGCGTGGCTTCGGCGCTGACGACTTTGCTCGTTCGCACCCCGGCGGCGCGCTGGGTCGTCGGCTATTAACCCGCGTGGCCGACATCATGCGCAATGCGAGTGCAGTGCCATGCGTGGCGCAATCGGCTTCGGTCTTTGAAGCCTTAGAAGAAATCTCACGCAAAGGCATGGGCATGACGGCCGTCATCGACTCGGGGGGCCGCGCGATCGGAATTTTCACAGACGGCGATCTACGACGCCTCATCGAACGCAAAGGAGATGTCCGCATGCTGACTGTGGCAGACGGCATGTCCCTTAACCCCCGACACATTCAGCCCGAGGCCCTCGCTGTCGATGCAGCAGTGATTATGGACACCCACAAACTCAACCAAATGCTGGTGTCAGACGACCAGGGCAAACTGATCGGCGCCGTGCATATGCACGACTTAATGGCGGCGAAGGTCGTCTAATCCGCGATGAACAGACCTCCTCCCATCCCCCATCCTGCTGAAGCACTCGTGCTGGCAAAAATTTCTGCCTCGGTCCGAGAGCGCCTCGCGCGCATTAAGCTCATGGTGTTCGATGTCGACGGCATACTGACTGACGGCAGCCTTTGGTATGGCGAGCACGGAGAGGTATTCAAACGTTTTAATGCACTAGACGGCCATGGGCTGAAAATGCTGGCGGCCAGCGGCGTCAACGTCGTGCTGATGACTGGCCGATCTGGTCCGATCGTCGACCGCCGTGCCGCCGAACTTGGGCTCGGTGATGTCCTGCAAAACGTCCGGGACAAAGGCCTCGCCATCACTGAGCTCGCCTTAAAACATCACGTCTCACTGGAGCAAACGGGTTTCATGGGAGACGACCTGATCGACTTACCCGCCATGCAACGCACAGGCTTCGCAGCCTCCGTGCCGGATGCGCCTGCTTATGTGCAACAAGCTGCGCATTGGGTGGCCATTAAAGCGGGGGGGCATGGCGCAGCACGCGAATGCTGTGACATCATTTTGGCCGCACAGCATCGCCTTGGAACATTTTTTCAGCCGGGCCGTCTAGGCCCTGGCACGATTCAGTAGCCCGTCATGAAAGAACGCGCCTCGATCGTCGTCTCACTCATTATCCTGCTCTCGCTTGTCATGGGCACGTGGTGGGCGGCCGACTACTCGCAACGCGCCGTTGAAATTGACCCCCCGAGCCGCATCACACACGAGCCAGACACTTGGGCAAAAAAGATCGTGCTTCTGCGTACGGACGAGAAAGGGATTGTGATCCACCGCTTAGAAGGTGATCTGATGGAACACTTCCCCGACGACAAATCCTACGAGCTGATCGCGCCCCGCGCCTTCGGACTCAAGTCTGACAACCCACTCACTGTTGCCACCTCTCGCATCGCTGTGATTTATGACGAGGGCAATCGCATCATCATGCGAGGGGATGCCGTCATCTTGCGCCTGGGCGATGCAGAGCGTCAGCCACTTAATTTTCGTAGCGAAGAACTCACCTTGCTCGTCAAGGAAGATGTGAGCTACACGGACCTTCCAGCCGTCGCCACCAGCGGGCGCTCGCGCATGAGCGGAACCGGTATGCGCTTTAACAACGCCACGCAGCAGCTAGACGTGTTTAAATCGACCGATGTCGACATTGCCCCGAAAGATCAGGCGGCAGAGTCGGCCCCCAAAGCGCTTATGCCCAAACCATGATTACATTTTGCTCTCCGCACACAGTCTTTCACTCATTCCTTGCCATGCTGTGTCTATCGCTTGGCGCAATGGCCCATGCGCAACGGGCGCCCGCTGCAGTCGTGACGCCCGAAGAACCAAGCACGACGATTTTGTCCGACACACTTCATTACGATGACACAAAGCGCGAAAGCACCTTTACCGGCAAAGTCGTCATGACGCGCGGCTTACTCACCATGAATGCCGATATGCTGCAAATGCGCGAGGATAAAGACGGTAACCAGTTCGGCGAAGCCACCATGAAGACCGACAAACTTGTGTTGATTCGTCAATTGCGCCCAGAGAACTTTGAAGTGCTCGAAGGCGTGGGCCAGCGCGCGGAATACGACGGTAAAAATGAAACGTTTGATTTAATCGGCAAGGCAGTTGTGTCGCGCTACATTTGTGGCAAACACTTTGATACGGTCAGCGGCCAACAGGTCCGCTATAACCAGAAAACCGATGTCTACCAAGCGTTTTCAGGGCCCAACTCTGCCAATGCCGACGGGCGCGTGCGCTCCGTTGCGCAGCCCAAAGCACGTGCGGAGGCAGCCGTCGCGGAGTGCCAAGCGAAACAAGGCAATCTGCCGCCACCTCCCGTAAGTAGGCCAGCCGGCGCCGCTCGCCCCTGAAGCACCCCTTATGCAAACATCGCAAGCTTCAACCTCATCCAATCCAGCCTTTGAGCATTCGCCAGGAAAGCTCAGCGCAACCGGCCTACGCAAGTCCTATGGTGGACGAATGGTCGTGCAAGATGTCTCTATTTCAGTCAATAGTGGTGAGGTTGTTGGCCTGCTAGGGCCCAATGGCGCCGGGAAAACTACAAGCTTTTACATGATCGTGGGCTTGGTCGCGGCCGATGCCGGTCGTATCGAAATTGATGACATCCCCATCAGTAGCATGCCCATTCATCGACGTGCGCGCATGGGCTTGTCCTACCTGCCACAGGATGCCTCCGTTTTTCGTCGACTAACGGTCGAACAAAATATCCGGGCTGTACTCGAATTACAGATCGACAACGAAGGCAAAAAGTTCTCAACGAGCACGATCGAGCGACAGCTTGACTCCTTGCTCGACGAGCTACAAATCACGCATATCCGAAAAAACAGTGCCCTCTCACTTTCTGGCGGAGAACGCCGGCGCGTAGAAATTTCTCGTGCGCTAGCGACGCGCCCTCGTTTTATTCTGCTGGACGAGCCCTTCGCCGGTGTAGACCCTATTGCCGTCATTGAAATCCAACGCATCGTGCGCTTTCTGAAAAGTCGCGGCATCGGGGTGCTCATTACAGATCACAACGTACGCGAAACCCTAGGCATCTGCGACCGCGCCTACATCATTAGCGAAGGTAAAGTGCTCACAAGCGGCCTACCCGACGATATCATTAATGACGCCTCCGTCCGCCGTGTGTACCTAGGCGAACACTTTAAGATGTAACGCCTGCTGGGGGCGGCAACCGCCTCGATGTTGCAGCGCACACCAAACAATCACTGACGCAAGTCAATCTATGGGTATTTTTACCCTTGATTTCTGCATGCAAGTCACTACACTTAAAACATCAGTCATCACCAAAGGAGTCACCTGCCGCCCACACCCCGTGCATCCGCACAACCGCCGTTCCTTTTTGGAGAGTACGCAATGAACCTGAACATCACCGGTCACCATCTTGACGTCACCCCAGCCATCCGGGAATACATCCAAACCAAAATGACCCGCGTTTTAAGGCATTTTGACCACGTTATCGGCTCGCAAGTCATCCTGTCGGTCGAGCCACTCAAGCACCGAGCAGAAATCACCTTGCATGTCCGCGGCAAGGATATTCACTGCGAAGCGTCGGAGCAAAATCTTTACGCCTCGATCGATCTGCTCATCGACAAAGTCGACCGTAAAGTACTTCAATACAAAGCGCGCACGCAGGACCATCAGCACCTAGCCGCCAAACGACAGATTTTCGAAACAGCGTAAACGCTTTTCGACCCTCTGTTCCAAACGCACGCCCGCAGGCATTTCGCGGGCGTTGTTTTTTGTACATCGCCCCATTGCACACATTGCAGGGGCACACCGGCACACCTGAGGCCAACCTATAATTCAGCGCATGAAACACTTGTCTCGTCTTTTGCCACTCAACAACGTTGTGCTAGACATGCCCGCGACCAGTAAAAAACGGGTGTTCGAACAAGCTGGCCTGCTGCTTGAAAATAATCAAGGTGTAGAACGTGCCGCTGTCTACGCAAGCTTATTCGCGCGCGAACGCCTGGGATCAACCGGGTTAGGCGCGGGGATCGCGATGCCACATGGTCGGATTAAGGGGCTCCGGGCAGGAATCGCCGCTTTTATTCGGCTCGCGAAACCCATCCCGTTTGATGCGCCTGACCGACAACCCGTCGATCAGTTGTTAATTCTGCTCACGCCAGAGGCCTCAACGCAACAACATCTCGATATACTTGCCGAAGTGGCTCGCCTGTTTTCCGACAAAGCGCTCAGGTCACGGTTAGCGATGGAAACCGATCCGAAAATCGTCCACGCGTTGTTGACCGAGGACCTGCGCTAATTTTCTTGCGGACGGACCCACCCTTTCCATTACGGAGTCGCCATGCTGACGGTGCAGGATCTGGTTCTCGACACCACCGAAGATATTCCATTTACCTGGGTTGCCGGTCAAACGGCGGCAGATCGCCTGATCCCGGATAACGGCGCGGCCGCTGCCGATTTGATCGGGCACTTGAACCTTATCCATCCTTCGCGGATACAAGTGTTTGGCACACAAGAGATGGATTACTACACTCGTTTTGACTCCAAGCGGCGCGTCCATCATCTTGACGAGCTCTTGGCGGGTGGCGTACCCGCAATTCTCATTGCCGACGGCTTGCCGCCGACCAACGACTTGATCGAGGGCTGCGAGCGCAATCACATTCCCCTTCTGACGACCCCCGTTCCAGCAGCTGAACTCATCGACCTGCTGCGTATTTATTTAGGTCGACGCCTGGCTCCCACCACAACCGTGCATGGCGTCTTCATGGATGTGCTTGGGCTGGGAGTGCTTATCACGGGCGAGTCCGGGCTGGGGAAAAGTGAACTTGCGCTCGAGTTGATTTCACGCGGTCACGGCCTAGTGGCCGACGATGCGGTGGATCTTTCACGCACGGCTCCGCACGTTATCGAGGGACACTGCCCGGAGCTCTTACGCAACATGCTTGAAGTCCGCGGCTTAGGATTGTTGAATATCCGCACGATTTTTGGTGAAACATCCGTACGCCGAAAAATGAAACTCAAGCTGATCGTGCATCTTGTGCGCGCAACTGCACAGGACAAATTTGAACGCCTGCCTTTGCAGGATATGACGCAAGACATGCTGGGCTGTCCGATTCGCAAGGTCATGCTACAGGTGGCGGCAGGACGCAACTTAGCCGTCTTGGTTGAAGCGGCCGTACGCAACACGATTCTGAAGTTGCGCGGAATCGACACCCTCGCAGAGTTCATGCAGCGACAAGCCGAAGCCATCGCACGAGGGCAGCCATAATATGCCCCAACTAAATGTCGTCTTGCTCACAGGAATCTCCGGCTCAGGCAAATCCGTTGCGTTGCGCTTGCTGGAAGACGCGGGCTACACCTGTATCGACAATCTGCCCGTTCGTTTTTTGCACGAATTTATTGGATCTATGCGAGGCGATCCCACAGGACGAGTCGCTATTTCAATCGATGTTCGGTCGCCCGGGGATCTGGATGAATTACCAGACATCATCACCGCGCTATCTGCGATGGGCACACAACTGCGCGTTGTGTTTCTAGACGCCGACGATCAGACGCTGATTCAGCGCTATTCTGAATCGCGCAGACGCCACCCTCTCTCAGATCGCTTGGCACGCAGTGGCGTTGCCGCGTCGCTCGAGCAGTGCATCGCACTCGAGCGTGATCAACTCGCTCCGCTGCGCAATCTTGGCCATGTGATCGACACCTCTGGCCTGACCCCGGGGCAGCTGCGCACATGGATCCGAGACCTCGTTCAAGCCGATCGCAAACCTTTGTTGTTGACCTTTGAATCCTTCGCCTTCAAAAAAGGGGTTCCTAGCGATGCCGACATGGTGTTCGATGTGCGGTGCCTGCCCAACCCACACTACGATCCAGCGTTGCGGCCCCTAACCGGCAAAGATCAGCCGGTCGCCGACTGGCTCGCTGGATTTGATGATGTGAGTCAAATGGCCAATGACATTGAAGCGTTCATTCGCAAATGGCTGCCGCGCTACACCGAGGACACGCGCAGCTACCTCACGGTTGCGATTGGTTGCACCGGTGGCAAACATCGTTCAGTCTATTTGGTTGAAACGCTAGGCAAACGCTTTAGCGATCACGGCCCCGTACTCGTGCGTCATCGCGACCAACCTACGCTTTCCTGATGAGATCGACGAGCTCGTCCCTCGGCCGCCTTTTGATTATTGCGCTCGTATGCGCGCTGCTCGCGGCCTGTTCAGGGTCGGGCCGCAGAGGCGGTGCGTACTACATGGACGATGGCCCTGAGGCAAATCCCCCCGCAAACCTCGATGCCGTACCCGACGCCGTGCCACGCATTGAACCCTTGGCGCGCGGCCCAAATAATCCCTACACCATCTTCGGCCAGCGCTATGTGCCAGACACGTCGGGCCAGCCTTACCGCGCGCAGGGTCCTGCCTCCTGGTACGGAAAAAAATACCACGGCAAACCGACCTCTAATGGCGAGCGCTATGACATGTATGGCATGACAGCAGCGCATCCTACTTTGCCTATCCCGAGCTACGTCAGAGTGACTCGCGTGGCCACTGGCAAAACCGTCGTGCTACGCATTAACGACCGCGGTCCGTTCTTGGGCGGGCGCGTTATCGACTTGTCGTATGTCGCGGCCCACAAACTGGGCGTTCTCTCGCCCGGAAGCGCAGAGGTGGTCGTGGAGCGCATCATGCCGCAGCAAATCGCCAACGGAACGGCACTCGCGGCCAGTGCGCCCGCTGCTGCAGCCAGCCCGCCGATTGCTGCAAGACCAGCCCCGCTTGCGCCGCCCGTCACGCCTACGCCTACGACGCCAAGCCTTGCAGCCACTGGCCCCTCCGTGGCGACACTCCCTCTCGCCGCAGCGCCGGCCAGCAGCGCAACGCCTGCAGCGGCGGGGTCCGTTTACTTACAACTTGGCGCATTTAGTGATCCCGCGCGAGCGCAGGCAATTGCCGCACGTGCTGCGGCCCAAGTGCCGACGCAAGCGGGTGTTTCGGTGAACGTTGAACTCGGGGCAGGGAACTTACACCGCGTGCGCGTGGGGCCCTTTGCGAGCACCGAGGCCGCGACCCAAGCTGCTGGGCCGCTCGAAAACGCGCTCGGCGTCGCGCCACGGGTCACTGGCCCCTAAAGGCGCTTGGTCGGTTTAGCCGCCCTTGCGCGCCAACGCTCGGGCGTACAGCGTGTCACGCGACTGCCCTGTTGCCTTGGCTGCCACACGGGCGGCATCGCGTACTGACAAGACCTCGAGCAAAGCGTCCAACCACGCATCGATTCCCGCATCAACCAGCTCTGCTGCCTCGGGATCCAGCTCACTTTGTGCCGGATGAACAATGACAACGTATTCCCCTTGCTCGCGATGAGGATCCGCCTGTAACCATTGTTGTGCCTCGGCCAAGGTGACACACGCAATCTCTTCAAACCGCTTGGTCATTTCTCGAGCCAAGCTCACCTGACGCGCGGGCCCCAGCACGGACAACAAGTCTTTCAAACTCGCGGCGATACGATGGGGGGCTTCATAAAACACGACGGCGGTGACGAGCTGTGTCCAATAGCGAAACCAGCGCTGCCGCGCCATGGATTTAGTTGGGGCAAAACCCGCGAAGACAAACCCGGGTGAAGCGTCCGTTGTCACACCAGTCGCCATCAGTGCCGTGATCACCGCACTGGCGCCGGGCAAGGGAAGCACGCGCAAACCTGCCTCGCGTACGGCCTGCACCACCAGTCCGCCAGGGTCACTGACGGCAGGAGACCCCGCATCAGACACCAAGGCGACACGCTGGCCTGACTGCAGTCGTCGAACAATATCCGTTGCGGCGCCCGCCTCGTTATGACGGTGTGCTGCCATCGTAGGGGTGTCCAATCCCCAGGCGTCAAGTAGCGTGCGTGTGGCGCGCGTATCCTCCGCGGCGATCACATCGGCTAATTGCAGGGCGTGCCAGCCCCGCAAGGATAGATCCCCCAAATTGCCAATTGGTGTCGCCACGACATACAAACAATGCGTCGGCCACTGTTGTGCGTCGACCTTCTGACCGAGTCGGTGCCAGGCATCAGGGCGCTCTTGCGGTGGGACATTTTCTGTCATGGCGAAAGTCAACGAAGCCGAATTGTGGCAGTGTAGTCGGCTTAGCTCACCTCGTCACGACGCCTGACCCAAAATGACTGTCTTCAATAGCTCCACCAAAGAGTACGCAACCCTTTTTTGTCAGGCCGCCCTCGCGCAGAAAAAAGCGGTCGCCAAACGAGGAAGGGCCCTGCGCGCCAATCTCCTGCAGTGCCGCCAAGAGCCGAGGACCACCGAAGGATCGCCCCCCTCAGCCCGTTCCACGCACCAGCAGCGCGGCGACCTTTACGAAGCGCTTGCGCAAGCGCACCTCGCGCGCGCAGGTTGCGTGGTATTGGCCCGTCAGCTGCGTTGTCCCGCCGGCGAGCTAGACTTGGTGGTGCGGGACGGATCCATCCTCGTCTTTGTGGAAGTACGGCAACGCACCTCAAGTCGCTATGGCGGCGCATCGGCAAGCGTCACGCCCGCCAAGCAGCGGCGCGTCCTGCGTGCGGCACGTTGGTTTCTTGCCGAGCTCGTGCGGCGGCACTTTGGCGGCATCACGCCATGTTGCCGGATCGATGTGCTGGCCTTTGAGCCGTCGGGGCTGATCTGGCATCGCGACGCCTTCCGCCTGACGCGAGATAAGTGAGATAATTCAAATTCAGGAGCCGAACAATCGCCATGAACCTTGCCTCGACACTCGCCAACCACTTCAATGATCATGTTGTTGCCACGCAAGACAGCGCCAACATGCTTTCTTCGCCACTTCTGCGCGCAATCGATATGTGTTTTGGCTGCGTCACGAATAACGGCAAAATTCTGGCTTGTGGCAACGGCGGCTCAGCCGCGGACGCGCAACACTTTATCGCCGAGCTTGTTGGCCGCTTTGAACGCGAACGCCTCCCGCTCGCCGGCATCGCACTGAACACGGACACGTCCATCTTGACGGCTGTCGGCAACGACTACGGGTACGCCCAAATTTTTTCACGACAAATTAGCGCGTTAGGGCACCCTGGTGATGTGCTTGTCGCAATCTCCACCAGCGGCAACTCAGAAAACGTCCAGCAGGCCATTCAGTCCGCGCACGAGCGCGAGATGCGCGTCATTGCGCTCACCGGAAAAGGGGGTGGCGCAATGAACGACTTGCTCAGCACCGACGACATTCACCTTTGCGTACCGCACGATCGCACGATGCGCATTCAAGAAATCCATATTTTGCTGCTGCACATGCTGTGCGATGGCATTGATACGCTCTTACTCGGAGACTCTGCATGACACTCGCCGCCCGCCTTATTCGTCCTGTTTTGCTTTGCGTCGCACTTGGCGCCTCCGCCGGCATGCTGCAAGGCTGTATTCCTTTACTCATCGGTGGCGCAGCGGCGACCACGGGGCTGGTGGCGGTCGATCGTCGATCGGTCGCGCAACAGACGGACGACAAGACAATCGAACTGAAAATCGGCGCAGAGCTGCGCACCGCTTTTGGCGATAGCATCCGCGCCTCCATCACCGTTTATGATGGGGTGGTATTGCTCACGGGCGACACCATCGGCAACGATGTCAAAGCCAAAGCAGGCGAGCTTGCACGCAAAACAAAAGGCGTGAAATCCGTCTCAGATCAAATCACCGTTACCAAGGAAACCGCTTCAGCTGGCGTGGTCGGGAACGACATCTGGATTACCTCTAAGGTCATGGCAACACTAGCCACAACCAAAGACATTCCCTCACGCACCATCACCGTCACCACCGACCGTGGCATCGTCTACTTGATGGGCCTGGTGACGCAGCGTGAGGGCGATCTCGCCGCCTCGACAACGGCACAAATTGGTGGGGTCAAGCGCGTAGACAAACTGTTCCAAATCATTACCCCGGCCGAAGCAAATCGTCTGGATACAGCAAACCGCCTGATGGGTGGACGTCTGGGTGACACTGCACAACCGGCCGCTCCAACCACCGGCTCCGGTGCCGCGCCCGCCCAAGGCGGCGTACAGGTGATGCCAATTCAATGAAGAAACTCGTAGCGCTTGCGCTGCTAGCGGGGCTGGGCGGAATCGGCGCGTGGTTCTTCACTGCGCCTGGTCCCAAAGCGCCCGAGGTCACGTTCTCGACGCTCTCTGGCAAACAACTGCCGCTTTCCGAACTGCGCGGCAAAGTCGTGTTGGTCAAGTTCTGGGCAACTAATTGTGTAAGCTGCGTCGCCCAAATGCCTGACAACATCGAGAACTACGAAAAATACCGGAGCCAAGGCTTCGAGCTTGTGGCTGTTGCGATGCAATACGACCCTGCAAACTATGTCATTAACTTTGCGGAAACGCGCAGACTGCCATTTCCGGTTGCTCTGGATACAGTCGGCGCAGCAGCCAAAGCCTTCGGGGACGTCAAGCTAACGCCAACCGCGTTCCTCATCGATAAAAACGGTCAAATCTTAAAGCGCTATCTCGGGCAATACGACAAGCAAGAGTTCAGGCGCACCCTGGAAAAAGCTTTAGCGGGCTAGCCCCCGTCGGGTCGTTCTTGGCTCTACAATCCGTTTCCAATAATTGGTTCCGATCCACCTTCTCTTGCCTGCCGAACGCTCATGACCAGTCAGACACCCATCACGTCCATGGCCCCCGAAGTTTTTGCAGAAGTTTTGTCCGAAAGCCTGCCCTACATTAAGCGCTTTCATGGCAAAACGATCGTCATCAAATATGGTGGCAACGCCATGACCGAAGAGGTCCTGCAACGCAGCTTTGCCCATGATGTCGTATTGCTCAAACTCGTTGGTCTGAATCCTATCGTCGTGCACGGCGGGGGGCCCCAAATTGACGAGGCACTGCGCCGCATCGGTAAGCAGGGTACGTTTGTGCAGGGTATGCGCGTCACCGATGCCGACACCATGGAAGTGGTCGAGTGGGTTCTCGGCGGTCAAGTGCAGCAAGACATTGTTTTAATGATCAACGAGGCAGGCGGCAAAGCGGTCGGCTTGACCGGTAAAGATGGTTGTCTGATCCAGGCCAGTAAAAAGCTGATGCCCAATAAGGACGATCCCTCCAAACCACTAGACATTGGTTTTGTAGGTGACATTGACCGCATCGAACCGGCTGTCGTCAAAGCCCTGCAGGATGATCAGTTTATCCCTGTAATTTCACCGATCGGCTATGGTGTAGATGGCTTAGCCTACAACATCAATGCGGACGTTGTTGCGGGCAAAATGGCTGAAGTGCTCGGCGCCGAAAAATTGCTCATGATGACCAACACGCCCGGCGTGCTCGATAAAAACGGCAAGCTTCTACGCCAATTGTCGGCACAAACAATCGACGCCTTGTTTGCTGATGGGACCATCTCAGGCGGAATGCTTCCAAAAATTTCCTCTGCGCTCGATGCGGCTCGCAATGGCGTGAAGTCTGTGCATATCGTAGATGGTCGTGTGCCGCACTGTCTGTTACTAGAAGTGTTAACAGACCGAGGCGTCGGTACGATGATCTCTTCCCAGTAGTGCGCACGTGACGCCGAAACGACTGCCGCAGCATCCACGGGTGCGCGTGCGTCGTGCACGCGTTCATCTTACTGAGGGTGCGCTCAACCCGCGCAGCAAAGAGTTCGTCTGGTTTTTTGACCTAGACAATACCTTGCACGACACGTCATACAAAATTTTTCGTGAGATCAATCTGGGTATGACTGCTGCGGTCATGGAAGCACTTTCCATCGACGAACAGGCGGCCAGCGTTTTACGCACGCAGTACTGGCGCAAATACGGAGCGACCCTCATCGGTCTCGTGCGCCACCATGCAATCGATGCCCACGCTTTTTTACATCGCAGCCACGACTTCGATGTCGCACCACTCATTCGTGCCGAAACGGGCCTCGCCAGCAAGCTGCGTCGCCTCCCCGGGCGAAAGGTGCTGGTAACCAATGCCCCCCTGCGCTACGCGCGCGCGGTGCTGAAACACCTCAAAATTCTGCAGTGTTTCGACGGACTATGGGGCGTCGAGCAAATGCGCTTACATGGGCATTTCAGGCCAAAGCCGTCCAGCACCATGATGCGCCACATATTGGCGCACGAAGGCGTGTCACCCCGCAGGGCCGTTCTTGTCGAAGACACCATGGAAAACTTACGGGGTGCGCGGCGCGCTGGCCTGCGTACCGTGCATGTCTACCACCCCGGTACGCCCTTTGGCCGAGGTAAAAGTGGACGCCCCAATTTCGTCGACTTGCGGGTAAACTGTGTCTCAGACTTGCTGCTCCAAAAGCGTCCGTTGCGGGCTTAGCACACACCGTTTCGTAACCCACGCCTTGCTTTTTAACCTTCTTTGATGGGCCGACCGCGATGTCAGTCAAAACCGGCGAACGTAAACATCAAATTCTGCAAATGCTTGCAGAAATGCTTGAGCAACCACGCGCGGCGCGCATCACAACCGCGGCGCTCGCCGCGCGCATGCAATTGTCCGAGGCCGCGCTTTACCGCCACTTCGCAAGCAAAGCTCAAATGTTTGAGGGCTTGTTCGAGTTCATCGAATCGACCATCTTCACGCTCGTCAATCAAATTGTTGAGTCCGAGCCTAATGGGGTCGAGCAAGCTCGCAAGATCGCGGCGATGTTACTGACCTTTGCGCAACGCAACCGGGGCATGACACGCGTCCTAACCGGAGACGCCTTGGTCACCGAGGACGAACGCCTGCAAGCGCGCGCCAATCAAATCACCGACCGCATCGACGCCTCCTTTAAGCAATCACTGCGGCATGCCATCACCAGCGGCACCCTCGAACCATCGATCCAGGCAACGGCCTTGGCCGCCACGTTGACGCAATTTGTCATTGGCAGTTGGCTGCGCTTCGCCCAAAGCGCGTGGCAAACAACGCCGACGCTGCACATGGATACACAACTCAAATTAATTCTAGGTGTGGCCGCGCGCCCCGTATAAAGCAAACGCACTCAGGTCTGCTTCCTCGTGGCGCAAACGATACAAGCGGGATCGCGCTTAACCTTCACGCTGTGCCACTGCATATCTAGGGCGTCAAGAATCAAGAGACGACCTTTTAAGCTTGTCCCGATCTGCGCAATAACCTTCAATGCCTCAGCGGCCTGCATACTTCCGATGATGCCAACAAGCGGCGCAAACACACCGGTTGTCGCGCAATTAAGCGCTTCCACATCGTCGGCCTCTGGAAACAAGCAGTGATAGCAGGGTGCGTTAGCATCGCGAGGATCAAACACGCTGACCTGCCCTTCAAAACGGATGCCTGCGCCTGAAACCAAGGGCTTGGCGTGCTTGACGCACGCACGGTTCACCGCATGACGCGTTGCAAAGTTATCCGTGCAGTCCAATACGACATCAACTTGTGAAATTTCCTGGTCGAGTGAATGTTCATCCATCCGTGTCGTTCGGATCTCGACCTTCAACTCAGGATTCAACGCGAGCATCGTCTGACGTCCAGACTCTGCCTTGAGCCGACCAAGGCGACTGGTGTTGTGCATAATCTGCCTCTGCAGATTACTGATCTCCACCACATCGTGATCAGCCAACACAATCGTCCCGACACCGGCAGAGGCAAGGTACATCGCGGCGGGAGAGCCTAGGCCGCCGGCACCTACGATCAATACACGCGCCGCAAGAAGCTTCTCCTGGCCTTCTATGCCCAACTCATCCAACAAGATGTGTCGGGCATATCTCAGCAACTGAGCGTCGTTCATTTCTTACTCGAGGATCCCTCAGCGGCAGCACCTGTCTTCGCACTCTTTGGTGCAGGCACCGCTTTCTGGATCGGCTTGCCGTCAAGGAAATTCACAGCCTGCTGCAACTGGAAGTCTTCTGGCGTACCAAACTGAAACACCTTGTTCGTATCCGCGAGAGGAGTTTCGTCTTCCTTGGCTTTCGCCAACTCTTCCGGCGTCTGGCGGTTGCTCAAGTGACGCTGCAAATCCGCTTCGCGCGGCAACTTAAACAGGTCGCCCTCAGCCGTATCGGCCACTACGATGTCTGGGCTAATACCCGTGGCCTGAATCGACCGACCATTCGGTGTGAAGTAACGTGATGTCGTGAGCTTGATCGCGGTGGTGTCGGAGATGGGCAGAATCACCTGCACAGAGCCCTTACCAAACGTACGATTACCCATGATGGTGGCACGCTTGTGATCTTGCAAAGCGCCCGCAACAATTTCTGAGGCCGACGCCGAGCCGACGTTTACCAACACTACCATCGGCACTGTCTTGACCCATGCAGGCAAACCACGCAAGTAATCGGATTCGCCACGTGCGTAATCAGACGGGTTAGACAAGTACTTCTGCTTGGCATCTGGAGCACGTCCGTCGGTCGACACCACAAGCGTATCTGGCTTGAGGAAAGCGGCAGACACGCCGATCGCGCCGCTCAACAATCCGCCCGGATCGTTACGCAGATCAAGAATCAAGGCGCGCGGGGCACCTTTTGCGCCAAGCTCTTTTAAATGTCGCGCAAGATCAGCACCCGTTTTTTCTTGAAACTGTGCAATGCGAACATAACCAATATTGCCATCCAACATCTTGCTGCGGACGCTGCGCACGCGAATCGTGTCACGTACAATCTTGATGGTGAGTGGCTGCGCTTGTCCTTGACGAATAATCGTCAAGGTGATCGGCGTTTTCACGGGGCCGCGCATCATCTTGACTGCATCATTCAACGACAAGCCCTTCGTGGACGTGTCATCGATTTTTGAAATTAAGTCGCCGGCACGAATGCCCGCGCGTGCTGCAGGCGTATCTTCAATCGGCGAGATCACCTTGACCATCCCGTCTTCCGTGCCCACCTCAATACCCAAGCCACCAAACTCGCCTTGTGTCGAGCTTTGCATTTCTTTGAAGGCATCCGCATCCAAGTAGGCGGAGTGCGGATCGAGATCCGACAACATCCCTGCGATCGCGCCGCTGATTAACTTTTTATCGTCGACGGCCTCAACATAATTGTTTTTGATCGCCGAGAAGACGCTTGAGAACTGGCGCAACTCGTCCAGCGGCAAAGGCGCGCCCCGCTGTGCGACGGCGCTAATGCCCAGGCTCAACAGCACCCCGGCCACGATGCCGGCGGAAACCAAGCCAAAACTACGTAATTTGCGAGTGCCCATGCACATTCCTGAATTCAAGGTCGTTAAGGCGGAAGCCTAGACCACAATAAAAATCATCGCGCCAGATAGGCTATCGGATCGACGGCGACGCCACGGTGTCTGATCTCGAAGTATAGGGCGGAATCCACTTGCCCACCCGTACTTCCTGCCAAGGCAACGGTCTCCCCTACCCGAACCGTATCGCCCACCTGTTTAAGCAAGCTTTGGTTATAGGCATAGACACTGAGATACTCTTGCCCATGATCTACGATCAAAAGATTGCCAAAGCCTCTGAGCCAGTTTGAATACACCACGGTGCCGGCCCCAACGACCTGCACCGCCGCCCCGGCATCCGCACGCACCAAAATGCCGCGCCAGATCCCACCTTCGGGACGATCTGTCCCAAACCGCGCCATTACGGTCCCGCGGATTGGCCAACGCACACTTTTGGGCAATCCCTTACCCGCAGCAAGGGATGTCGTATCTGAATCGGCTTGGGTCGTGCGTCCGGTTTGAGCTGCTTGCTCAGCTGCCTGTTCGGCCGCCTGGCGGCGCTTGTCTGCCTCCGCTGCGCGCTGCGCCTGCTCCTTGCGAGCCAACTCAAGTTTGCGCGCCTCTTGTGCACGACGCTCGGCCTCAGCCGCCGCCTGCTGGGCAGCCTTAAGCTGTCCGTCCAGGTCTGAAATGAGGCCAGCCAGGCGCTTTTCATCCTCTCCGAGTCGAGTCGCTTCAGCACGCTGGGCTTGCATTTGCCCCTCAATGCGGGCAAGAACGGTCGCACGCTCCTTTTTTTGCGCCTCAAGCGCCTCTTTTTGTTGCGTCGTTTCACTAACGAGCCGGGCAACATCTTTTTGACGGACGTCTGCCTGCGCTTCGAGCTGAGCCAAGCGATCGATATCCTTCTTCAGCGCTGCAACCGTGTCAGCGCGCGCCTTCGAGACGTAGTCCAGGTAGGCTAAGTTACGCCCAAGCTCCTGAGGATCGTCGCCCGACAGCAGCGCGGACCAAGGTGATAAGCCGCTTGAATATTGCCTACGCAACTGATCGGACAGTTCGTCGCGTCGCACACTTAAAGTCTGCTGCTGACGGGTAATTTGACGTTGCAGACCTTCAAGCTCGGTTTGGGCTTTTTTAAGATCGGCCGCAAGCTCAACGATCCGACGAGAGGTCTGAGAGATAGCGGTCTCAGACACCTTCAGCGCATCCGCAGCCTCCTTGCGATCAGCCTCGCGGGTGTCGAGCTCTTTTTGCACGGTCTGAATACGCCCGCGCAAATCCTCCCTCTGGCGCTGCGCTTGCGTTTGCCGAGCAGCGATATCTTCAGGGCTGGCAAACGCACCGCCCGTGCCTCCAAAGAGGCTAAGGGCGCCACACAGCCAGATGGCAACACGCCGCTTGATCACGCTTTCTTGGCTTTCCCTTGTGCCGCTACCGCCGCCATCGCCGCTTCAATTTCCGCGGGGTCGCCTAGGTAGTAATGTCGGATTGGACGCAAATCTTTGTCTAACTCGTACACCAGGGGCTGGCCTGTTGGGATATTCAGGTGAACAATATCGTCATCAGACACGTTGTCTAGGTGCTTGATCAATGCACGCAGGCTATTGCCATGCGCGGCGACCAGCACCCGACGGCCCGCTCGTATTGAGGGCGCTATCGTCTCATCCCAGAAGGGCAGAACTCGCGCTACGGTGTCTTGGAGGCATTCCGTGGCAGGCAGTTGCTGGGGGGTCAACTTGGCATAACGTGGATCAAAACGAGGGTGGCGCGGGTCATCGAGCGCAATCGGATTGGGCGCGATGGCGTAAGCACGGCGCCAAATCAGCACTTGCTCATCACCATACTGGGCGGCCATCTCAGCTTTGTTGAGCCCCTGCAGGTCTCCGTAATGGCGCTCATTTAAGCGCCAATTGTTGTGAACCGGCAAATACATCGTATCCATCGCATCGAGCGCAATCCACAGGGTACGGATCGCACGCTTGAGAACCGACGTAAAGGCCACGTCAAAAACATAGCCTTTTTCCTTAAGCAGCTCTCCGGCACGACGGGCCTGGTCGCGGCCCGCCTCGGTCAAATCGATGTCCGTCCAACCGGTGAATCGGTTTTCGAGGTTCCATTGGCTTTCGCCGTGACGCATCAAGACTAATTTATACATGGCAGACACAGGTTAAAGTGTAGTTAAAGCACCATTT
>CAIUZV010000189.1 GCA_903903735.1 uncultured beta proteobacterium | reverse complement strand
TTGGAACGAGCAAAAAGCTTAAGCCCGACGCTTACGACCCGGCAGGTGCGAAAAAGCTAATGGCAGAGGCCGGCTACCCCAATGGATTCGGCGTAACCTTGCACTCGCCCAACAATCGCTACATTAACGACGGTGCGACTGCCCAAGCGGTTGCCCAGTTTCTGTCTCGCAATGGCGTTCCAACGAAAGTCGACACCATGCCTTCCAATATATTTTTTACGCGGGCGAGTAAGCAAGAGTTCTCATTCATCCTAGCTGGCTGGGGAGCCTCGTCAGGTGACACCTCATCACCCTTGCGATCACTTTTGGCCACCTATGACGCGAAAGCTGGTATGGGCGCCGCCAACCGGGGCCGTTTTTCTAGCCCAGAACTTGATGCACTGATTGCCAAAGCTGTTGTGATTATTGATGACAAGCAACGCGACGCCGCACTGGCCCTGGCAAGTGAAAAAGCGATTGAGCTCATGGGGCTGATTCCCTTGCATTACGAGGTCAGCACTTGGGCAACGCGCAAAGGGATCAGCTACACGGGACGCGCCGATCAATATACGTTGGCCCAAGATGCTAAGCTCGCTGGCAAGTAATCAATCAGTCGTTTGAGTTTCTATCTATTATTAAGAAAAGGCATTGATCCGTGACAGCATTCGTCATTCGTCGTTTGGCTCAAGCCGTATTTGTTCTGTTTATCACGTCAATTTTAGTATTCGGAGGCTTGTATCTCGTTGGTGACCCCATCGAGATACTCGTCCACCCCGAAGCCGATCAGATTGAACGAGACCGTGCACGCGTCGCCCTGGGACTAGACAAACCTCTGGTTGAGCAATACCTGACTTTTCTCAAAGGGGCGGTAACGGGCAACCTAGGCAAATCCTTTGTCTATGCGCGTCCTGCACTTGATGTTATTTTCGAACGCATGCCAGCAACGATGGAGCTTGCCGTATTGGCAATGCTGATATCGATCGTGCTGGGCATTCCTCTTGGACTCTATGCGGGGCTTAGGCCAAATTCTTTCATATCCCGCAGCATCATGACGGGGTCCATTGTTTGTTTCTCGTTACCCACTTTTTGGGTTGGTTTATTGCTGATCTTGTTATTTGCGGTAACGCTCGGTTGGCTACCCTCAACGGGACGAGGTCCTACCGAAGATATTTTCGGCCTTCAGCTTTCTATTTTTAGTCTCGAGGGTTTGAAATACGCATTACTCCCTGCTTTAAATTTGGCCCTATTGAAACTCGCGCTGATTATTCGACTTACACGCGCACAGACACGCGAACAAAGCCTACTCGATTACATTAAATTTGCTCGCGCGAAGGGCTTGAAAACCTCTCGTGTGATCGGGGTGCATCTCCTGAAAAATATTCTTATCCCATTGGTCACCGTCATTGGGCTAGAGCTTGGCTCCGTGATTGCTTACGCGATTGTGACAGAGACGATTTTTGCGTGGCCCGGAATGGGCAAACTCGTCATCGACTCTATCTTTCAGCTCGACAGACCGATTGTGGTGGCTTACCTTTTAGTGGTTGTCTGTATGTACATCATCATTAACCTTGTCGTCGATATCCTCTACTCCTTGCTCGATCCACGCGTTCGCATATCGGAGCAACACGGATGACCGAACAAGTGCAAAAAATAGCAAAGGTTCAAACGCCTTTCAAGCGCCTTTGCAGCCAGTTTGCCGAAAGCCCCGTCGCGTTGGTGGGCTTAGTCGTTCTGCTTGCGGTGATCTTTGTTGCGGTATTTGCTCCGCTCATCTCCCCTCAGAATCCCTATGATCTATCCAAACTAGACCTTATGGATGCTCGCTTAGCCCCTGGCGAAGTGGGACTGGGCGGACAACACTATTTGCTCGGCACCGATGGTCAAGGGCGCGATATGGTGTCCGCCATTTTTTACGGGCTCCGCGTTTCGCTCTATGTTGGTTTAACAAGCGGCATCATTGCGCTCGTGATTGGCAGTGTGCTGGGGGTGCTGGCGGCTCATCTAGGCGGGCGGTTTGAGCAAATCATCATGCGTATCGTGGATATCCAACTTGGTTTTCCAGCAATCTTGGTCGCACTTGTTTTGCTCGCCGTACTGGGCAAAGGTGTCGATAAAATCATCATCGCTTTGGTAAGCGTGCAGTGGGCCTACTACGCGCGAACCGCTCGCTCAGCCGCACTGGTCGAACGAGGCAAAGAGTATGTCGAGGCCGCACGTTCACTTGGTCTCAAAGGTTCGCGTATTGTGTTGCGGCACTTGCTGCCCAACGCCATGGCTCCCCTGATCGTCGTTGGCACAGTCCAAGTCGCGCATGCCATCGCACTGGAAGCCACCCTTTCCTTCCTGGGCCTTGGACTGCCCGCAACGGAACCCTCTTTAGGTTTATTGATTTCAAACGGCTATGAATATTTGCTGTCCGGAAAATACTGGATCAGCGTGTATCCGGGGATCGCTTTGTTGATAACAATCCTAGCGATCAATCTCGTTGGTGATCAGTTACGTGACATCCTGAATCCGAGGCTCTCACGATGACAAACTTACTCTCTATTAAAAATTTGCG
>CAIUZV010000188.1 GCA_903903735.1 uncultured beta proteobacterium | reverse complement strand
AGTGACACAATCTCGCGGTAATACAGGCGAGCTCCTCACTGACTTGATTCTCCAAGCTAATGACATGACTTACAAATCCCTTTCAAAAGTCAATTTTCAGGCAAGCTATTCAGACGCTGTATCGATGATGAAAGACGGACATGTTCAGGTGTTTACTTTGGGCACCACCTCACCTGCTTCAGCCGTGATGGATTTGGCCAGCGGACGTGATGTGAACCTCGTTCCAGTCGACGATAAAACCATGGCTTACATGAAAAATCTCAACCCTGGCTACAACCGCCTAATCATTAAGGCAGGAACATATCCAAAGCAAACACAAGACGTACCGGCTATCGGTTATTTAACGCACCTAATTGTCGCTTGTGATATGCCAGAGAAGACGGTCTACGAAATGGTGAAAGCGATGGCCACAAACGTTCCTTCGCTAGTCGCCGTTAGTAAGTCCATGGAAGGCCTGACACCAAAAGTGATGGCAAGTGACATCGGCGTACCGCTGCATCCAGGCGCTGCCAAATACTACAAAGAAGTTGGCGCGCTTTAAGTAGTAGCGATCACGCTGTAACGAAGGAACACTCGCATCATGCAACAAGTTATATCTGACGAAAGTATCGCTATTGATCCAGCGTCTAAGGCCTTGAAGACCCTTATTACGGTCCTCGCTGTTGCCATGTCGCTGTATCACATGTATGTGGCGGGCTTCGGCCCTCCCGAAGCGGTCATCTTTCGTGGAACACACTTGATGTTTGCTTTGGGGCTTGTGTTCCTACTTTACCCGTCTAGTTCGAAGGGCGGCGTTGCGGCGCGCTCGTACGATATGTTGCTCCTAGTCATGGGAATCGCTGCGATTGCGCACATCTTTATTGACTATGAAAACTTTACTCGCCGCATCATTTATATCGACGAATTAAGCAAGACGGATCTGTTCTATTCGTTCGTCATGGTGATCATTGTTCTCGAGGGCACTCGACGTGTCATCGGCTGGGCGCTTCCCGTGACAGCCATGATTTTCATCGTTTACACAGCATTCTTCACTCAAATCAAATTGCCCGTCCTGATGGAGCAACTGTATTTTTCAACCGAGGGGATCTTTGGCTCGACGCTTGGTGTTTCAGCGTCCTATGTCATGCTATTCGTGATCTTCGGTGCCTTTATGGAAAAGAGTGGAACCGGTCAATTATTCATGGACTTCGCGATGTCGATCACCGGCAAGTATGCTGGTGGACCCGGTAAAGTTGCTGTGGTGAGCTCCTCGCTGTTCGGCACTGTCTCTGGAAGCGCAGTAGCAAACGTGATGGTCGATGGACCAATCACTATTCCACTGATGAAACGAACCGGCTTTCGTCCATCGTTTGCCGCGGCCGTTGAATCCGTTGCCTCGACAGGCGGTCAGTTGATGCCGCCCGTTATGGGGGCTGCAGCCTTCGTGATGGCGGAATTTTTAGCTGTGCCCTACGCCCAAGTGGCGTTATGGGCGGTCATTCCAGCGCTCCTCTACTACGCCTCTGTTTTCTTCGCAGTTCATTTTGAAGCGAAGCGCTACAAACTTGCCGGAGTTCCTCTGAGCGAGTTGCCAAGATTCAAACAAGTGATGCTCGAACGAGGTCATTTGTTCATTCCAATTCTTATTATTCTCTTCGGTTTGTTTTTGGGCTTTTCTGCACCGCTTTGTGCATTGATTGCAGCAATCTCTTGTTTGCCCGTCGCGCTCATGCGAAAGCTAACGCGAACCGGAATCACATGGATGACTGTGATTCAGGCCCTAGAAGATGGTGCGCGGAGCGCCCTCTCGGTCGCGATGGCGTGCGCATGCGCCGGTATTGTGATTGGCTGTGTCACGATTACTGGATTAGGCATTGTTTTCACGCAAGTCGTGATTGAACTCGCTAACAACTCCTTATTTCTTGCCCTGCTGCTGACCGCTCTTGCTGGCATCGTGCTCGGGATGGGCATGCCCACAACCCCTGCTTACATCGTCATGGTGTCGCTGCTCGTTCCAGCCATTATTAAGCTGGGAGTGGATGCCCCTTCAGCCCACATGTTCGCCCTCTATTTTGCAATTTTATCGGCCATCACGCCACCGGTGGCGTTAGCCGTCTTTGCGGCTGCCGCGCTTGCAAAAGCCAACATGTGGGAGTCGGGTTTTGCTGCGATGCGCGCCGCAGCGCCCGCCTATATTGTCCCGTTCATGTTTGTTTACGAGCCCACATTACTTCTTATATTTAAAGACGATACGTCTTATATTACGGTCCTGTGGTCAGTGCTCACAGCTCTGATTGGCGTCATCGCCCTCGCCGGAGGATTTTTTGGCTGGCTGGTGGGGTATGCAACGGTTACCCATCGCGTGCTGTTGCTGATCGCGGCCGCTTGTCTCATTAAACCAGGACTGATCACAGATGTCATTGGCTTTGGATTAATGGCTACCGTCGCGCTTTTACAATGGAACAACACCAAGCGGGCTGCGGTGTAATAGTTAACACTAAAACTGAGGAAAAATATGCGGACTCAAAGAAGAAAGGCTCTTGCCGTAGTATTAGCTGCCGTCGCAGCGACAATTGGCACCCTAAGCGGTGCTGCGTATGCACAAGGCACATATCCGACCAAGGCAATGCGCCTCATTGTTCCGTACACTCCTGGCGGTGTAACCGACACGAGCGCACGACTCATTGCTGACCAAATGTCAAAGCGGCTTGGCCAACAAATCATTGTCGAAAACAAACCGGGTGCCTCAGGCAATATTGGCACAAGTCAGGTGGCCCAAGCAGACCCAGATGGCTACACCTTGTTGCTCGGCTTTGACGGCACAATGGTTATTAATCCGCATGTGTTTGCCTCGGTACCTTTTGATTCAGTAAAGGACTT
>CAIUZV010000187.1 GCA_903903735.1 uncultured beta proteobacterium | reverse complement strand
CCCAACACTACATGGCCATTTTCTAGCTTGACACGGAAAGTTGCGTTGGGAAGATTCTCAAGAATCTCACCCTGCATCTGAATGACGTCGTCCTTTGACATTGCTCTCGCTTATCTCATTGGCATATTCGCGCCCTTGAAGTTAGCCTTCTTGAGCAGTGAATCGTACTGGTGAGACATCATGTAGGCCTGAACCTGAGCCATGAAGTCCATCGTAACTACAACAATAATCAGCAAAGAGGTGCCGCCAAAATAAAACGGTACATTCCAACGCATGACCAAGAACTCCGGCAACAAGCACACCAACGTGATGTACATGGCGCCAGCCAAGGTCAATCGCATCAAAATCTTGTCGATGAATTTAGCGGTCTGCTCGCCCGGACGAATCCCTGGAACAAACGCACCGCTCTTCTTAAGGTTGTCTGCTGTTTCGCGGCTGTTAAACACCAAAGCCGTATAGAAGAAGCAGAAGAAAATAATCGCTGTTGCATACAAGGTGATATAGAGCGGTTGGCGAGGTGCAAGTGCTGCAGCCAAGTCGCCTAACCAGCGCATCCCTTCGGTATTCGAGAACCAACTAGTAATCGTCGCTGGGAACAAAATAATCGAAGAAGCAAAAATTGGAGGTATCACACCAGCCATGTTCAGCTTAAGTGGCAAGTGCGATGTTTGACCGCCGTAAACTTTGTTACCAACCTGCCGCTTAGCGTAGTTCACAGTGATCTTGCGCTGACCGCGCTCTACCAGTACAACAAATGCCGTCACGAGAACCGACAACGCCACGATAAAGAGCGCCGAGAACCCCGACATCGCATTCGTACGTACCAAATCTAGCAGACCGGCTAGTGCACTTGGCAACCCAGCAACAATACCTGCGAAAATCAGAATCGAAATGCCGTTACCTAAACCTCGCTCGGTGATTTGCTCACCAAGCCACATCACAAACATCGTACCGGTAACCAAAGTCACCACGGTTGTGAGGCGGAACATCACACCAGAATCGATCACCAGCCCAGGCTGAGACTCAAGCGCGACGGAAATGCCGATTGCCTGCACCAGCGCAAGCGCGACTGTGCCGTAACGGGTGTACTGCGTGATCTTGCGACGGCCTGCTTCGCCATCTTTCTTGATGGCTTCAAGCGTAGGCACGACAACCGACATCAACTGCATGATGATCGATGCAGAAATGTACGGCATGATGCCCAACGCGAAAATCGAGAAGCGTGCCAAGGCACCACCCGAGAACATGTTGAACAAACCGAGAATTCCACCTTGATTCTCGCGGAATAAATCAGCGAGCGCATCTGGGTTGATGCCCGGAACAGGAATGTGCGTACCTAGGCGGTAAACCACCAAGGCGAGCACCAGGAACACGAGACGACGCTTTAAGTCGCCGTAACGTGGGCCTGCTTTTCCTGCGGGTTGTGCTGTTGCCATTCTTTAATCCGTCTTAAGCAATCGCGCCGCCAGCGGCTTCAATCGAAGCACGCGCACCAGCTGTAGCACCGATACCCTTGAGGGTAACCTTGCGTGTCAGCTCGCCCGACTTAAACACTTTGACATAGCGCACTTGCGTGCCCACTACACCAGCTTGTTTCAGTACTTGCACGTCGATTTCTTCGACGGGCAACGCCTGCAAGTCAGACAAACGCACTTGTGCGTACAGATGGTCATCCAAAATAGAGAAGCCACGCTTCGGCAAACGACGCTGCAAAGGCATCTGACCGCCTTCGAAGCCGACTTTATGAAAGCCACCGGCGCGCGAGCTTTGGCCTTTATGGCCACGACCAGCGGTTTTACCAAGACCGGAGCCAATTCCGCGACCAACACGACGCTTAGCGTGTGTCGAGCCCACGGCGGGCTTTAGCGTATTGAGTTGAGTAATCGACATCGTGATTCCTTTCAGACTTCCGAAACGGTCACGAGATAATCAACTTTGTTGATCATTCCGCGAACTTCGGGAGTGTCTTTGAGCACTTTGCTGCTGTTGAGACGGCGCAAACCCAATCCACGCACGGTGTCGCGGTGGTCTTGCTTTGTACCAATGGTCGAACGGACCAAGGTGACTTTGACTTGTTTATCAGCCATGACTTACCCCAGGATCTCTTCGACGGTTTTGCCACGTTTTGCAGCAACTTCCGACGGGGTGAGGGAAGCGCGCAAGCCGTTAAGCGTTGCACGAACCATGTTGTAAGGGTTACTCGAGCCGAGGCTTTTCGCCACGACGTTACGCACACCCATCACATCAAAAATTGCGCGCATTGGGCCGCCGGCGATCACGCCTGTACCTTCTGCCGCAGGCGAAATCAGCACT
>CAIUZV010000186.1 GCA_903903735.1 uncultured beta proteobacterium | reverse complement strand
GCGCATCTGCGCGTTGATGCTGCCTTGGCGTACACCTGAGCAATTCGGGCAGTTACAGTTCCATTGAGGAAATCCCCCGCCAGCCGCGGAGCCCAATACGCGTATTTGCATCACAACTCAAAAAATAAAGGCCGGGACATTCGTCTCGGCCTTTTGAAAAACGATTAGCGATTGGCGATGTACATTGTGATTTCAAAACCAAAACGCAGATCAATTGCTGATGGTGTTTCCCATTTCATAGTGGTCTCCTGGAGTGCAGTGGAAGTAAGGTATCGCAACGCCATTGGTTGGCATTAACAACAAGTATATAGAATAAATCGCAGGTATCTAGCAACATTTTAACTGGTTGACCACATGAAAACTAAGCTATTCGCCGAGATCCAGCCCGCCGCCCACGGATGGCTAGCGGTCGGGGATGGGCACCAGTTGCATTGGCAAGCTAGTGGTAATCCCGAAGGCATACCTGTGGTGTGGTTGCACGGCGGCCCGGGAAGTTCGGCAAGCCCTCTGCATCGCCGATTTTTTGATCCCGCCCTGTTCTGGATTATTCAATACGATCAGCGGGGTTGCGGACGGAGTCTGCCACTTGGGGCGATTGACCATAATGAGACCTCACACTTAATTGCAGATATCGAATGCTTGCGCGAGCATCTGTCCATACCAAGGTGGAGTGTGGTGGGCGGCTCTTGGGGTGGTGCTCTAGCCTTGCTTTACGCGCAGGCCCATCCTGATCGTGTCAACAGAATGCTGTGTCGCAGTCCGTTTTTATGTACCCAGGCTGAAATAGAAAACTTTATGGAACATCCGCCTGAGGGGTGTCGAGAACTTTGGGAAGCTCTGCAATCTCAGGTGCCTAAACGCTCTCAGCAGACCGTTCTCGAGTTTGGGTATCGCGTATTTTGTTTCGAGGAGGACGTTCAAAAGCAAGTCCCGCTTGCACAAGCATGGGCCACCTACGAGGCAGCGATGAACGTTTATCCAATGCAAGCACCTACGATTGGCTTAGGAAATCCCGATGCGCTCATCGCTCGCTATCGGGTGCAGAGCCATTACCTTTGGCACCGGTGCTTTGTGGGCCCAAATATCTTGGCGCATGCTCATAGGATGTCAGAGATTCCGCTTACGCTCGTGCATGGCGACCGCGATGCGCTCTGTCCCTTTGAAAATAGTCATGACATCCAACGTGCCGTACCTCAAGCAAACCTTATCCGTGTCGCAGGCGGGGGCCACGATCTCACCGATCCGGGGATGTTGAGTGCAACGTTTCAAGCACTGACATCTTGGCGTTAGTGATTACCCTAGCGACTTTTATGGCGTCTAACTTTCACTTAAAAAGTGAAGGGTAAAGCAGTTATCTAACTACCCAATTCTAGTAATATTGCCGAGCATTTAAAAACAAGATGGACTTGTTCGAACATCAAACATCACGGAGACGACTGTGAAAAATTACTTGCGCACGATTAGTGGCCTGGGTTTAGCCTTGGCATTTAGTATGTCTGCCCAAGCGCAGACTGCAGCACCTGCCGCTGCACCGGC
>CAIUZV010000185.1 GCA_903903735.1 uncultured beta proteobacterium | reverse complement strand
TGAGCGTGATTACTTGCCCGCTGCGCAGATGCTTAGCTTGCTTGGTGTCAGCCAAGTGAAGCTGTTGACGAATAATCCCTTGAAAGTTGCCGCGCTCGCAAAGCAAGGTATTGATGTGGTTGAGCGCGTTGCGCACATCTTCCCATCTAACGAACACAACGACGGCTATCTGCGCACGAAAGCAGCAAAGAGTGGCCACATGTTTAATTTTGAGACAAAGAAATCATGATCATGAACATTTTTGCTGCTAAACCTTTCTGGTTGTTGGCCGTGTTGGCAGGTCTGATCGCGAGTCTCAGTGGATGCGCGCAGGTTTCTAGTGCCAAGGCGGGCACACCCATTGCAGAGGTGTTGAAGCAATATGGTAAGCCCGCTGTCACATGCCCAACAAAAGATGGCGGACGGCGTATGGTGTGGACGCAGCAACCCGAAGGTGATAAAGCGTATGCCGTCCAAGTTCCCAAAAGCGGTTTGATTGAAACGCCGCAGCAAGTACTCAGTGTGGACAGCTTTAGCGTGATGAGTAATGGCGAAGTATGGACACGCGAGAAGGTGCACTGCCAATTCGGGCCACCTGCCAATATTTCACGCGATGGCGCGGATGGCGATGAATGGATTTGGGGTTATCGATACATGCGCGTGGGCGACGACCCGCAAATGATGTATGTCTATCTTGGTTTAAACGGCGCGAGTGTCACCCGTTATGTATCGCAACCAGACCCCGAGCGTAACTCCGAGGTCGCGGGTCGCCGTTAGACTACGCCTGGCGCAACCGCTTTCGAGGGCGCTGCGCCATAGATGGGCGGGTGGGTCACGATAGACTTCAGTTCGGGATGTGCGACCTTCAAGGCACTCAGGTCGGGTTTTGCACGGCAAAGTTCTGGGTCTGCGGAAAAGGCTTGTTCGAGCGCATGCGCCGCAGCCATCAGTTTGCCGTCCTCATACAGCCGCCCAGAAATCTGTAAGCCGAACGGCATCCCATGTTCGTCTCTTCCGCAAGGTAAGGCAATGGTTGGATTAGTGGCCAGCGTCACTACATAGGTTAAGCCGAGCCAGTGGTAGTAGTTTTTCATCTCGTGCTTGTCTACCTTTGCCGCGTAGAGTTCTGTCCACGGGAAAGGCGTAACCGGCACGACCGGCGATAAGATCAAATCGTATTTTTCTGTTGCTGCTGCAAAGGCGCGCATGATTCTTGATTGTTCGAGATGCGCCCAAGCGCGATCCGCAAGCGTAATCGCAGCGGCGATATCCATGTTTGCGCGGATGTTAGGCCCGAGGTTTTCAGGATTTTTGCGCCAGATGTCAGCAAAGGCGGCAACAAAGTTCTCGGCACGTAAGATATCGAAGGCGCGATCAGCTTCTGCAAAATTTAAGTCAACAGGTTCGCAACACTCAACCATTGGTGTGATGGCTTGCATGCGTTTGCGGAACACACGGCGGTACTCCTCACCAACGATACACACGCCAAAATCTTCTGTATAGCCGATACGCAGATTCGACAAATCAATATGGCGCATCGGCCAAATCGTGGAAGCGTCGACAGGATAGGCGAGGGGATCCATCGGGTCACGACCAATACTTGCCCCCATCAAAAACGCGGTATCAGCCACTGTGCGGCCCATCGGTCCCAACACTGAGATCACGGACCAACCGAGCGCGCGACCATCATTGGGCACCGTGCCGGGCGATGGACGCATCCCCACGACGCCGCACATCGCGGCCGGGATACGCAACGAGCCACCTGTATCGGAGCCTGTACAGATCGGCAAGAGGTCGGTGGCGAGTGCCGCCGCCGAGCCACCCGAAGAGCCGCCTGCATTGAGGCTAGGATTAAAAGGGTTGCCGGTGGCACCCCATACTGCATTGCGAGAGTTAGCACCTGCACCCATATCTGGCACGTTAGTTTTAGCGGTGACAATGGCTCCAGCGGCGCGCAGTCGTGCGACAAGGCTGTTGTCTTGAGCCGGGATATTCCCACGCAGACCGATATTGCCGTAGGTCGTTAACAAGTCCTTGGTGTCTTGTAAGTCCTTCACTCCTAGAGGCAGCCCATGCAGTAAGCCAAGCTTATCCCCTCGCATCACAGCGGCTTCAGCCTCTTTGGCAGTCGCGCGCGCGCGATCGAAGTCTGTGGCGGTGATCGCGTTGATAGCAGGGTTGTATTGTCCGATACGCGCGATACAAGCATCCATGAGTTCGACAGGGGAGATCTTTTTGGTGCCGATCAGGCGACGCAGTTCTAGGGCGGAGAGTTCGGGTAGGTTCATATTCTGATGGCGAGCCAGTTATTCAAAGGTGCTCTCAGTATAGACCCGGCAAAACCTCTTGGCATATGGTTGCGCAGTTGTACAATTTAGTCCAGATGAAACAGACGCCAGCCATCCGCAGTATTTTTTTTGAATTCCTACTGATTGGTCTAGTCAGTTTCGGTGGCGGGATCATGGCCTACGAGCGCCGCTTGCTGCTCGAAAAACGTAAGTGGCTCACGAATGATGAGTTCATGGCCATTCTCGCGATGGGCCAGACCATGCCGGGCTTGAACTCCGTCAATTTAGCGATGCTATCCGGTGATCGTATACGCGGATTAGCCGGCGCCTTGGCTGCAGTCATTGGATTGATCTCACCGGGCGTGTGCTTCGTCTTGGCAGCGGCGGTTGCGTATAGCCAGGGTGCGGACTACCCGTTGGCGAACGTGTTGTTGGCAGGTGTGTCGGCAGGCGCGACGGGTTTGATTGCATCGGTTACGTTGCGTATTGGTCGGCCGCATTTCAAAAAATGGAAATCAGTCCCTGTCATTCTCGCCACCTTTGTGTGCATGAGTTTTTTTAAACTCTCTTTGGTGACGGTGTTGCTCATCATGGTACCAATTGGCTTGTGGTTGCATCGCCCCACTCCACCAGAGGTTGAGAGTACGCTGGAGAATAAAAAGTGAGCGTCCTACTGCAGCTTGCCTTGACCTTCAGCATGCTCTCGGTTCTTGCGGTGGGCGGTGGCACGGCCGTATTGCCTGAGATGCAAAACGTGTTGGCAATGCGATTTGGACTTGATCGTCTTGAGTTCGTGCACATCTATAGTATGGGCCAACTATCGCCTGGTCCAAACATGTTGATGGTGGTAATTTTTGGCTACAAGATTGAAGGCTTCTTGGGTGCGGCCGTCGTGCTCTTCTCGTTTTTATTACCCTCAAGTATTTTGTGTTTGTCAGTCGGCCGTTTGTGGCACCGTATCGGTGAGCGCCCTTGGCGCCGAGCGGTACAGAATGCGATGGAGCCCATCGCGATTGGTTTGATGTGCTCGGGTGTGTACGCGGTGGCGCAGGGGGCGATCAATGGATTGTTATCGGCGGCCCTAGCGCTTACGACCTTGTTGTTGATCATGCTCACGCGCATCAACACGATGGTTTTAATTTTGAGCGCGGGTGTGCTCGGCGGCGCATTGATGGTTATCTTTGGCTGGCGCTGAGACTCGCCAGCCCATCGTGACGACTTTACTCGTTTAAGCCCGCCACAATATTTGAAAATCCTGAATCGACGTGAATGATTTCTCCGGTCACGCCTGCGGCGAGGTCTGAGAGCAAGAACGCTGCGACATTGCCAACTTGTTCGATCGTGACATTACGACGCAACGGGGCGTTGGCTTCTACAAACTTCAAAATGCTGGAGAAGTCTTTAATGCCGCTCGCCGCGAGCGTCTTGATGGGGCCTGCTGAAATGCCGTTTGAGCGAATGCCTTCAGGGCCTAGGTTGGCAGCAAGGTAACGGACCGATGCTTCCAGTGAAGCTTTAGCAAGACCCATGGTGTTGTAGTTGGTCATGGCCTTTTCAGCGCCAAGGTAAGTCAAGGTGAGCAGGGCACCATTGCGACCTTTCATCATTGGGCGTGCGGCTTTAGCGAGCGCGGGAAAACTATAGGACGAAATGTCATGGGCAATGCGGAAGGCTTCGCGGGATAAGCCATCAAGAAACTGGCCTGCAATGGCTTCGCGTGGTGCAAAACCAATTGAGTGAACCAGGCCATCGAGGCCATCCCATTGTTTGGCAAGTTCTGTAAAGGTGGCTTCGATTTGATGGTCTTCCGCCACATCGCAGGGTAGAACGATCTTGCTGCCGAATTCTGCGGCAAACTCTGTGACTCGTTCTTCAAAGCGCTCGCCCACAAAGGTAAAGGCAAGTTCTGCACCCTGTTCGCGACACGCTTTTGCGATGCCATAGGCGATCGAACGATTGGAGATAACGCCTGTGATCAGAATGCGTTTGCCGGAGAGAAAGCCCATGGACTAGTCCTAGAAGTGAAATGAAAGATATACGGAGTGTAGATTAACTGCGTGAGCCTGTGCCTGGAATCCGTAACTTCATCCCGACCCGTACAGTATCTGATTTTAGATTGTTAAGTGCGCGCAGGGTAGCCACCGTGGTGCCATAGCGTCTGGCGATGGTCGCCAAGGACTCGCCGTTGGCCACCGTATGGGTTCTAACCGCTTGCGCAGCCGCGAGTTGGGGGCTGATGCGCAGGCCTTGTGCCGCGGGCGTCGGAATGAGCAAGGACTGGTCGCCCGCGCTTCTGACGCTTGTGGGGATGCGATTGGCTTCACGCAGCCGAGACTCTTGAATACCAAATTTTGCGGCGATCGAGGCGAAGGTCTCGCCTTGCTTGGCGTCGTACATTTTCCAGCTAGATAGCTCGCCCTTGTATTGCGCCAGATTTGCTTTGAAAATATCGACCTTGTCGCGCGGCAAAATCACGACATGATCCTCCTGAGGGGATATCAGGGGTTGATTGAAGGATGGATTAAGCGCCTGAAAATCCTCGATCGGCATTTCTGCGAGTTCGGCCGCAATCGTGAAGTCTACGTTCACGGTCTTTTTCACAGAAACAAAATAAGGCTGATTACTGACCTCAGGGAGAAGCACCGCATAGCGCTCTGGGTCTGCCACAATGTTTTTAATCGCCTGTAACTTTGGCACATAGTTACGCGTTTCATCTGGCATGTTCAGTGACAGGTAATCGGTTGGCTTACCTGCCGCCATGTTGCGAGTCACCGCGCGCTTGACTGAGCCTTCGCCCCAGTTGTAAGAGGCTAGGGCAAGATACCAGTCGCCTTGAAACTCGAATAAATACGAAAGGTAGTCGAGCGCAGCATTGGTAGAGGCAATGGGGTCACGCCGCTGGTCATGCCACCAATCCTGCTTGAGCTTAAATTGTGTGCCGGTACTTGGGATGAATTGCCAAAGTCCCGAGGCTTTTGCGTGGGAGTAGGCGATCGGGTTGTACGCACTCTCAACAAACGGGAGTAAGGCGAGTTCGGTCGGCAGGCCGCGACGGTTAATTTCTTCGACGATGTAATAAAGGTATTTACCAGCGCGCGACGCCATGCGTTGCATCGCTTCTGGATGTGACGCGTAGTACTTTGTCCACTTGTCCACAAGCGGCGTATTGAGATTGGGGATCGCGTAGCCCCGACGGATGCGCTCCCAGGCATCGAGTGGGGGAACGGTTAGATCGATGGTGCGGGAGGTGTCTTGTGCGACAAGTCGCCCGCTGTTGTCCGACAGGCCGGCGCAGCCAGTCAAACAGGCCAACAGAACATAAACCAGAATACGAAATTTTTGCATCAGCATCAACGAAAGTTGTTTTTCCACTCTCGCAGTGCTGCGAATACCTCGGTGGGAGTCGCGAGAGTGCATTGCGCCCATTGGGCCGCAGCGTGCGCGACAGTGGGTTGCCGAACACGCATGAAGGGATTGCAGGCAAGTTCTTGAGCGATTGAGCTTGGTAGTGTGGGTTGGTCGTGGTTGCGCGCTTGTTGTGCTTGTTCTTGCCAGCGCTCGAGCGCTTGATTACCTGGCTCCACGGCGCGTGCCCAGCGCATATTCGACAGTGTGTACTCGTGCGCGCAATAGACGCTGGTCTCGGGAGGTAGGGTGGCGAGCTTGCCTAGCGAATTGTCCATCTGAGCCGGAGTGCCTTCAAAGAGCCGTCCGCAGCCTGCTGCGAAGAGTGTGTCCCCGCAGAATAAGACAGGGGCTCCGTTAAATATCCCAGAGTATGCAATGTGTCCGGCGGTATGCCCAGGCACATCGAGTACCCCTAGGCTGAGTCCGAGCGACGGATCGTCGATGCTGTCGCCTTCTTGCAGGGGACGGTCACAGAGCGGCAGCACCTCGGTTGCTGGCCCGAACACGCGGGCTCCGGTTTGCGTGACCAAATCGGACACACCGCCGACATGGTCTTGATGGTGATGCGTGAGTAAAATGCTCACAAGATTCAGGTTGTGACGTTTCAGGGTGTCTAATACCGGTGCAGATTGACCGGGATCAACTACCGCAGCAAGCTGTCCATTGGTCAGTAGCCATATATAGTTGTCACTAAAGGCCCTGACCGGGTAAATGCCCGGAGTAAGTTGGCCAGTCACTATTTTTTCAGCAAGCATCTTCAATTATGGGAAGCACGTGTCAACAAGACAATCGTCTATTGTAAGTCTCGGCGACTGGTTGCAATCCGATTCCGGGCAATATGCCCGGCAGTGGGAGCAGGCTCGCATTGACGCGATTGTTTCGGATGTGTTTGGCTACAACGCGATTCAGCTGGGCACACCAGAATTGGACTTGTTGCGTGCCAATCGGATGCCCATGAAGGCGTATTGCGGCGCAAGCTTGCCCTCAGATACGCCGCCGAGCGACTGGGTGGGGAGGGTGCAGGCTGAGCCTGAATTTTTGCCGTTTGAGACGCAAAGCATTGATTTATTGGTGTTATTTCATGGGTTGGAGTTAACCGAGCACCCCCATGAGGTGCTTCGCGAGGTGGATCGTGTGCTTGTGCCCGAGGGAAGGATTGTGTTGTCGGGCTTCAATCCCTGGAGTCTATGGGGGGCGCGCAATCGCCTGCCCGGTAAAAACTACCTGCCGGTTGCGCCTGAAGCGCAGGTATCACTACCCAGACTGAAAGATTGGTTCAAACTTCTGTCATTTGATATTGATTTAGGTCACTTTGGTTGCTATGTTCCGCCATTTCACACTAAAAAGTGGATTGACCGTTTTTCATTTGCAGAGCGAGCGGGGAATCGTTGGTGGCCGGTGTGCGGTGGTGTGTACGTTGTCTCCGCCATTAAACGCGTGCCAGGTATGCGACTACTCACTCCTCGCTGGAAGGCCAGACAATCTAAGCGTGTAGCAGCCCGAGCAGCGGGCGTTGCGCTCCAACAGAACACGGATCGGGTCACCGAGCGCCCCGATCGTCACTAAGAAGGGTTCATGCAGAACGACGAAGCAGTTGAGATTTGGACTGATGGTGCCTGTAAAGGCAATCCGGGCCCTGGCGGGTGGGGCGCCTTACTTAAAATGGGTGCTATCGAAAAAACGCTGCATGGCGGAGAGCCTTTGACGACCAATAACCGCATGGAAATGTTAGCGGTGATCGAGGCGTTAGGGGCGCTAAAGCGGCCGTGCAAGGTGTTGTTGCATGTCGATTCCCAGTACGTCATGAAAGGGATGACCGAATGGATTCACGGCTGGAAACAGCGAGGTTGGCGTACCTCTGATAAAAAACCGGTGAAAAATGCCGATCTTTGGCAGCGCATGGAGCAGGAGGTCGCCAAACATACGATCACCTGGAAGTGGGTGAAGGGGCATGCGGGTGATCCTGGTAATGAGCGCGCGGATCTATTGGCCAATCGTGGGGTAGAAGAAGCGCGCGCCAAGATGTGAGGGGTATGATGCCCTTCGTTAGATTGTTTTTTTGACTTTAATGGTTTGAATCGTATGCGCTGGATAATCCTCGACACTGAAACAACTGGACTTGATCCTGCTCAGGGACATCGTGTGATTGAAATCGGTGCAGTCGAGGTGTTGAACCGCACGGTAACGGGAAATCATTTCCATACTTACCTTAATCCTGACCGCGATAGTGACCCAGGTGCGCTTGATGTGCACGGGCTGACAACCGAGTTTTTGTCCGATAAGCCGCGCTTCAAGGATCAGGTTGACGGTTTTCTAAAATTTATCGATGGTGCCGAACTAATCATTCATAACGCACCATTTGATCTGAAATTCCTGAATGCCGAGCTTGCGCGTATCGCCCGAGACGGAGTGAGCAATTTTTGTGCGGGCATAACAGATTCGCTTGCTCATGCAAAAACACTGCACCCTGGCAAACGTAATTCCCTAGATGCATTATGCGAACGTTACGGCGTGTTGAATTCGCATCGAACGTTGCATGGTGCATTATTGGATTCGCGTTTGTTGGCGGAAGTGTGGCTTGCCATGACGCGTGGTCAAGACAGTCTGATGATTGATCAGTTTGATGTGCCTTCGACAGAGGGTGCTGCCGCGAATGAACGCCGCAGCGATGTGGCGAAGCTGGCGGTGATCTTGCCAAGCGCACAAGAGCTAGAGGCCCATGAGAAGTATCTGGCCGCGCTAGACAAATCGGTGAAGGGTAAGTGCCTGTGGCATAGTTTAGAAGAAGGCGCGACCGCAGAAAAGCCTGCGGACGCTCCAACTTAAACAGCCATTTAAACGCTAACAGCCCAAGCTAAGATTCAGCGCGCTTAGGACAGTACACCAAGCGTTTTACGTTTGATCAATTCAAAATCAATTTGTGCGCCAAGCCCGGGTCCGTTCGGTGCGTGCACCATGCCCTGCGCATCGATCTCAATATCCTGAAGTAAACCGTATTTCTGTGACTCTGAGGGCAGCAGCACTTCAAACAGTTCCGTGTTCTGCAACGCCATGATCACGTGTAAGTTCGCAAAGTTATTGAGCGAATTTCCACCGTGATGCACTTCATAATTCAAGTGAAATGCTTCAGCGAGATGCGCAGTTTTCATGAGTGTTGTGATGCCGCCTTTGACAGCCACATCCCCTCTTAGGAAATCTGTCGCACGTTCTTTGATCCACGGCGCATAGGAGTCCAACCCACCGGCTGGATATTCAGTCGCCATAATCGGAATATGCAGATGTTTTTTTAGCTCAACATAGTTATAGATATCGGCATCCGCCAGTGGATCCTCATACCAGTAAAAATCCAGATCCTCGATCACTTTGCCGACACGTAAGGCCGCCGGGTAGTCATAGCTCCACACAGAGTCGAGCATTAAGACGTAGTCATCACCCACTGCCTTGCGAACGGCTTCGCATACTTTGATGTCGTCACGCCAAACCTGTGGCGGATGAATTTTGTAGGCAGCAAGATTCAAGGCTTTGTAGTGTTGTGCCTCATCCGCATACGCTTGTGGGCTCGAGAGCACAGCCGAGCTGATGTAGGCGGGTACATGATCGCGATAAGAGCCAAGCAACTGATGAATCGGCAAGTTTGCCACTTTGCCGGCGATATCCCAAAGAGCCACATCGACTGCCCCGATACATCGAGCAGTCGTGGTGCGCACGCGCTTCCACATCGCTTTATAGAGTCGTTCACGGTCCAACGGGTTCTGCTGGAGCAGAATGGGTTTTAGATAACGGATGAGGCTTGCTCCATCCATATCCGCCGGAAAAAATGCGGAGCCTAAAAAGGAATGGCCCGTGATACCTTGATCAGTTGTGATGGCGAGCAAGCCAAGCTTGCTGCCACCTGCAAAGCGGCCAGTGTGTGCGCCGTAGCTGGTGGAGGGGATGTCGTCCCAGCTAAATAGCGTCAGCGTGACGTCTTGAATTTTCATTGTTACTCAATCCGGATGTTGGCTTCTTTAATCAGCTTGGACCACTTTGCGACTTCGCTTTGTATGAGCTTAGTGAATTCCTCCGGTGAGCTAGCAATAACCTCTACGCCTTGATCATTAAAGCGCTTGGTGACATCAGGTTCGCGGAAGATCTTTACGAGCTCACCGTTTACCTGTTTCACAATTGCTGGCGGTGTTCCTGCTGGCACTTGCATGCCAAACCAAACGTTTACCTCAAAGCCAGGCACGCCTGATTCTGCAACGGTTGGTGTGTCTGGCAGTAATGCTGTGCGCTTGGCCCCACTGACGCCGATCGCCAGTACTGTTCCGGCGCGAGCTTGTTGAATCACGTTTGGCACATTGTCAAACAACACGTCGATCTCGCCGGCCATCAGCGCTGCGACTGCTGGTGCGCTACCCTTGTAAGGGACGTGGGTGAGCTTAACACCGGTCATGTTCATAAATAGCTCCATCGACAGGTGATTCGAGGAGCCCGAGCCGGTCGAGCCGTAATTGAGTTTGCCTGGATTAGCGCGGGCGTACTCGACGAGCTCTTTCGCATTCTTAATGTTCAGGCCTTTGCGAGTGACCAGAGCGTTTTGTGTCGAGCCCGCCCAGACTAAAGCTTGGAAGTCTTTTAAGGCATCGTAGGGAAGCTTATTGCCGTAAAGCCCGGGGAGTGCAGAGAAGGGCAGTGGCGTGATCAAGATGGTATAGCCGTCTGCTGGCGACTTTGCGACGTAGCTATTACCAATCGTTGTATTGCCACCAGGCTTGTTTTCCACCACGACTGATTGACTCCAGACCTTACCAAGCTTATCGCTAGAGATGCGTGCGAGTGTGTCGTTAAAGCCACCAGGTGGGTAGGGCACAACAATTTTGACAGTCTTGTTTGGATACTGCTGTGCAAAGCCGGTCGTCACAAGCGCGCATGCAAGGGTCGCACCGAGTAAAAGCTGTTTAAGTAATGCGTTCATCTATGTCTCCGTTTGAATTATTAGGTGTTTGATTACAAGGTATCGCAATTAAAACTTCACAACATAGCCAGGACCATCAATCAGAGGATATTTTGCAAAAATTGACTCGTCGACTTCAATCCCAATCCCGGGTTTGTCGAGCGGCTCGACGCAGCCATCCTGCCCAATTTCAAAACTTACGCCAAACATATCGCGTAGCGGGTTGTAGTGCGACACGCAGGCTTCAAAATATTGCGTGTTCTCAATCGCTGAGGCGAAATGAATCGTTGCTGCATGATTCAAACCCGTCGCCGAACTGTGTGTGTTCATGGGAATGCGATGTGCCGAAGCCAGCGCTGCAATCGCGAGTCCTTCTGTGATCCCACCGCACTTTGATAAGTCTGGTTGCCAGATTCGAATGGATCCTGCCTCGAGTAGCTGTGCGAATTCAAAGCGCGTGTAGTGATTTTCGCCAGCAGCGATGGGAACGAGCGATGTGATTTTGGCTGCTTCGCGGTACGAAGCGAAGTCGCTACAGGCAAAAGGCTCTTCGAGCCAGCCCGCTTTAATTTCTGCCAGCACGGGCAGTACGCGACGTACATCTGCAATGGTGTATGCCGTGTTTGCATCGGTCAGGATGTCGATGTCGTCACCGAGCACTTTGCGTACATGCAAGACACGCTCAATATCTTTTGCTGCGGTGTCGCCTAGGCGAAGTTTCACGGCTTTATAACCGCGTGCAACGTATTCCTGCGCTTCTTCGGCGAGCGATTCTTTTGGTTGATAACCTAAAGAGATACCCCCCGCGTAAGCGGGCAGACGCCGCTTACTTCCCCCGAGCAGTTCGTACAGCGGCATATTGGCCGCCTTGCCACGAATATCCCATAGCGCCATGTCGATACCCGCGAGCCCTAACGAAGCGCCAGAGCCCACGCCGTGACTCGATAGCTGCATACGATGTACCCGCTTCCAGACACCTACGCAGTCGGTTGCCTTCATGCCTATCAGCATGGGGGCGAGGGTGTTGTGGATCAGACTGACGACAGCGCCTGGACTGCGACCAGGATGCGCCTCACCGTAGCCCGTAATGCCCTCTGAGGTCTCAACCTTAACAATGATGGCGTCACGTTTTGTAGTGCTGCCGATGCCCATTGTCACTGTTTTGCCCTGATCCAGACGGAAGGACAATGGAATAGCGGTAATCGCGGTAATTTTCACGGCTTGTCTCGAATAGGTGTTTTTTGAGTTGAATTATGGCTGATTTTTGTGGGAATGACATGCCTTATCCCATCAGCGGGTGATAGATGCCTAGTGCGCTTGCTTGCGCTACCAGGGCAATGGTGGCTAATGCGACTTTTTCTTTGATGAATAGATAAATTATCTCAATAAAGCGAGAACAATCGAATATTATTGCCAAATAATGACAGCTTGTCGGCAATCGTCCATGGTATGTGGTTGATCGAAGCGAGCCCACAGAGTCGGTTACGCTTATGACCAACCATTTGTCACGTAAATTGAAACACGCATGAAACGCTTCGCTAAGGTCATATCTGCATTGCGGTCGCGGGCTGCCGTCGCCTCATCAGAAGAGCGTCTTGTTCGCACAAAAATTAACGGCAAACCCTACAGCATCTCGTCTGATGATGACTACCTTGATCATGTTGAGGGTGAGTTCGAGCCCGAAATGGTCTCGCTCTTTCAGTCATTGCTTCAACCGACAGACACGGTCTTGGATATCGGCGCAAATATCGGCTGTACCTCAATATTGTTCGGAGACCTTACTCGTAAGGTCTACAGTTTTGAGCCGTCTCCTACCACCTATCGTTGGCTTGTTGATAATGTCCAGAGAGCTAAGCTGGCCAATGTAGAACCGATCAATCTGGGCCTCGGAAAAGACGCTGGTACCTTTGAGCTGACCTTCGCACCCAATAACCGCTCTGGCGGTTTTGTGTCTAATTTGACAAGCGCCTCTGAAGGACACCAAGTCGAACAAATCACCATTGCTCGGGGCGACGACTTTATCCGAGATCGTGAGATCACTAAAGTCGATTTTATTAAGATCGATGTCGAGGGTTTTGAGCGGAGCGTCATTGAAGGGCTGAGTTCGACCATCGTGCGTGATGAGCCGATTGTCGCGCTCGAGCTGAATCATTGGTGCCTGAATGCGTTTCAGCGAACTTCGGTACCAGATTTTTTTGATTACCTGCGAAGCGTGTTTCCGTATCTGTATGCGGTTGACATGCGTTACGCGGGTAATCTGCGTGATCGCATTCAGCGAGAGCTGCTACCTTTTCTTTACGACAAAAAAGACGCAAGAAATTTGCATGATCAAGATGCGGCCTACCACGTGATGTATCGGCACATCCTGCATGGTTCAAGTTACCCGACGTTGGTGGGGGCCTTCAAGCCAACACAACTTAATTCCCTGTCATCAAAGTTTGGCATACAGCTCGCTGGGCGTAAGGGCTACTAGTCCCATTTGAACGCTATGTCTGTTAATTCTTCACACGCCTCATATCGACCAGACATTGATGGCCTGCGCGCCATTGCGGTGTTGTCCGTGGTGCTGTTTCACGGTTTTCCGCAGATTTTTAAAGGCGGTTTCATTGGCGTAGATATTTTTTTTGTGCTGTCGGGGTACTTGATTAGCCGAATTATTTTCGAACAGTTAAATCAAGGTCGGTTTAATTTTTTTGATTTTTACTCTCGTCGAATTAAACGCATTTTCCCAGCCTTGCTGATAGTTTTAGTTGCCGTTTACATAGTCGGGTGGTTCACGCTGCTGGCCGACGAATATAGCCAATTAGGTCAGCATATCGCCGCGGGCACTGCCTTCATTTCAAATTTTGTGTTGTGGGGCGAGGCAGGGTACTTCGATAATTCGGCTCATACCAAGCCTCTTCTTCATTTATGGAGCTTAGGCATTGAAGAGCAGTTTTACATCGTATGGCCGTTGCTGTTGTGGTTGGCGTCAAAGTTAAGATTTTCACTCTTTGCGCTGACAGTGATCCTTGCCGCCCTGTCGTTTTATCTAAACGTCACTGGAATAAAAAGCGACGCAGTCGCGACGTTCTACTCACCCCAAACGCGTATTTGGGAGCTTCTGATTGGCAGCGGCTTAGCGTGGTGCGCGCTTTATAAAAAAGACGGCTTAACCGACCTTGCAATATTTTTCAGCAAATGGCGTCGAACCCCAATCACTGTTGTTGATCAGGAACGTATTCGTACAGGTATAGCCAATGTTCTTTCTTGCATAGGCTTTATCGTCTTGATCTACGGGTTGATCCGAATTAACCGAGATCTTCAGTTTCCGGGTAAGTGGGCTCTGATTCCGGTCTTAGGCACCGCCTTTATCGTGGCTGCTGGACCTCTTGCTTGGCTCAACACAAAGATATTGTCTAACAAAGTTTTGGTGTGGTGCGGCCTGATTAGTTACCCGCTGTATCTGTGGCACTGGCCGCTTCTCAGTTTCGCCTGGATTGTTGAGGCCGTCCCGCCAAGCGTCCCGACCCGCCTAGGCTTAATCGCACTTTCGGTGGTGCTGGCCTGGCTTACTTACCGGTTGATTGAGCGGCCGATTCGTTTTGGAAAACACGGTGCTCTAAAGGTTTACCTTCTTGTTGTATTGATGCTTATACTTGGCGGGGTAGGCTTGGGTACGTTCTATGAACGAGGCTTCCCGTTCCGTAAAAACGTACAGTTGGCGGACGCGTTGTATACCCACGAGGCACACAATATTGAAGCCAATTTGGTTGCGACTTACCGCAACTACGTCGGAGGCGAACCCAGCCACTCAAACAAGCCCGTGGTCTTAATTGTCGGTGACTCGTACAACCCTAACTGGTCGGTTGGGCTCAGCACTCTGATTGATGTCAAGCAATACGACATTGTTTCGATCTCGTATCTCGGTTGCAAAGTGAGCGTAACGGCCGACAAAATCACCGCAATCGCCAGAGAACAGAAATTTGAAGGCTACTGTCAACCCTTCGAATTGTTGATCAATGATCCAAGCGTGATCCGCAGACTCGCTGCTGTGATGTTAGTCAGCTATCGACCCTTTGAGTATGAGGTCAATCGATTTAGGTTTGACATACTTCGAGAGCTCAAGAGAAAAAACGGTCAGTTTGATTTATTTGTGTTTGGTAATTACTTTCAACTTGATTCTGAAAAGTATTCGAGTTGTGAAAAGTTGATGTATCGAACGGGTCGCCGAGCTGACCTGTGTTTGGAGCTAGCGGATTATCCAAAAAAACAAACCAATCAAGAAAGCTTGCCGTTCTATCCGCATGACCTTAAGTTTGCCTACGTCGACCTGATCGGCTTGGCTTGCCATGAAGATAAAACTGGGTGTCCGACCGAAGCGCAGGGCGTACCTTTTATCAGCGATTCCCATCACTTGAATGCTACCTTCATCGCAAAACTCATGCGTGATATTCAGACGACGCAGTCGGCAAAGCTAGAAGACCTGGGTCTTCGCAAGTACTTAGTCAATCGGCCTGGTCCTTAGCGGTTCGAAGCGGTTGCCGGGCGAGGGCTTGATCTTGCGCAAACGCAGGCTTGAGGGTTAATGATTTGGCACGAAATGGTGAGTGCGTGCTTCGCACGCGCACTAAATATTGGTAAAGTTCAATCTTTCCTGAGTTAGAATTAGCGGCGAAATAATCAAAAACGTTCGTCGTCATATGACCGTATCTGACTTCGAATTAGCTGGTGTATCCGCTGATTAATGTGTGGCACGTAACGGTTGCTTAGCCTTTAAGCATCTTGAAGAAACAGCGGTACTTGTTGCTTAAGGTCGGTAAACATTATGAGCCGCGTTGTCATTACAGGAAATGGTGCGATTTGTGGCGCGGGGGCTATCCCCTGCAGTATTCTCGACGCTCTATTATCTGGGCGCTCAGCCCTCGCACCCATCACCAGTTTTAATGCTGAGCCTTTTCGAGGGGGGCTCGCTGCTGAAGTGCTCGACTACGACGGCGGAAAATTGCTAGGTGATCGCAAGTTACTCAAGCTTGTGCGTCGCTCAGATGTCTTTGGCATTTACGCAGGTACTCAGGCCATCGAGCAGGCCGGCCTCAGCGCTTGGCGGGAGATGCTGGTCGACGCCGAGGCGGCACAGTACTCAGACCAAACAGGGTGTTATGTGGGCTCGGGCGGCGGCAGTGCTCAAGTCAACTACGATTTTTTCCCCTTGATGGCCGAAACTCAAAATGATCTCTCCATGTTCGGTCGTGAGTTGTCAAACATGGTGAACCCGATGTGGCTCTTGAGGTCACTGCCCAATGGTGTGTTGTGCCACCTTAGTATTCGCCATCAGCTTAAGGGGCCTAACGGCTGTATCACTAACCACGCAACAAGCGGTTTATTGTCTCTCATTGAAAGTGCTTGGGCGCTACGTGAAGGTGATGCTCAACGTGTTGTGGTGGTCGGGCACGAAGCGCCCATCGAACCTCAACACTTGCTGTACCTCGATCGTGCGGGTTTAATTAGTAAAGATATACTGCGGCCCTTCGACGAAAAGCACGATGGCTTTTTCTTGGGTGAAGGTGCTGCATCACTAGTACTTGAAACAGAAATGTCTGCACAAGAACGTGGTGTCACGGTGTTGGGTGAATATCTTGGTGGCGGGAACGCCTCTGAAGGTGATGGTTTGTTCTTGCTCCGCCGCGATGGCGATGGCCTGAGCCGCGCGATTGAGTTTGCGTTAGCTGATGCGCAACTCACCCCCGCCGATGTCGGCATGATTGTGGCGCATGGCGACGGAACTCAAGAATCGGATGCATCAGAGGCCAAGGCTTTGTTACAAGTATTCGGTTCAGAGATGCCACCAGTCACTGGTTTTAAGTGGGCGGTCGGACATTTGTTTGCCGCTGCAGGGCTTTTTGATTTAGCGATAGGCCTGGAAGCCTGTCGACGCAGGGTGGTGCCCGGCATCTCGAATCTTGAACAGTTGGCTGACTCATGCGCTGGCCTAAACGTATCTAAGCAGGCGCGTCCGCCTCGTAGCGATGTCGTATTGGTGCTTTGTCGCGGATTCGCAGGAACGAACGCTGCCGTATTGTTACGCGCAATAAGATAGATTAATTTACCAGCGATATCGCTGCAACCAATCACACGGTATTTAACGGCCACAGTATGCTAAAAAAAATAAGACGCTTGCCGCTACCAGAAGGGGTCGCCCTTCGAAAGATCGACTGGGTTGCCGTCCTAACGATTGGCAGTTTTCATCTACTGGCAATGCTTGCGTTCTTGCCGTGGTTGTTTAACTGGTCAAGCGTATGGGTCATGGTTGTTGGTGTATTTGTATTCGGTTACCTGGGCATTAATCTTTGTTATCACCGTCTGTTAACCCATAAAGGTTTGGTGTGCCCTAAGTGGCTTGAGCATGTTTTTGCCGTATTGGCAGTTTGCTGCATGCAAGATACGCCAGCGAGGTGGGTCGGGATACACCGTTGGCATCACGTTAAGTCTGATGAGTCAGATGATCCTCATACCCCCTTGGCAGGACTAGCTTGGGGGCATGTAGGTTGGGTGTTTTTAAAGAATGACCAAGTCGATCGCTACGCGATCTATACCCGCTTCGCCAAAGATATCTTGCGCGATCCTTTTTACAAAAAGCTCGAGACAACGGCACGTTATCCTTTGATCATCATTGGCTCGTGGGGATTGTTCTTCTCAGTCGGCTTTGTGCTAGAACTGCTGTGGGGTGGATCGTTCGTGCAGGCGATTCAATTCGGTTTCAGTTTGTTAATTTGGGGTGTCTTTGTACGTACGGTTGTAGTCTGGCACGTAACCTGGTCGGTTAACTCTCTCGCCCATGTATTTGGATATCGTAATTACGATACCTCGGACGATAGTCGCAATAATTGGTTTGTCGCGCTGTTGACTCTCGGCGAAGGTTGGCATAACAATCATCATGCAGACGCTCGTTCTGCTCGGCACGGACATCGCTGGTTTGAGATAGATCTCACGTTTTCGGTGATTCAGTTACTAGAACGCGTGGGTCTAGCATCTGATGTGATACGGCCGAGTAAGCGCCTTAATAATGATAAAAAAATCGACATGGTGGATTAATTGTTGATTTGCACCGAAAACTGACCCGCGGAGGTGCAGCGGAAATTAACACAATGTAAGACTAAAATTGATGGAGCGCTTGTGAAAAATATGCTGCCCAAAGTTTGGCGACCTGATTTGACCGTATTGTTTCCGGTCAATCCATCTATCTCAAGCGGCCCGGCCTTAGCTTGGTGGATCGCAGTGTTATACCTGTGCCTCATCACAGTACGCAGCCTTATACATATGCTTGCTCCCGATGGTGGTGCACAAAGTATTGCGACCATAGACGTATCGGTTGCTGGTGGCGCTAATATTATTGCAATATTCGGGCAATGGGGCGCTATCCAACTGTTGTTGGCGGTGCTGCTATGGGTGCTTTTGTTGCGTTACCGAGGACTCGTACCGCTTGTGCTTCTTGTTTTTATCCTTGAGCCGCCTCTGCGGGCTCTCGCAGGCCATCTAAAACCAGTCGTCACCGAGGGGGTT
>CAIUZV010000184.1 GCA_903903735.1 uncultured beta proteobacterium | reverse complement strand
TCAACGAAGACGGCTTTCTTGCTTCGCCGCTGGATGACATCGCAAGTTGGATGAAGCCAGAGTTGGGCATCGAGGCAGAGGACTTCAACGCGCCCTTGCGGATGTTGCAATCGTTTGATCCACCGGGTGTCGGTGCACGCACTCTGGCTGAATGTTTGGCGTTGCAGGTGCAGTTTGCAGAGTCGGACAAATTTCCAGAGCTATCAGATGTACGGATCCTAGCACTTGCTCGTACGCTGTGTGAGCAGCATCTTGCCGTGCTCGCAACAGGCAACATGATGAAGCTCAGGGAGTTGCTCGGCTGTGAGCCCGAAGAGCTGCGTTGCGTGCACGCAGTGATCTTGCGGTTGAATCCTAGACCAGGAAGTGCATGGAATAAACCAGCAGCCGACTTTGCCGTGCCAGATGTCATTGTGCGTAAAACGAGAAAGGGTTGGGCCGCTTCGTTAAACGAATCCATCATGCCCAAGTTGCGAGTCAATGCGCTTTACGCCGAAGCGTTAGGTAGTCCGCGCGGCGGGGCAAATAGCGCACTGCACGGTCAACTACAAGAGGCGCGTTGGATGATACGCAACGTCGCGCAACGGTTTGAAACGATTTTGCGCGTATCAGAAGTGATTGTGCAGCACCAACAGAGTTTTTTTTCAAAAGGCTGGGCTGCCGTCAGACCACTGACGCTTAAAGATGTGGCGGGCGAATTGGGAATGCATGAGTCGACGGTGTCGCGCGCGACGACGCAAAAATTTATGGTGACACCTTTTGGTACGGTGGAGTTAAAGCGGTTTTTCAGTACAGGACTTGCAACAGAAGGTGCTGAGGCGACCTCATCGACGGCGGTGCAAACGCGCATACGGGCTTTAATCAGTCAGGAAGACCGCAACCGCCCTTTGTCCGATAGCCAACTAGCAAAGCTATTAGATCAGGATGGCATTACGATCGCCAGACGGACTGTTGCAAAATATCGAGAGTTGTTGCGCATACCGACTGCACCTTTGCGTAAGTCGCAAGCCGGTATAGGCTAGAGCGGCTGCGGTAGTTAGCCGCCCGCTGCTGGGTCTGTGCTGGTCGCGGGGCAGTCTGATACTTTGCCCCAAGCGTTATTCGGCGCGCAATGTTTATTGCGTGCATTTTGGATGCAGCTAGGGCGTTGGAAAAATCCCTGCTTGGCGCATTGCTCCAAATCTTTTTTGAGTGTTTGTTGCCAAGCGCCGCCAAGAGGCGCGGGAATAGAACCTGTATTGGCCGAGGGTGTTGGTTGCGGTTTCGCACCGGGGCCAACGCCAGGTAAACCCAGGTCTATTGTTGCGATATCTCTTGGGCCTGTCGGCAAGCCACGTCCAGCGGCACTCGCTTCGTAGTCGCGACGCTCTGAACTTTTTTCTTTGTTTTCGTCATCATCGTCGTCATCATCATCATCGGAGTTCTTGCCGTGTGAGTTGGCATCTTCATACGAAGCGATCACAGCCTCAATAGCCCATTCGATTGGAGCCATCTCGCGCGGAACGCCAAGCGTCCCATCTATGCGTGGTTGAGGCGGAGGCGGGGCGAGGGGCTTACCATTGGCATCAAGTAGAGCGGAGGGACTGGTAGAGGGTGTCGAAGCGACTGAAAGAGGTGCTTGGGCGACGAGCCAAGTTCCTAGGTGTATCCCGCCCTGCCAGGCCGCGATGCCAGCAACAATCAAAACTAAGAAGAGGATGCGCCAGGACATAGAGATCTTTGGGAGCGGAACGTTAAACCTTGTCGGCGAAGACCTGGCCGCCGTGCTCACGCATTGCATGAAAACGAATCGCAGGATAACGCTCTTCGGCGACCCGCAACTGTGCAACGGATGAAACCAGAAAGGCCGGTGCTTCGACAACATCATAGGCGATGTGACCAGCATTCGCATCGATGAATTTACGCAATTCTTTCGGGTCTTCGGCAGTGATCCACCGCGCCATGTTGTAGCGGGACGGCATCAGCCTGGCTTCAGCCCCATATTCGGCCTGCAAGCGATGCGCGACCACCTCAAACTGGAGTTGACCCACTGCGCCCAGTAGTAGTGCGCCACCTGCTGCCATGGGGCGAAATACTTGGATTGCGCCCTCTTCCCCGAGTTGCAATAAACCGGTACGCAGTTGCTTTGTGCGCAGCGGGTCTTTGGTCTCGACGGCTTGAAAGAGCTCAGGTGCAAAGAAGGGCAAGCCTGTGAAATGGAGCGCTTCACCCTCGGTCAGTACATCCCCAAGATGTAGGATGCCGTGATTGGGTATGCCGATGACATCCCCAGCATATGCTTCGTCGACAAGCTCGCGGCGCTGGGACAGAAAAGATACAACGTTATTTGGACGAATTTCTTTGTTGTTCCGGGAGACCTTCAGGCGCATCCCGCGCTCAAAGCGACCTGAGCTCACGCGTACGAAGGCGACGCGATCTCTGTGTGCGGGATCCATATTGGCCTGCACTTTAAAGACGACGCCTGTGAACTTGGGCTCTTCGGGATGAACGATACGTTCAAGCGCTTGACGCGAGCCAGGGGGCGGCGCCTGATCGACCAAAGCGTCAAGGACCTCTTGCACACCAAAGTTGTTGATTGCCGAGCCAAAAAACACCGGAGTTTGCTTACCCGCTAAAAAAGCGGCGCGATCAAAAGCGGGAGCGGCGGCCTGAATCAATTCAATTTCGCCCTTGGCTTGTTCAAAGGCCGCGCCAAAGCGCGTGGCAATTTCTGGGTTATCTAAACCGTCGATAAAATCATCGCCGCTGTCATTGCGACGTTCTTGCCCTGCCCGAAACAAGCGCATTCGGTCGCGTTGGATATCAAACACGCCACCAAAGGCTTTGCCCATGCCGACAGGCCATGAGAACGGCACAGCCTCCATGCCGATGTGTTGTTCGATTTCGGAGAGCAGCTCGAGCGGATCGCGGACTTCGCGGTCCATTTTGTTAATGAAAGTAATGATGGGCGTATTGCGCGCGCGGCAAACCTGCAGCAAGCGAATTGTTTGAGGCTCCACACCATTCGCTGCATCGATCACCATCAGTGCTGCATCCACAGCCGTCAGCACGCGATATGTGTCTTCAGAGAAGTCTTGGTGCCCAGGCGTATCAAGCAGGTTAATGACGCAATCTCGGTATTCCATCTGCATCACGGAAGATGCCACAGAAATCCCACGT
>CAIUZV010000183.1 GCA_903903735.1 uncultured beta proteobacterium | reverse complement strand
GGCGGAGTCGGCGCACTCGCTTGGGGGATTGGAGCGTCTGAAGCGGAGCATGTGTTGGCCACGCAGACCCTCGCGCAAGCAAAGCCCAAGACGATGCGGGTGAATTTTGAAGGAACCCTCAGGCCAGGCGTCTTTGCAAAAGATATGATCTTGGCCTTAATTGGCACGATCGGGGCTCAGGGTGGGATTGGCTATGCAACAGAATACGCAGGCAGTGCGGTGCGGGATCTTCCTATCGACGGCCGACTCACTCTTTGTAATATGTCTATCGAATTTTCATGCAAATACGGTTTTGTCGCCCCAGATGAAAAGACCTTTGAATATCTGAAAGGTGCAGAGTTTTCACCCAAGGGCGATGCGTGGGTGAAAGCGACTGACTACTGGCGAACTCTGAAAACCGATGATGATGCCGTGTTTGACAAAGAGATTACGATCGATTGCGATGTGCTCGAGCCCCAAGTGACTTGGGGCATCAGTCCTCAGCAAGTAGGTAGTATTTGCGCAACTGTGCCAAAACCAGGCCAGGCCGTCGACAAAGAGGCGAATGCGCTGGGTGAGCGTGCCCTGACTTATATGAAACTTCACGCAGACGAGCCCATCCGCGGCACTCCCATAGACGTTGCTTATATTGGCTCATGCACCAATGCGCGCCTGACCGATTTGCGTGCCGCAGCACAGATCCTAAAAGGTCGAAAGGTGAAGGCAGGGATTCAGGCTATTTGCGTACCGGGCTCTACCCCGGTTAAACACGCAGCGGAAGCTGAAGGCATTGACAAGATCTTTAAAGACGCAGGATTCGAATGGCACGAATCTGCCTGTGGTTTCTGTGGGCATATCGGTGACAATCGCTTTGCGGATTTGCGCGTCATTAGTACGACCAATCGAAACTTTGAGTCGCGACAAGGTCCCAAGACACGCACGCATCTTGCCAGTCCTGCAACCGTCGCGGCCTCTGCCATCATGGGCTGTATCGCAGACGCTAGGGAGCTGAGCTAAACATGGAAGCACTTCAGCGTGTGTCAGGGGTTGCAGCACCCTTCATGCGTATCAATATTGATACGGATCAGATCATTCCTGCACTTTTCCTTGGAGGGACTGACGCCAAAGGCTATGGTGCGCATCTCTTTAATGGTTGGCGTTTTTTAGCGAATGGAACGCCCAATCCTGAATTTATTTTGAATCAAGCGCCCTTCGATCGCTCTGAAATTCTGCTCGCAGATCGAAATTTTGGTTGCGGCTCATCCCGTGAACGTGCGCCAAAAGCGCTGAGAGAGTTTGGATTCCGCGCAGTGATTGCACCGTCGTTTGGTGGGATATTTTTTAACAACTGCTATCGCAATGGCATTGTTCCGGTCGAACTTCCGATTGAACAAATTAAAGAGCTTGTCTCAGAAGTCGAGGCGAGCTCAGGTCAAGCGCACATCACTGTTGATCTAGAGGCACTCTGTGTCAGCACAGGGAGCGGCAAGCGTTTTAGCTTTACCGCTCCACCCGCATTACGAGAAATGTTGTTGAAAGGTCTCGACGAGATCTCTCTCACACTTTCAAAATCTGAATCAATCGAACAATTCAGAACGTCTGATCGGGCGAAGCGACCCTGGGCTTACGCAGTTTGACTACTTAATCAAGCGGTCACTTGCGATACGCGCACCTTCAGCAAGTGCGCGTAATTTTGCCCAGACCACATCGGTCGCGACACGCCCCATGCCCGCCGACGTATCAAAGCCACAGTCGGTTCCTGCTAACACGCGCGTTGGATCTCCGACATCTGCGGCCACTCGCTCAAGCCGCTCAGCAATCACCTCTGGATGCTCGACAAAGTTCGTCAATACATCGATCACACCAGCGACGATTACCTGGTTGTCTTGTAAGGGTTGCTCGCGCAAGACCTTCATTTCGTGAGCGTGTCGAGCATTCGCAAAGGGCAGTACAAAACCACCAACCTTCGTCTGACGAATGACAGGCCATATCTTGCGTAACGGCACATCGCAATCATGAGGCCCTTCATAATTTCCCCAGCACACGTGCATACGGACACGGTCTTGCGGAATATTGCGTAACGCCACATTAATGGCTGAAACAACACGCTCAATGAAACCTAAAAATTTTGCGTCCGACTCATCGTGATAGGAGACGTGTCGTTCCAGAGCCAAGTCGGGGCAGTCGATCTGCAAAATAAAGCCATTTTCAACGATCGCCTCATACTCAAGGCGCAGCGCTTCGGCCAGGGCAGCGAGATACGCTTCTTCTGTGTCGTAATACTCATTCTTACAGGCCGAAGCAATGATGCCAGGTGAGGGGGCTGTCAAGAACGCCTCAGTAAATGTCTTTTCCGTTCGTGCATTAAGCGTGCTGCGAAAATCTCGCGCCTCAGACGCGGCCAAATCAGGATCGATATAGCGAACCTCACCGGTTACGCGCGGAGGCAAGAAGTTACTGACGGCAACCTTGCCGCCAGACTGTTGTTCCAGCATTTTTTTAAATTCTGGATAGCGCTCAACATCCCCGCGTGAAAACCGCTTCCACGTTCCGCCAAACCCTGACATCCGCCGCTGTACATACAGAAAGAATCCCTCCCTCTGTTGCTCACCATTGTTACCAACGTCGATACCATTGGCGAGCTGAAGATCGACAGCAGTTTGCATGGCTTGATGGCCAAGCGACTCAAGAGCGGCAGGGTCTACTTCAGCCCCGTTGGCGCGATCTGCATACATCTGCACCAGCTCGAGTGGGCGCGGAAGACTACCAGTGTGTGTTGTAAGAATTCTTTTGTTGCTATGTTGCATGATGTTATTGAAGCTTGATGTTGTTGTCTTTAATCACTTTACCCCAGTATGCCGTTTGATCCACGAGCCATTTCTGCATGGCGACCGGATTGTAAGGAACGCCTTCCGAGCCAAGCTCTGCGAAACGCTTTTGCACTTCGGGTTTAGCGACGACTTTCATGATGTCTGCGTTAATCTTGGCCACAATCTCTGGCGGGGTGCCCGCTGCAGTGACAACACCTTGGAACGAACCCGTCACAAAGTCTGGTGAGCGTTCAGCGATGGTCATGGTGTCGGGAATCTGCCCAAAGCGCTTAGGGCTAGCAACGGCGATTAACCGGAAGTTTCCCGCCTTAACCATTGGATAGGTGGCCAAAAAACTATTCAACGTCGAGTCAATCTGACCACCCGCCAAGTCACTCACAACTTGCGCGCCACCCTTGTACCCAATAAAGTTGTACTCAAAGCCAAGGCTCTTGCTCAAGACGACGCCAGCCAAATGGGTAGATGTGCCCAAGGTCACGCCAATACTGACGGGGTTCTTTTGAGCTTTCGCGTATGCAATAAACTCGTCGAATGTTTTCACCGGCATCTGATTCTTCACCACCAGAATGTGTGGTGAGTAAGCCAAAATGGCGACCGAGGTCAGCTCCTTTGCAGGGCTGTAGGTCATCTTATCCATCAAGCTTGGCGTCATCGTCAAGATACTGAGATCAGCGACGAGCATGGTGTAGCCATCTGGTTTAGACGCGGCCACGTATTGCCCACCAAGGTGACCCGCCGCGCCCGGCTTATTTTCGATCAGCACCGTTTGCTTCCACAGCTCGGACAACTCTTTACCAACCAGACGTGCCAAAATATCGGATGCCCCTCCAGCGGGAAACGGCACAACGAGTTTGACTGGTTTATCTGGGAAATTTGCAGCGGCACCTGCTTGCGAAGCGGCAGTATTTGGTAATGCCATAGCAGCCACAGTACCAATGCATGCGATGGCACTTAACGTGCGCTCAATAACGGCTTTTATCAACATCATGTCTCCTGTTGTATTTTGTTTGGAGTAATTGAAGCGTCGGTACGCCATAGGTCGTATGCTGCACGCTCTGCTTAGTCTAGTCCCACTTTTCGTAAAACATTGATGTATCGCGTGAGCATTTACAAGCTCAAACTTATACTAATATCTTAGGATTCCAGTGTCAAAGTTGAGGTATTACATGTTTTTCGCACTACGCCACGTCCAATCACTTAGATTTTTTCTGAACACAGTCCTGAGCGTCTTGTTTGTTTGTGTTGCAAATACAGCGTACGCTGAGTCACGCGAAGCACTTGAGCGCGACTCAAAAAATGCTTTGAACAATCTACTCGCTCAAAATCAAATCGCGAAAGATTTGAATGCTCGGGCTGCTGCTGTACTGGTTTTCCCTAGCGTCAAAAAAGCCGGCCTGATGGTTGGAGCCCAATATGGCGAGGGTGTCCTTTGGCGTGATGGTAAAGCAGCTGCCTACTACAACACCGGCGGAGCCTCGTTTGGTTTTCAAGCGGGCGTGCAGGAATATGGCTATGCCATGTTTTTTATGAAAGACAGTGCACTAAATGCGCTGAATGTGACACAGGGGTTCGAGGTCGGAGTTGGCCCTAGTGTGGTTGTGATCGATCAGGGAATGGGCGTCTCACACACGACGACAACCATGCAAAACGATATCTACGCCTTTGTCTTTAGCCAGAAAGGGCTCATGGCAGGAGTAGGCATTCAGGGCAACAAGATCACGCGTATCAATAAATAGTTGTCTATCCATGTCCGCACCTGAGCTAAAACTGCCGCCACTGCCCGAAGGCAGACATTATCGCTTTCACGCGATGATCAAGCCCTCAGGTGCAGAGTGCAATATCGATTGCGACTATTGCTTCTATCTGCATAAGACGGATCTGCTCGAACATCCTGCCCATGCTCGCATGAATGGCACAACGTTGGAGCAGCACATCCGACAGTACATTGAGAGCCAAACTGGCGACCAAGTTGTCTTCTCATGGCAGGGCGGTGAGCCCACACTGATGGGGTTAGATTTCTTTCACCGGGTCGTTACTTTACAAAAAAAATATGCGAAGCCGGGTCAACGTATCGAAAATGATTTACAAACAAACGGTATTGCGCTTGACGACACGTGGGTCAAATTTCTAAAAGAGCATCATTTTCATGTTGGCCTTTCAATCGATGGGCCTCGTGAACTTCACGACACCTATCGCAAGACTCGCAACGGAAAATCTACCTTTGATTTCGTGATGGCAGCCGCCCATAAGCTTGCTCAAGCCGAAGTACCGTTCGCTGCACTGTGTGTCGTCAACCGCGCCAATGCCAAACATCCAAAAGAGGTTTACCGAGTTTTGGTCGATGCGCTCGGCACCTGGCGCATACAGTTCAATCCCGCTGTCGAGCCAACCACTTTTAAGCACAACGCTCCGGGCAAACTAGATAAATCTAATGCTCCGCTACAAGATAGCGCCCGCGCAAAGCCCGGCCACCCTCTGTCAATTGTCACGGATTGGTCTGTTGATCCAGATGACTATGGAACATTTTTATCAGGCGTTTGGGACGAGTGGC
>CAIUZV010000182.1 GCA_903903735.1 uncultured beta proteobacterium | reverse complement strand
TTCCCGCATGCGCCCCATTAAACTGGGCGTTAATCACATGACCAAATTCGTATTTGTCACAGGTGGTGTGGTGTCCTCGCTAGGTAAGGGCATTGCCGCCGCGTCTTTGGCCGCCATCCTCGAATCGCGTGGCCTGCAGGTAACTCTGCTCAAACTTGATCCCTACATTAACGTTGATCCGGGCACCATGAGCCCGTTTCAGCATGGTGAAGTGTTCGTCACCGAAGACGGCGCTGAGACCGATCTTGATCTTGGCCATTACGAGCGCTTTATCTCCTCCAAGATGCGTAAAGTGAATAACTTTACGACGGGTCAAATTTATGAATCGGTCCTGCGCAAAGAGCGTCGCGGCGATTACCTGGGGAAAACGGTTCAGGTCATTCCCCACATCACCAACGAAATACAAGAGTTCATTACCCGGGGTGCTGACCAGTCTTGGGATGGTGCAACGGATGTAGCGATCGTTGAAATCGGTGGCACGGTAGGCGATATCGAGTCGTTGCCATTCCTCGAGGCCGCACGCCAGATGAGCCTGCGACTCGGGCGCAACAATGCGGCGTTTATTCACCTCACGCTGGTGCCCTTTATCGCCTCGGCCGGTGAACTCAAGACCAAGCCGACACAGCACTCTGTACAAAAACTTCGCGAAATCGGCATTATTCCCCATGCGTTGCTCTGCCGAGCTGACCGCCCAATTCCCGACGAAGAGCGCGCCAAGATCTCGTTGTTCTCAAACGTGCCGCTTGATGCGGTTATCTCGGTTTGGGATTCCGATTCTATTTACAAAATCCCGTCTATGCTGCACAAGCAGGGCCTCGACAATCTCATTTGTGAGGCGCTGAACTTAAACCCTCCCGCCGCAGACTTGTCGATGTGGGACAAGCTGGTGTACGCGCTTGAACATCCTGAGCACGAAGTCCGCATCGCGATGGTGGGCAAGTATGTTGACCTGACAGAATCCTATAAGTCCTTGACTGAGGCGTTGATTCACGCCGGGATCCATACCAAGTCGCGGGTCAAAGTTGAGTATATTGATTCTGAAAACATTGAGCAGCATGGCGTGAGCGTGCTCAAGCCGTTTGATGCCATTCTGGTGCCGGGCGGCTTTGGTAAGCGCGGCACCGAAGGTAAGATCGCCGCAATTCGTTATGCGCGTGAGTACAACGTCCCCTACCTTGGCATCTGTTTGGGGATGCAGTTGGCTGTGATTGAGTTTGCACGCCATGTCGCGGGGTTGACCGATGCGAACAGTACCGAGTTTGATGCAGTCTCGCCTCACCCGGTTGTGGCATTGATTACAGAGTGGTTGGATCGAGAAGGGCGTATTGAAAAACGCGACGAGCAATCCGATCTGGGTGGCACGATGCGTAAAGGTTCGCAAAAATGCCCGATCAAGGCGGGTACGTTGGCCAATAAGATTTACGGTCCGCAGGTCAACGAACGTCATCGCCATCGCTATGAGGTCAATAATGTTTACGTCCCGCGCCTCGAAGAGGCCGGTTTGGTGATTAGCGCAAGAACGCCAACCGAAAATCTACCTGAAATGATGGAGCTTCCCAACCATCCTTGGTTCGTGGGTGTGCAGTTTCATCCAGAGTTCACATCCACGCCGCGTGATGGCCATCCGCTGTTCACTAGCTATATTCAAGCGGCATTGGCGCATCAGACACAACGCAAAGGGTCCTGATGAAGCTGTGCGGATT
>CAIUZV010000181.1 GCA_903903735.1 uncultured beta proteobacterium | reverse complement strand
TTTAAAATCGTCCTCTGGACTGCTGTTAGCTTCTGCCTTACCAATTTTTGGTCGTGAGGCCTTCGCGCAAGATTCAAATGTGGTGGTGGGGACTTGGGGTGGAGACTACCAAAACTTGCTGCAGAAAATTGTGAATCCTTTGGCCGGTGCGCCTGTTGTTTTTGATACGGGCAATGCCGTTGCACGGGCAACAAAAATTCGTGCGGAGACGAAGTCACGTCGTGGCTCGATGGATGTGGCCTTGCTGCAAGATGTTGACATGTATGACTTGTCACTGGTGGATCCGTTTGAACCTGTTAGTGCGGCCAATACCCCAAACGTTGCCAATACCTTTGAACAATTCCGCACTCCGTACTCGATTCCGCATATTTTTAGTGCGATGGTGCTGGTCTATAACAAGGAAAAAATCCCCACGCCTCCTGATTCATTCGCTGCGGCGACCGACCCCAAGTACCGTGGCCGAGTCGGCTTTTCAGATATCTTGCATGTCGCCAATACACTCTTTGTCGGCTTAGCAAATGGCGGCAATATGTCGACATTTAAAGCGGGCATGGAGATGTTGGCAAAAATAAAAAAGAACGACCCAAAAGTATTTCCTTCCAATGAAGCGGTCGCCGCTGCACTGAAATCAGGCGAGATCTGGATGACTTGTATGTGGAAGGCGCGCGCCTTGCAATGGCAAGATGCAGGTTTGCCCTTAGGTTTTGTCGTGCCGAAAGAAGGTGCTGTAGCGGTAACGTTTGAAGGTGCGGTACCTAAGAATGCTCGTAACAAGCCAGGCGCGTGGAAATTTCTGAACGCAATGATGGATCCGAAAGGTCAGGTCGAGTTCGCGCGTGCAATGGGCTATGCACCAACGGTTCGTAATGCAGACTTACCCGCAGATCTTAAAGCACGTGTCAGTTTTAGCGATAGCGAGCTTAAGCGTGTCTTACCTTACGATTCTAAGTCTTTGGTATCTGAAAAAGTTCAGGTTCTTGAGTATTGGAACAAGTCCTTCAAGGCTGGCGCATAGTTTGTTGAGTGCTGAACCAGCCTCCGATTCAGGAGGGTGGTTCAGTTATTGCGATGCTCCTGCGGATGGTCTCGCCAACACTTGGTGAACAGAGTCGTCAGGACAAGGCAAGTCGCTATCAGCGCAGCGGCGCATAAAAAAACGTTTTGAAAGCCGCTGATAAATATATGCTTGGGTAGTAGAGCCTCGGGGGTAGATGAAGGCTCGGCCAGTTGTAGCACCCAGAGCCAAAACATTGCGCCCGACACCACACCCACCGTACGGGTAAAAACGGTGATGCCACCCGCGACACCACGGGCTTGACGAGGAAGGCTCGCGACAATCCAGTCTGCGTAGGCCACCTGAAACATCCCCAGTCCTAATCCCTGAAGAAGCATTGAAAAGAAAATTAGGCTCCAGTTAGGCGTCTCGGACCAAAGCATGACGCAGAGCAATCCGCACGTACATAGCCAAGCCGCTGCGTATGCAATGGCATTTGATCGCCAGCGCTTGGACACAAGGCCGGTCAGCATCGAGCCAAGTAGTGTCCCGATGGCCCAACTGCCTAAGACGATCCCAATTTGTTGGGATGGCCAAGCCGCGATTGTGGAAAGATAGTAGGGGACTAACAAGGGCACGGAGAAGGTCGATAGCTGTAAGACTGCGCTGACGATGTTTATCCATAAGAAGCGCTGATCTTGGCCGCAGGTATGAAACAGGAGTCGTAGCGTTGAGGGCTTCGTTTGCACAGCGGCTACGCTGCGGTGTCGCACGTTGGCTGTGAGTCGTTGATTTAGCAAAGGCAATAGGGCCAGCGCAATGATCGCGATCGGAACCCTGAACCAATAGACACCAGGCCAATCCATCCAGGCAATCATCACGCCGCCTATGAGTGGCGCCGCCACACTCGCAATCGCTGTCATGCTACCGTAGAGCGACAACGCTCTGGTGCGCTGTGTTTCGTCATACAGAAAGGTCACGATCGCCGGCGCGCAAGACAGCGTTAACGCCATGGCGATACCTTGCAATACCCGCGCAGCGATGAGCCACGGATAGGTGGGCGCGAGGGCGCAAAGAGAGAGCGCAATAATCGCCAAGATGAGGCCAGCTCGGAAAACTCTCAGATGGCCTAGCCTATCCCCCAACGCACCAAATCCGATGACCAGTACGCCATAGGTCAGCACGTAGGAGAACGGAATCCAGAGAATACTTTTGGTGGGAAGTGAGAAGGCCTCTGAGATCGCCGGGAACGCGACGTTTACAGAGAAGTCCAGCGGGGCAATCGAAGCGCCTAACCCGATGATGACTAATGCAATGATGTTCAAAAGGACGTGTCGCAATAAAAAAGTATTCTGT
>CAIUZV010000180.1 GCA_903903735.1 uncultured beta proteobacterium | reverse complement strand
CGCAACCCGTTGCTGCTGACCACCCGAGAGCTCACCCGGTTTGCGTGCTTGCAAATGACTCAGGCTTAACAAATCCAGCGTACGCGCGAGGCGTGATGCGATATCCTGACTACTGACACGACGAATCTTCAGGCCAAAGACGACGTTCTCGGCGACAGACAAATGAGGAAATAGCGCATAGTTCTGAAACACCATGGACACGCCGCGTTGCGCAGGTGCCGCCTCTGTGACATCGCGGTCGAAAATGCTGATGCGTCCCGACGACGGAATTTCTAAACCTGCGATCAAACGCAAGGTGGTGGTCTTCCCACAACCGGAGGGCCCGAGCAAGACAGAAAACTCGCCTTGCTCAAGTGAGAGGTCGCTTGGGTATAAGGCGGCGGTTGTCCCCCAATTTTTTCCTACCTGATCAAACCGAACCGCTGTCATAGTTGAAATCGCTCTGTTGACTGACTCGCATTGTGTTCAATGGTAGTCCAAGTCTTTACCATGTTGGCAAGCGTATCAACGCCAAATGACATTTATGTTGCAACGCAAAACGGTGATACATTCGCCATTACAGAGTCAAACACCCTCTTTTAAAGATTGCTTGTGGCTTCAAACAGGAACTCGCGATGAACCAAGCCGCTCAAAAAACACGCATTTGGGATCTACCCACCCGTCTCTTTCACTGGGCGCTCGTGGTGTGCGTGGTAGGTGCGCTTGTGACGGTCAAGCTTGGCGGCAACTGGATGCAGTGGCACTTGAACTTCGGTATCGCCACACTCGCGCTACTGGTGTTTCGGGTGCTCTGGGGTCTGGTGGGCCCCCGCTACGCGAGATTTAGCTCTTTTTTGCCAAGCATTCGCGCTGCCTGGGGGTATCTGCGCCAGGCCTCGACAGCCGGTACGCGTCAGGCCGGACATAACCCGCTCGGTGCTTGGTCCGTCTACGCCCTACTCGGTATGTTGCTCGTGCAAGCGAGTACCGGACTCTTTGTAAGTGACGACATCATGTATCAAGGTCCCTTATCGGTATTGGTGAGTAACGACCTAGTCGCGCAACTGACAAGCGTGCACAAGCTTGGTGAGTTCGTTATTTTTTCACTGCTTGGCCTACACCTTGTTGCCATCGCGTTCTACACCATCAAAGGCCACGGGTTAGTGGCCCCGATGATCCACGGCGACGCCGACAGTCAACACCTCACCACGGGCACCCTGCCCGCACAGGACGATTGGCGCGTGCGCTTAGGCGGCTTGATTTTGGCTGCGCTGCTTGCCTGCGTCGCGTGGTGGTTAGCCACTGCGCAGTTTGGCGTGATCCTGAGCTAAGCCTGATGTACGCAAGGGCAGGGAACTCTTTTTGCTAAGATCGGTCTCATAAAAAAATTAAACGGTATAACGCGCCGTTTAAAACAATTCACAACAAAATATTTGGGGACAATGTTTATGCCGAGCTTGAATAATGCAAACTGCAGAATTTACTGGCGCACCGATGGCAACCCAGACCTCCCCTCCCTGGTGCTGAGTAATTCGCTTGGTACGGATCACACGCTGTGGGATCCTATTCTGGATGAATTGCTGAAAAATTTTTATGTGGTGCGCTACGACACGCGCGGACACGGCGGGTCAGACGCGCCAGCAGGCGACTACACGCTGAATGAACTAACGGACGATGTGCAAGCGGTGATTGCGGCAGCACGACTCACAAAATACGACTTCTGCGGAATCTCTTTGGGCGGCATGACAGGGATGGAACTCGCGGCGCGCCGGCCAACCGGCTTACGCCGTCTGATTTTGAGCAACACGGGTGCTGAGTTTCCTGCAGGCACTTGGGATCAGCGCATCACGGCAATCAAACAGGGTGGGATGGCTGCCGTGGTTGACGGTATTCTCGGTCGGTTCTTTACACCTGAGTTTCTCGCGAAAAATTCAATTGGACTTCAACGTGTGCGCAACTCGGTACTGACGGCTGCACCGCAAGGCTACATCGGCTGCTGCTCGGCGATCCGTGACATGGACCTCTACCCGCGTCTGAGCCAAATCCAGGCACCCACCTTGGTGATCGTTGGGGACGTTGATCAGTCCACACCGCTCGCCCGCGGCCAAGCCTTGGTTGAGCGCATTAAGGGCGCCAAGCTCGAGACACTGCCCTGTGCACACATACCGCCAACGGAAATTCCGAAGCAGTATGTGCAAACGGTCATGCCGTTTTTGCTCAGCTAGAAATTCACTCAAGCAAAAAAAACCCGCCGTTCAACGTTGAACGGCGGGGTTTTTAATTCAGCTCTAATCGAAAGAATTATCTTTTAGCGCGATAAGAATCGTGGCAAGCCTTGCAACTTGCACCGACGTCACCCGCTGCCGAGCGCAGTTTATTCAAATCACCTGAGTCCGCTGCGGCGGACAACTGCACGACAGTTGCTTCGAACTTTTGCTGTGCAGCTTTAAAACCCGCTGCGTCAGACCAGATTTCAGGCTTAGCCGCACTCGATCCTTGGGTTCCTGTAGCAAACGCTGTCCAGGGCAAGGTCGACAGGGTTTGAATCACAGCGACGTTCGCCTTCACGGCTGCCGCGTCAAAGGCCACTTGGCCCTTGAGCACAGGCTGCAGTCGGCTCATGTGTGTACCCAGCATGGATAAGGCAGACTGCCGATACTTAATCGCATCTTCAGGCTTGGCGAATTGCGCGTGCGCCGAGCTCATCCAAAGCGGTGCACAGACTACTGTTGCTGCCAATACGAGCGATAGTTTTTTCATCTTGCGACTCCGGAGGGGAAGATAGCGTTTAGGGAATTGCTTTAGGACACGACCGCCAATTGCTGGGCCAAACCGATGTAGGTACGTGGCGTTAACGCAAGCATACGAGCCTTTGCGTCGGCAGGCAATGCCAGGCCATTGATGAACTCTCGCAAGGCCTCTTGGGTAATGCCCTTGCCACGCGTCAGCGCTTTGAGTTGCTCATAAGGCTGGGGTAATCCGTAACGACGCATCACTGTTTGGATGGGTTCGGCCAAGATTTCCCAACAATTATCTAGGTCTTCATCAATTGCGGCGGCATTCACTTCGAGCTTGCCTAAACCGCGTAAGCAGGCGTCGTAAGAAACCAGGCAGTAACCCAGAGCAACGCCCAAGTTACGCAACACGGTGGAGTCCGTGAGATCCCGCTGCCAACGAGAGATAGGGAGTTTTTCAGACAAATGACGCAGCATCGCGTTGGCTAAGCCGAGATTGCCTTCTGAGTTCTCAAAATCAATCGGATTGACTTTATGCGGCATGGTCGATGACCCTACTTCGCCGTCTTTCAAACGCTGTTTGAAGTAACCAAGTGCGATGTAGCCCCAGATGTCGCGATTCAAATCAATCAGAATCGTATTGGTGCGCGCAATCGCATCAAACAACGCGGCCATCCAGTCGTGCGGTTCAATCTGAATCGTGTGTGGATTTTGCTTGAGACCTAATTGCTTCAAGACACGGCCACTGAACGCGGGCCAATCGATTTCAGGATAGGCGGACACGTGTGCGTTGTAGTTACCTGTCGCACCATTCATTTTTGCGAGCGGCACCACGGCTTGTATGTTTGCGATCGCATCACGCAACCGAGCCGCGACGTTGGCGAACTCTTTGCCCAAGGTGGTGGGCGTGGCAGGCTGGCCATGTGTGCGCGAAAGCATCGGCTGCGCAGCCTGTGTCTTGGCGATATGTTGCACAGCAGCGTAAACTTTTTG
>CAIUZV010000179.1 GCA_903903735.1 uncultured beta proteobacterium | reverse complement strand
TAGACAGAATTTTGTAGTAAGTGACATTTTTAATTTTTCCTTATGATTGGTTTTAGAAAAAATATAAGATACCTAAATTTTCCTTGGTAGATACCAAAATTATTAACTTTGTAGCTTTGGTTATTAAAGCGTACAACACTTGATTTTTTTAGTGGGAGTTTCCCTCATAACTAACTACAGATGCCATCGCCCACTCTGTACCATTCTTAGGTTTCTTACTTATCGTCTTCGTTTGGATACGACATCCTAGGGCCCTGATCGATTCCGCCCCGGGCCACCATCTGAAACTGAAAAAACCCCTGCGTTCGCGCTGGGGTTTTTGCTTTTGGGGGCTTGTAACTGGATTGCGCGCAACTGACGCATTGAAACGATCAATTAAAAAGAAATCGCAACTCCTGCATTAGTCGATACTGCCCGTTCGCCATATACATCCCAGAGGCACGATAGATTGTGTTGTTTGTGAGGGATGTGCTGTACATAAGCCGTGCATAAGATGTTGCTGTATTTTGTACCGTCATGTTTCGCTTGGTGTAGGCGATATTACCCTGGGCATCTACAGCAGTTGGAATATTGGCCGTCACATTGCCGGATAATAGGTAGGGCATAACCCCCGCATAAAAGCCGAGGTCACTTCGCTTAGTCCAATTCATCGCTCGATAGCCCACTTCTGCCCATGTGGCCATCATGTCACTGACGTTTGTTACCAGGCCAGGCTTAAAGTCAGTTGATACATGCATGAGACTAGCCGTTGCCGTAAATCCGCTTGGGTGCCTAAAGCTGACGACATTATCAATAATATTTGCGCTATTCACAAAACCGAAGGTACCACTCATGCTTAAGAAAGGGTTGTTATTTAACGTCGTAAATTGTGTACCGAAATTCCAATACCCTCTTTTATAGAGGCTGGGAATACCGGCCGTAAATTGCCTAGCCCCTTGTTGCGTTGGCATGAAATGTCGACCTGCGCCACCGTCACCGCCAAATGATTTAATGGCAAGCGCGTCGACCCCCACTCTTACGTTACTTGACGTGTTCACAGGCCCGTTGATCAAATATTCTGCATGAGACGTTAAGTAGTGTTGGTCTAATTGTTGTGTGTTTCGCTCGAACGCATTAAGGCCTAGCTGCGCCATCGGCTGCAAATCTATATTGAAGCTGCGCCCGAGACTATCCAGCCCGATAACGGAAAAGTCTCCTGTCCTGACTCCACTGATTCCGCCGTTTAGTGCGCGGATCGTCCGTCCTGAAAAGGGGATACCCAAGTCGCCGACCGGCCGCATCGCAGCGTCCGAATCGATTACTGTAAAGCCGTTGTAAGTTGTCGAAGTACTTTGGATTGCAGCCGCAACTTGTTGCTGAGTTAACCACGGCCACTTACCCTTGATCAATGACTCGATCCCCGCCGCACTGATTGTGCCGGTGGATCCTACTTCGCTTAAATAGGCAACACCTTGAAGGTTAAAACTCACTAGATACGTTTTACCGTTTGGCGCATTGACCATCGTGATGACGTTACCATTCGCACCAGTGCTGCCTTTGCCTGCTGCTGCTGCAGCAGCACCAAATTCGTTAAATACTTGCGTGAAGGCGGCCACGTATTGCCCGCTGGGTGCGCGCAACAAAAGCTGGGTACCGTTTGACAGCCCAAATGTTTGTTGGGGCAGCAAAATATCTAGCAGCCCGTCGCCGTTCAGATCAACAAACCTAGGGTTGTAGCTCACAGGCATACTCGTGTTGTATCCAACCACGGTACTGTCCGTTACGTCGACAAAATTTCCACTACCATTATTTTTTAGAAATTGTATTTCACTGAACTGTGGCCACTGACCATTAGTCTTCCATGGTCGGCTCATCACAATGACATCTGGTCTGCCGTCACTATTAAAGTCAAAGTTCACTGCCCGTACATCATGGCTGACACGTCGACCGCCTGCGAGGTTTTCACCAAATCCCGCCGCTGCCCACCTTGGCAGTTGGAACCGAGGAGTAGGAAGCACACCAATTTGCGGCGTGTCGACACCACCACCAACCATCGCAAAGCTATGAAGGGTGTTCCGCCCCCAATTGGGGCCCATGTCGGTGGCCACAAGCGCGACCGATCCATTTCCTAGAAAATCACCTGCAGCAATACTCGACGCTGTGTAAATTCCACTATTCGGGTTTCGTTGTACAAGGCTTGTGAATCCGTTGACTTTATTGTTGATTGCAAAGGTCGTATTGGGCCCATAGTCAGCGATGATAATGTCTTTAAAGCCATCACCATTTAGGTCATACACCTCACTGCCATGGCCCCAAGCTTTTGACTCTATCGTGATCCGTTCAAAACGACCGCCTATATTTCGGTATAGCTGGCTATTGCCGGGTCCGGGTGCATCCCATCCGGCTGCAACGAACATATCTGTTCGTCCGGTATTGAAGAAATCAGCAAACTGTACGCTTGGCTCAGTCCCAACTATCCGATTGATACCGCCTGGCATCCATTGTGCGGTTGTGTTGACTAAGTTGCCGCGGTCCCAACTGAGAATACTGATCTGCGTACCCGTTGTATCACCAACGCTTTGACGACCTAGAATAATCTGGTCACGGCTTCCAGGACTCAGTAAGTCCGCTTGATACACGCCACCTAACCGCCCAGCGTTGCCGTAGCTAGGTCCTTTATAGACATTTCCGAAGTTCTGATTCTTTTGTACTGGGACTAAATTCTCGGGCACACTTTCTTGAGGGGGGGGCTCATAACCACCATCGGCTTTGGAAAACGCAAACGGGAGAAACAGTAGTATAAAAAAAACCGGTGCTTTGTTTATGTTCTTCATTGCAGTAGCTTATAAAGTTGTGATGACGCTTTTCGAAAGCTAAGGAGCTCAAAATCATCCGCTAACTCACCTAAGGCTTCCATCGAATACACCCGCCTTAAACAAACTTAGGTTAGCCCAGAATTTAGGGTGATTGAGTCAAAAAGAATGCTCACGTTAATAAACTATCAAATTAACAACTAAATTCAGTCATGAAACTGCAGTCATCTGTGCCGATACTTTTCATAAAAGTGGCTCTCCTCAGCTCGTTATTTGCGCTTGTAGGTCCCCATTAGCTGCAGCCAGCTTTGATTGTAAGGAAGCCACTTCCGCCACCGAACGCAGCATCTGCGAAATAACAAGCCCAGGTCGATTCCGCCCCGGGCCACCATCTGAAACTGAAAAACCCCTGCGTTCGCGCTGGAGTTTTTGCATTTGTGGGCTTGTAACTGGATGTATCGGACAGCATCCATTTATTGCCAAACGCAATTTCAACGCCTAGCATTGGGGTATGCCAAAGATGACATTAGATTTAACAGATGCTCAGCTATCTGCACTGTCAGAGAATGCAAGCTATGCAGGACTGGACTCTGCTCACGACTTCATGATGCGTTTTGTAACGCGTGAAGAAGAGCTCGCTGTTTTGCGTCAAAAAGTACTGAATGGAATGAATTCACCGATTGTTGCTGAAATGAACGAAGAGTACTTTGAGTCATTGCGCAACAATCTCAAGTATTACTTCGGTTAAATGTATGACACAAAAAGTTTTTTGGTCTGATCCATATCTGACCAAACTCTCAACGATAGTATCGACCGTATCTGGAGCAGACATTACGTTGTCGGAAACCATCTTCTTTGCTTTTTCTGGAGGCCAAGAGAGCGACATCGGAACCATCAACGACCAAGCGGTATTAGTCGCGCAAAAGCAGGGTTTGGACATCGTCTACACCCTCGCTGAAAACCATAGACTGATGGCAGGTCAGTCCGTACTAGTTCAGATTGATTGGGCTAGAAGGTACCAAATCATGCGACTACACTTTGCTGCTGAGCTGGTGCTTGAACTTTTCTACAAGAACCTTGGGGATGTCAATAAGGTCGGCGCTCATATTGCTCAAGATAAAGCACGAATCGACTTCGCGTATCCAGTGAGCATCTCACCATTACTTCCTTTGATTGAGACTGAAGCTAACGCAATCATTTCTGCAAATAAGGAAATTGTCACTGGTTATGATGACGAACCCAATGAGCGTCGCTACTGGGAAATTTGTGGTTTTTCACGCGTGCCTTGTGGTGGGACACACGTAAAACGAACAGGTGAAATCGGTTCGATTAAGCTGAAGCGAAACAACAAAGGTCGAGGCATTCAGAGGGTCGAGATTTTTCTCGCGTAATCAACTACTACACTGATTCACAAGCCTCTCGTGCAGGCTGAAAGTAGGCTCAAACATCCTAAGGCCCTGGTCGATTCCGCCCCGGGCCACCATCTGAAACTGAAAAAACCCCTGCGCCTTATGACGCCAAGCGAGGCAAGGCTTCCACGAAAAGATCAGTGTTTTCCCGAGGATTATGTGCGCAGAAGCATTGACCCTGCATAATCTTAGGCTCCTAATCGTCGGAGTCCGCCATGCCAAGAGCGAAGAAAACATGGGCAGAAAAGATGAGGGCAAAACCGCCTCATCACGTCATCCTCGAGAAGAATTTTGCTGGAATCCCAAAAGGCTC
>CAIUZV010000178.1 GCA_903903735.1 uncultured beta proteobacterium | reverse complement strand
TGGTTGGGCCAGATACCGACGGGCCACTGGGTCTTGTAGAGGTGCCGACCAAAATGAGGGCTTGCACGCGCTCAGGCGCTTGATACAGCATATACCGTGCGATATAGCCGCCCAACGAAAAGCCCATTAAGACGAAGCGTTCGGGACAACGTAGCAAATTACTTGCCGCCAGTTCTTGTAAGGTCGCCCCTTCACGGAAGTCGGCGTAGACAACGTTGTAGTCAGAAAAATGCGGCACCACATCACGCCATAAATCATGGTCTGTCATGAATCCTGGCGCTAAAACGATCGTTGGCTTATTACTCTTCACCTAAAGCTCCGCTGTTCCTACGTGTGATCGAGCACTTGGTTAATCTCATCCAGAATAAGAGCAATATCAGCGTTAGGATTCGCAGCGGTATGTCGTATCCACTTTTCATCACCAAGCGTCACGGTGGACGCAATACCCGCTGGTAAATGCTTTAAGACGTACTCAATCGAAGGTGCAGTGCGGGGGCGCCAAACAACAATCCCAGTTTGGGGTGGTGCAAATAAAACGACACGTGGGTCATGGCCTAACTGCAGCGCCAAGGTATCAGCGAGCCCCATGCAGTGCTCAATGCGTTTTGCAATACCCTCCCTACCCCAGCTCCATAACATCGCCAGTAAAGGTATTGCGCTCGCGCCATGCGACCCGAGCAAGCCAATATTGGGTTCTGTGAGGTAGGATCCACCAAAGCTGATCGCTTCGTGCGCTTTACTCGCATTCTGAAACATGATCAGTGCAGACTCTTTTGGCTGAAACAACCATTTATGTGACGAGACTGCAACCGAATCAGCCCGCTCAATATTAGCTAAGAGATTCGCATGTCGAGTTAAACGCAGTGGTCCACCCCAAGCTGCATCCACATGCGTCCACGCAGCGCGGCCGATCAGCTCTAAGGAGTCCAAAGCACCCACACTCGTCGTGCCTGACGTAAGCACCAGTGCGGCGCGGCTTAAATCATTGGGTAAATCATGACGGCTGATGGCACCCACCGCATCAACTTTCACCGTTCGAAAGCTCAAACCAAGGATGTGTGCAGATTTTTTTATAGACAGATGCGCAGCCTCCGACGCAATGACCTCTTTCACACCGGCGCATTCGCGCGCAGCCCATAAGGCAGTCAAATTCGCGGCCGAGGAGCCTGGCGTCATATGCCCGCCGTGCATCCCAAAGTATGGGCAAAGCCACTGAACGACCGTCTCTTCAAGCTGTCTTGCAACAGGTGCTGTCGCAGGATGTAGTAAGTTTTGATTAAGCGAGGCATTCCACAGGGTGGTCGCCCAGGTTACCCAGGGCGTTGGAGGATCTTTGTGCGCAAAGGCTGTTGCGCTTCCAAGATGCGCTGCACCACCGAGCACGGTTGGTGCCAAGCGCTCCATCGCCTCTAATGAGCCAAGCCCTTGCTCGGGAAGCCGCAACGGAATCGCGACGCGAGAGTCCGACGAAAAATGCTGACCCATGAGGGTCACTGCATGCCGCAAAGCGTCTGCATCAAGGAAAAACTCTTTATCCAACGGTTCTGACATCTGGGTTCAATTAGGCCAAGTGATCTTCATAGCGTTCCCGTTGAAACATAGACCAAGCATCGAGATGTTCCATAATACAGCGATGCGCAAGCTCCTTTGAGCACTATCATAGACTCAGACGCTTCACCCCGCTGGACACGCACACCTCATGAAAACACTATCTAATATCTTTGTTCTTGCCGCCTTGGTCAGCATTTCATCCGTCGGATTGGCTCAAACGCAAGATGCGAGGTCAGTCGAGCTGGCAAAAACTGTGCCGATCGCCGACATCCATATGCACACGTACTCACGTAACGGACCAGGTACCGCCGAGGTTGTCGAGAGAATGACTGCAAACAATATCCGCTGGGGTGGTGGAGTCGGTGACCTGCGTATCGATATCGCCGATGCCTTGCGTGGTCGACATATCCCGGCGGCGGGGCAAAGGGAGTTCGCTGAGAGTTTTTTCCGTCAAGGGGCTGGCGCCTTGGTCGAAACCGAAAATGTCTATTTCCGTGATCTTTTTCGTGAGGCGCATGACATGTTTGCCAAGGGCACGATTAAGGGATTTGGTGAGTTACACACAAATAATGAAAACAGCGGTCCGCAGCCCTTTCGTCGCAAGCTCAAGACCGACAACCCTGTCATACGTAAGTTTTACACCATCGCAAACGAGTTTGGCGGCTTCGTGCAACTGCACACCCAGCACAACGCAGAGTTCACGGAAGACATTTTGCGTCTGTCAGAAGACTTCCCAAACACGACAACGATACTGTCACACTGCTTGCCGCACGGTCAGCCCGAGGATCTTGCGAATCTGTTTAAGCAGCGGAAAAATATTATGTGTGAAATGTCTGCAACGGGGGAGTTGCATAACCGGCTTGCTCGGGTGAATCGGCCGGGTCGCGCTTATTCTGCCAATGGGCTGCGTCCAAAGTGGAAAGCGCTGATTGAGGAGTTTCCGGATCGCATTATGTTGGGATCAGACACCTGCTGCGGCTGGGATGCACACTACGGAGAGGCGATTGCCGAAATACGTACTAACTTGCTCCCGTATCTTCGGGCAGATGTCATTGAGCAAGTGGCGTATAAAAACGCACTCCGCGTATTTAAACTCGATGCGCAGTGAGGCCAGATTTAAATTTAATAGTTAAAACAATGACTTACGATCATTTCATCCCAGTCAATCGTCATTAACACTTTCTGAGTCGAGCGAGATAGCGACTAGCCATATAGCAAAAAACTATTGTAGAAATTGATAAATACAATTTTTCTATAACAGTACTGTCACACTAAACTGGCATTGTCTTGTTTGATAGTCAGTTAAACGTGATGTCCAACGCATCAACGTGACCATCATAACCGACCAAGAAGTCCAACTCATTGAAAGGATTGAAAAATGGCCACTTTAAAAGGTAGCAAAACCGAACAAAGCCTCAAAGACGCTTTTGCCGGCGAATCGCAGGCAAACCGCCGTTATTTGTACTTCGCAAACATGTGTGACATCGCTGGTGAGAACGACACAGCAGCACTGTTTCGCTCAACCGCAGAAGGCGAGACTGGCCACGCGCACGGTCACATGGAATTTTTGATCAACGGCGGCGCAGGTGAGCCCGGTACCGGCATGCCCGGCCGTACACCTAGAGAAGCGCTAGA
>CAIUZV010000177.1 GCA_903903735.1 uncultured beta proteobacterium | reverse complement strand
GCTGGCGCATCGTGCGGCATGATGATCGTCGTCGCAACACCCAACAGCTTTCCGGCTAGCGCAATCGCTTGCGCATGGTTGCCCGAAGAGTAGGTCAAGACCCCGGCACGGCGTTGCTCGGGCGACAAGTTAGCGATCGCGTTATAGCCACCACGAAACTTGAACGCGCCCATGCGTTGCAAGTTTTCGCATTTAAAAAAAACCTTGGCGCCCGTCAGGCGATCCGCCGTTGCAGAGGTCAATACTGGGGTGCGGTGCGCGACGCCTTTCAAGGTCTGGGCAGCACGGGCAACATCTTCATAGGTGGGCAATACTAAGGACATAGCTTTCCTCTGATTTCGGGATAAATGTGTGGGATAGTGTACGATTGTCTAGCCGTCTTTGTGCGACCCGCGCCCCTAACGGATTTTTTAATCGAATCATGGCCATACAGTCTGACTCCCTAAGTTCGCGTGCCGAGGCTTCGCGCCTGGTCGCACCGCAAGCCGTCACCCCAAACGAAGAGTCCATCGAGCGGGCGTTGCGTCCTCGCGCCCTCGAGGAGTACGTCGGGCAGCAGCGGGTCCGCGATCAACTTCAGATCTTTATCGCTGCTGCGCGCAATCGCCAAGAATCGCTCGACCACGTGCTGCTCTTTGGCCCCCCCGGCCTCGGGAAAACCACACTCGCCCACATCATCGCCCACGAAATGGGTGTGAATTTGCGCCAAACGTCGGGGCCCGTCTTAGAAAGACCGGGCGACCTCGCTGCCCTGCTCACGAATCTTGAACGCAACGATGTGCTGTTTATTGACGAGATTCACCGACTGTCGCCCGTGGTAGAAGAAATCCTTTACCCTGCTCTTGAAGACTTTCAAATCGATATTCTGATTGGCGAAGGGCCGGCGGCACGCAGTGTCAAGCTTGACTTACAACCGTTCACGCTTGTGGGGGCGACGACACGCGCCGGGATGCTGACCAACCCGTTGCGCGACCGTTTTGGCATCGTGTCACGGCTGGAGTTCTACACCCCAGAGGAGTTGACCCGCATCGCCACACGTAGCGCAGGTCTACTGCAGGTACCCATCACCCCAGACGGTGCATCAGAAGTCGCCCGTCGCGCGCGTGGCACGCCCCGCATTGCAAACCGCCTACTGCGCCGTGTACGAGACTACGCACAAGTCAAAGCGGGCGGCACCATCGACGTAAACGTTGCAAACGCCGCCCTCTCCATGCTTGAAGTCGATCCTCAGGGACTCGACCTCATGGACCGCAAGCTGCTTGAAGCGATTATCCATAAGTTTGATGGTGGTCCGGTTGGGGTCGATAGCCTTGCCGCCGCCATCGGCGAAGAACGTGACACGATTGAAGATGTCATTGAGCCCTACCTGATCCAGCACGGCTACCTACAGCGCACGCCGCGCGGTCGGATGGCGACGCAGACAACCTGGCGCCACCTTGGGCTCACACCGCCCAAACCGTCTTCTGCCGACGGTCCGCTCTTTAGTTGATGTGTGGCTGGATCAACCTCAGGCGTGTTCAAACGCCTCAATGCAGGCCAGAATAGACTGCCCATAAGACTCCAGCTTACGCGCGCCTACACCGTTCACGTGGGCCAACGCCTCTAAATCGTTCGGCCGTGCCAGTGCGATTTCTTTAAGCGTTGCATCATGAAAAATGACATAGGCGGGGACACCATGGCTGCGCGCGATCCCAGCACGCCATGCGCGTAACGCCTCAAAGATAGGTTGGGCCACCGCTGGCAAGTCGCTAGTCGCCGCTTTACTCCGCGTCGCCGACGCACGCACAGGGCGATCAGCCTCTCGTCGCAACATCAGGGTGTGCTCCCCCTTGAGCACCGCACGGCTGGCGTCTGTCAGTGCCAAGGTGCCGTAGCCCTCTTGATCCACCATCAACAGCCCGTGCGCAAGTAATTGCCTAAGCACACTACGCCAACCCTGCTCTGACAGATCAGCGCCAATCCCGAAGACGGAAAGCTCTTGGTGGTCATGCTCCAACACGCGGGGCGTTTTTTTGCCACGCAACACATCAATCAGATGACCCGCCCCATAGCGCTGCCCGCGCTCTTTCCAGAGGCGGTAGATCGCAGACAACATCTTTTGTGCGGCGACCGTTCCATCCCACGACTGCGGGGGAGTCAGGCAATTATCGCAATTGCCGCAAGCCGTAATCGCTTGTCCAAAGTACTGCAGTAAGCCCACACGTCGGCAGGCGATCGTTTCACACAACCCCAACATCGCGTCCAGTTGACTACCAAGACGGCGGCGAAACGCATCGTCACCTGTCGACTCGTCGATCATCCGACGCTGCTGGACAACATCCTGCAGACCGTAGGCTAGCCAAGCCGTCGCGGGCAAGCCGTCGCGACCGGCACGGCCCGTCTCTTGATAATAGCCCTCGACAGACTTAGGCATATCGATATGCGCCACAAACCGCACATCAGGCTTATCAATCCCCATACCAAAGGCAATGGTTGCCACCATGACCAAACCATCTTCACGCAAAAACCGTGACTGATTTTGCGCACGCACCGCCGTCCCTAGGCCAGCGTGGTACGGCAAGGCCTGAATACCCTGCGTACATAAATAGGCCGCCGTTTCGTCCACTTTATTGCGGGACAGGCAATACACGATGCCAGCGTCACCACGGTGTTCCTCACGCAGCAACTGCAGCAGCTGTTTGCGTACATCCTGCTTTTCAACGATGTGGTAGCGAACATTGGGTCGATCAAAACTGGCAACAAAGTGACTGGCGTCCGTGAGCGCCAAGCGCTCGACGATTTCGCGTCGGGTCACATCGGTCGCCGTTGCCGTCAGTGCAATACGCGGCACGTTGGGCCAGCGCTCATGCAGCATCGATAAACCCAGGTACTCGGGGCGGAAATCATGGCCCCATTGCGAGACACAATGCGCTTCGTCGATCGCAAACAAGGCAATCTCTCCGCGCTCGAGCAACTGCATGCAGCGATCGGTCAGCAGTCTTTCGGGCGCAACATAGAGTAAATCGTACTCACCCCGCAAGAAGGCTTGCTCTACTTCGCGCGAGACCTGCCAGTCTTGGGTCGAATTGAGATACGCCGCACGCACCCCGAGTTCGGTTAAGGCATCGACCTGGTCTTGCATCAAAGCAATGAGGGGTGAGATGACAATACCCGTGCCCGGACGTACGAGCGCAGGGACCTGATAGCACAGAGACTTACCGCCCCCGGTTGGCATAAGGACGAGCGCATCGCCGCCTTCAATCACATGCTCGACGATCGCCGCTTGATCGCCGCGAAAGGACTCGTAACCAAACACGCTGGCCAGCACACGTCGTGCACTTTTATTTGAGGCAGTTCGTCCTGCGGCCACAGAAGGGGCAGCATCGGCCGCATTGGTCTGCGACTTAGACATATAAAAACATAAGCAACGGCATAACGAGATTGTAGTGGATACACTTGCTCAAACGGTCAGGACATTGCACACTACACAAAAAAGGAATCACAACCCATGTCCGAGGTACGTACCAAAATTTTGGTGGTGGATGACGATCCCGTCCTGCGTCAGCTGCTCGCCGATTACCTCAATAAGCACGGCTTCGATACCTTGCTTGCGCCAGACGCACGCAACCTTGCAGCATTGATTCAGCGTTTTTCGCCCGAACTACTGGTGTTGGATCGCATGATGCCGGGCGGCGATGGGGCCGAAGCGTTACGCACCCT
>CAIUZV010000176.1 GCA_903903735.1 uncultured beta proteobacterium | reverse complement strand
TGCTGGAGACCTTGCCGGAGTTTATGGCGCCGCAGTCGTATGTGACGATGGAGAGTTTACCGCTCACGCCTAACGGCAAGCTCGATCGGCGTCGTCTGCCCGAGCCGGGCTTGGTGAGTAACTTAGCCGAGCATCGGGCGCCACGCACCGAGACCGAGAAGATTCTGTGTCAGCTGTTTGCTGAGGTCACGAACAACGCCCAGGTTGGGCTCGACGACAACTTCTTCGCAATCGGCGGAGATAGTATCTCGGCGATCCGTTTGGTGAGTCGAGCGCGGTCCTTGGGTTTAACACTCAATACGCGCGCCATCTTTTTGCATCAGACACCCGAGTTACTTTCAGGCGTCACAAGTCTGTTAGAGGCGTCCCAGGTTGTGACGACGTGGATAGAGGACGGCGTGGTGCCTGCGTTGCCAATCTATCATCAGTTGTTAAGGGGGAGTGGCTCGATCAAGCGGTTTCACCAAGCAGTCTGGCTCGATGCTCCGGAATATATGGCGCAGGAGCGAGTCGCTCAAGCCCTCAACACATTGCGTGCGCACCATGGCGCACTGCGTTTGCGCACGCAAGGCCAGGGCACCCAAACGCAACTCATGATTGAACCCGCCGTCACGTTAGAGGCGCTGGCGCTGCCCACTCTAGATGTCAGCACGCTGCCTACAGCGCAAGCCGAGCAAACGGTACGGGAGGCATTTATGCAAATGTCGGCGCGCTTAGATCCAAACGTCAGTGGCGGTATGATTGCCGCCCTCTGGGTAGAGCGTGACAAGCAGCAAGGCCCGCTGTTGTTGCTGGTGATTCATCACTTTGCAATCGACGGCGTATCGTGGCGGATCTTGATTGAGGATCTCATTGCGCTGACACAACCTGTTGCACAAGCACTTCCCACGCGGACCCAGTCCTTGCTGGCCTGGGGTGAGACGTTGCAGGGGCAAGCAAACTCAGGTGCTCGCCGTGTTGAGCAAGATCTGTGGTTATCGCAGCTTGACGGCGCGCAGTCTTTGCCACTGGATCGTCCGGTCACGCCTGCACAGAATACCCAGGCGCATGCGGCACACGCAACGGGCTCGCTTGACGCCGTGCGCACACAGCAGTTGTTACGTGCGCCAGGGGTTTATCACGCACGCATTGATGAGGTATTGCTGGCAGCCTTAGGTCTGGCCTTACGCGACTGGAGCCGTGCGGTTTATCAACAAGATTTGCAAGATCCTTTAATCGCGCTAGAAGGCCATGGGCGTGAGATGGACGCTGACCTCACGCGCACGATTGGGTGGTTCACGAGTATGTTCCCGCTGCGCCTTCGTCTGGGTGCGGTTGCCTTGGACGATGCGCAACGTAGCGGCCGTGCGGTGTTGTCAGTCAAGGAGAGCTTGCGTGCGTTACCAGATAAGGGGTTGGGCTACGGGGTCCTTCGTTACCTTGATTCGTCAAGTGCGATACACATTGACGCAGGTACGAGTGCGTTAATAGATCCCCAGATCGTGTTTAACTATCATGGGCGCTTTGAGCATGGTGCACAAGCAGATCGCGCAACGTGGCGGATGGCGCCCAACAGTCTTGCGGTAGGCCAAGACGACGTCACGCGCAGTCGCCAGCACTTGCTTGAGATTAACTCGATGCTTGATGCAAACGGAATGTTCCAGTTTCAGATTGAGTATTGCGACTTGGCACATGACGCGCAAAGTATCGAGGCGCTTATCAAAGCGTTTGAGCAGAGCTTGGCTGAGTTGGTGGAGCACTGCTTGAATAACCCATTGCCTGTCACTTACTCTTCAGTAGATACAGCTGACGCTTACGACCCGATGTTGCCGTTGAGAATAACGGGATCGAAGCCGCCGCTCTTCTGCGTGCATGCTGGAAGCGGTAGTGGAACGGTGTTTCGTCCATTAGCGGAGGCGCTCGGCAATGATCAACCAGTCTGGGCACTGCACGCTAAAGGGCAGGAGCCTGGCGAGTCGCCACATAAGACGATAGACGAGATCGTTGAGTGCTATATCGCAGGCATTATCCGTGTTCAACCGCAGGGGCCTTATCATCTATTAGGTTGGTCTTTCGGGGGGTGGATTGTTCAGGAGATCTGCCGACGTTTGGAATTGCGAGGCCAAGAAGTTCGTCTTTTGGTCATTCTGGATACACAAATCCGTCCTCCAAGCACGTGGACTGATCGCTCTTTAGTGGGCAAGCATGGTCAAGTCTTATGTATGGCAAAGGATAGTCGTATTGATTTGTCTAAAGTCCCCAACGATTACGAAAGTCATCTGCAGGTCGTTCATCAGTGGATGATAGATAATAACGAGATCCCATCGACGGCGAGCGTAGCGTGGTTTGAGGACGCTTTAGAGCAAGTTGCGATACGTCAAAACTTAATCGTGCTGCATACGATTCAAGCTTGTTCAGCATCAATTCTGTTGTTAAAGGCTGGCAGAGAGCCCGTTCCTGAATTCAAGGACGCGTTTGATTGGTCTCGCTATACGCGTGGGTCTTTGGTTACGATTGAGATGGATGTAGAGCACGGGAAGATGGCGGATCCTGAGGCATCGAAGGAAATTGCAGAATTGTTGCAAAGTAGGTTGAAATAAAAAAACGGAGCGTAAGCTCCGTTTTTTCTACTTTGAAATAAAACTGTTTGATATGACTAAGCAGTTTCGACGGTGTTGATGAACGTCTCTGGTGGCACCCAGCTGATAATGTGGCTTTTCTGTTTGAGATAAAAACCGTCTGCAGTGTCTTGAACGGGTAACGGCATCGCAAGCTTGTCGTCTAGGCGGCCGTAATTTAGGAAGTAGTTGTGTTGATCGAATGCGACACTGTTGTTCGCAGTCCAGTGCGAAATTAAACTTTGACGTGTGCGCGATGGGTCATTAACTGGGCTTCCGCCATGCACCATCCATTGGTGCCAAATGACGACATCGCCTTTTTTAATGCAAAACTTTTGACGACCTTCTCGGTTGGTCCACTCGAGTTGACATTGCTCGGCAACGCGCTTGGACAAGTCCCAGCATGCCGGATCAGTGCTGGCAGAGAGATTCTTTGCTCGAAACGCTAACACTTCAGCGTGCAGCTCCGGATTTTTCCTCAGTGCAGCCTCAACATCCAAAGCT
>CAIUZV010000175.1 GCA_903903735.1 uncultured beta proteobacterium | reverse complement strand
TCCACGACATGTTCTTGATGGAAGTCAAAAAGCCAAGCGAATCGAAATATCCTTGGGACTACTACAAGCAAATCGCCGTATTGCCAGGTGAAGAAGTATTCACCAAGCTCTCTGAGTCGACCTGCAAGCTGGTCAAGAAGTAATCAGAACACCACCTTCGCACACCCTGCGTGTGCGAAGGTGCGTTCTGTTCATGCAGTCGATGCGAAGCAGATAGAACATGATTATGATATTCGGTATCCCGTTGCAGGCCTTTTTGGGCCAACTGTTGCTTGGCCTGGTCAACGGCTCTTTCTATGCCATTTTGTCGCTAGGGTTAGCGGTCATTTTTGGCTTACTTAACGTCATCAACTTTGCGCACGGTGCGCTGTATATGTTGGGTGCGTTTCTCGCCTGGATGGGGCTGTCCTACTTTGGCATCAACTACTGGTTGATGTTGATTCTGGCGCCGATCATCGTCGGGCTCTTTGGCATCCTCATTGAAAAATTCCTACTCAAGCATCTCTACAAGCTTGACCACTTATATGGTTTGCTGCTCACCTTTGGCATTACCTTGCTGATCGAAGGTCTGTTTCGCAGCTTCTATGGCGTATCTGGGCAACCCTACTCCACCCCGGAAGCATTACGGGGCGCGACAAATCTGGGCTTCATGATGCTGCCTAACTACCGCGCCTGGGTGGTGGTGGCCTCCGTTGTTGTGTGTCTGATCACTTGGTTCATTATTGAGCGCACCCGCTTAGGAGCGCTGCTGCGAGCCGGCACTGAGAACCCCCGACTGGTCGAAGCCTTTGGCGTGAATGTCCCCTTGATGATTACGCTCACCTATGGCTTTGGTGTGGCCTTAGCTGGTTTTGCGGGCGTGCTTGCCGCCCCCATCCTGCAGGTTTCTCCGCTGATGGGATCCAACTTGATCATCGTGGTGTTCGCTGTCGTGGTGATTGGGGGCATGGGATCAATTTTGGGGGCGATCGTCACCGGACTAGGTCTCGGCATCATCGAAGGCTTAACCAAAGTGTTTTGGCCTGAGGCCTCAAGCACCGTCGTCTTTATCATCATGGCTATTGTCTTGCTCATCCGCCCTGCCGGACTATTCGGAAAAGAAAAATGAATCGTCAAGCGCTCGGCTATATCGTCTTTCTATTATTTCTGGCGGCCGTACCACTGATGGGAATCTATCCCATCTTCGCCATGAAAATCATGTGCTACGCACTGTTTGCGTGTGCGTTCAACTTACTCTTGGGCTTTACCGGCTTGCTGTCGTTTGGACACGCGGCGTTTTTAGGAAGTGCCGCCTACGCCTCCGGACACGCCATGAAATTGTGGGGCTTCTCTCCAGAGCTCGGTGTCTTGTATGGTGTCCTCGTTGCAGGTCTTCTCGGCCTAGCGATGGGCGCACTGGCGATTCGTCGCAGCGGCATTTACTTTGCAATGATTACGCTTGCCTTGTCGCAGATGGTGTACTTCTTTTTCTTGCAGGCAAAATTCACCGGCGGTGAAGATGGGCTGCAGGGCGTACCACGCGGAACACTGTTCGGGCTGATCGATCTGAAAAGCGATTTGAACCTGTACTACGTCGTGATGGGTATTTTTGTGCTCGGTTATTTCATTATCTGGCGTACCGTGCACTCGCCCTTCGGTCAGGTGTTGAAAGCCATCCGTGAAAACGAACCCCGTGCGATCTCGCTGGGCTACGACGTCGATCGTTTCAAGCTGCTCGCCTTTGTGCTGTCCGCGATGTTGGCGGGCTTGGCGGGCTCGACCAAGATGCTGATCTTTGTCTCGGCGACGCTGTCAGACGCAACCTGGCAGATGTCGGGCCTGGTGATTCTGATGACCCTCATTGGTGGCTTGGGCACACTTGTGGGCCCCGTCATTGGCGCCTTCATTGTTGTCTTGCTTGAAAACAAAGTAGGCGACTTTGGTGCTGCACTCACTAAATGGACGGGCGTTGAGTGGTTCCAACGCCTAGGCGAATCCGTCACCATCGTGATCGGCTTAATTTTCGTGATCTGCGTGCTGGCCTTTAGACGCGGATTAGTAGGTGAGCTTAGTGCCTGGTGGGATAAGCGTAAAGCGGCATCAAGTCAGGTTTAACCGTCGAATACGTTGACCAACGATTGAAGCGACCACCGCTTTAATCGCATCACCTGGTAAAAACACAGCAACGGCGAGCGCAGCCTTGGCGAATGACATGCCGGTCACAGCGACTAGCCACGGAACGCCGATCGCATAGACCACCACGACACCACCGAGCAAGGCTGCCAAGAAACAACGCAGCGTGCTCGTGCCCGCCGCGATACCAACCACGAATGCGCCTGGGATCATACCCAACAGGAAGCCGCCTGTTGGTCCGGCAAGGACCGCTAGACCAGCGCGCCCGCCAGGCAACACTGGCAAACCTACCAGCGCAATCAGCACATAGAGACCCACCACCAAGCCACCGCGATACGGTCCCAAAATAAGTCCGGCGAGCATCACCCCAAACGTCTGCAACGTAATTGGCACAGGGACCCACGGCACTGGCATCGGTGGAATAAGGCTCAATACGACCACCATGGCCGTGAACAAAGCCACAAGTGCAATATCTTTTGTCTTCATGGAAATCTCAGTTGAAAAAAAGCCGTCACATCATAAGGCGGCAATCCCAGTCGTTAGCCTCGCGCATCAATCGCTTCGGCGATTTCGTGTGCGCGCCGAATCGTTCGCAACAGCATGGGTATCGCCATCGTTAGGGGGTTCGCGGACAACCCTCGAGCGGCTTGGGCTTCGCGAATATCGTACCACTGCGTAGACAGCTCAGGAATCAAACGTAAGGTCAACCCAAACGCCAAGGCGACGCTCTCGGTATTGACCCAGCCTAAGCGTTCGAGCGGTTGCAACAACCAAAGCACGACCGACATCAACTGTGAGATCGAGGTGCTCACCGAAACCACCAAGGCACCCAACATTAAGGTGGTCACGCGCAAGCCAACCACCGCGGCCTGTTCAGCGGACTGCACCACTGCGGTGTAAAGCATCAACGCCAGCAGTAGCCAGAACAAGCTTTGCAACCTTGACCAAACCATCGCAAACGACACACCAGTCTGCCACAACAACAAAGACGCACCCACCAGTGCCAACATTAATAAACGCCAATCATCTACCCACATCAGCGCGGCACCGACAAAGGCCAACAATCCAAGTTTAAGCCCGCCTGATACGCGATGCAGCCAACTGCTTCCCGGTAGATACAACGAGCTCATTAGGCGCAATGCTCTAGATACCAAGCAATCGCCTCGCTTGGCTGTCCATCAAACACAATCATGCCATCTCGCAAAACTAGCACACGCTCCATCGCGCGCAACAAATCAAGATCATGACTCACGACGATGGCAGGTTGCAGCAGCGCATGTAACTGTTTTTCAAACCGATTACGTAGACGAAGATCGAGTTGCGTCGTGGGCTCGTCGAACACCAGAATCTCAGGTCGTGTCGCGAGAACAGCTGCCAAGGCCACGAGCTGTCTTTCACCGCCCGATAGCGTGTGTACCAACCGGTCATACAAATGCGGAACGCCTACTTGCTCGAGAGCTTGGCGAGCTCTTGCAACGCGCGCCTCGACATCTGGTTCGCGGCGCTTCAAGCCGAACTCAATGTCTTCCGAGACTACAGGAAACACGATTTGGTTATCCGGGTTTTGAAATACAAACCCGATTTTGCTCCGTATCTGGGATACCTCGTGGCGCGTATCGAGGCCTTGCACCAACACCTGCCCTTCCTGGGGCAGCAGTAACCCATTTAACAGACGAATAAAGGTACTCTTTCCTGAACCATTGGGTCCTAGGATGCCAATGCGCTGCTGCGTGAGGGTGACATTTATGCGACTCAACGCTGGGCGGCCATCGCGCTCGACAGAGACGTTTTTAAACTCGATTAACATAGGCATTGATTATGCCCGACATCGCCGGTGTTCTAGAACTGAGCGCCGATACCGATCTAAGCACATCACCCTAGAACTTTTCCCAGAATCTACACTCCAAACCCAAGTATGAAAAAAATCGCAAAATCCGAGGCTGAGTGGAAAGCACAGCTTTCCGCCGAACAATTCTACGTCGCACGCCAGAAAGGCACCGAGCGGCCCTTTACGGGTGAGTTCTGGGATCACACCGCCTATGGGATCTATCGCTGCGTCGGTTGTGGCACCGCCTTGTTTGCCTCAGACACTAAGTTCGACGCGGGTTGTGGCTGGCCAAGCTATTTTGAGGCGCTCGACCCCGCAAACGTCAAAGAAGAAACAGATATGTCGCACGGCATGATCCGCACCGAAGTGATGTGCAACGTGTGCGACAGTCACTTAGGGCACGTGTTCCCTGATGGCCCGCCCCCGACCGGCTTGCGCTACTGCATCAACTCGCTCTCACTCACCTTCGAGCCGATCAAGCCATGAAAAAATTCCTTTTTGACCTATTTCCGCTGATTCTGTTTTTTGCGGCCTACAAATTTGCCGGTATTTACGTGGCAACGGGCGTGGCCATGGCAGCGGCCATCTTGCAGATACTCTGGATCAAGTTGCGCGGCCATGCCGTTGAAACGATGCACTGGGTTAACCTTTCTATTATTGTGGTTTTTGGTGGTGCCACGCTCTGGTTACAGAACGAAGCCTTCATCAAGTGGAAGCCGACTGCGCTGTACTGGCTCTTTGGCGGTGTACTGCTTGGCAGCAAACTCTTGACAGGTCGCAACTTGATGCAGAAGCTGTTGGGCGAGAAAATCGCGATGCCAGACATCGCCTGGACACGCTTGAATCTCGCCTGGGCACTCTTTTTTATCGCCGCCGGTGGCCTGAACCTGTTTGTCGCCTTTTCAGGCTGGTTTTCCGAAGAGCAGTGTGTGAATTTCAAAGTGTTTGGCCTCATGGCGCTGCTGATCGTGTTTGTGATTGGCCAATCGGTATGGCTGGGCAAGCACCTTGAGCAATCACCCGAAGAAGTCCAGAAAGGCCCTCCTGCCGCGAATGACCCAAAAATATGACCAATCCCCACCTCACCCTACTTCGCGATCGCCTAGGCGCTCTAAATGCGCTTGAACTGGACATCCAAGACGATTCCCATCTTCACGCTGGCCATGCCGGCAGTAAGGGGGGAGCCAGCCATTTCAGTGCCACCATCGTGGCAGAATGTTTTGCCAACAAGCCGATGCTTGCACAACATCGGCTAGTGTATGATCTCGTGCGCGATTTAATCCCCCACCCGATTCACGCTCTCGTACTCTCGACTCGGGCGCCCTCCAAAGGAAATACATGAAACGTATCGTTATGTTTGCTGCCGCCCTGGCATTGGCAGCACCTATTTATGCTCAAAACGTCGCCACCGTGAATGGCAAGCCCATCACCAAAGCCAATGTCGACGAATTCGTCAAACTGCTCGGCACGCAAGGCGCCGCAGACTCGCCGCAGTTACGCGAGCAAGTCAAAGAAGAGCTCATCAACCGTCAGGTGATGGTCCAAGCTGC
>CAIUZV010000174.1 GCA_903903735.1 uncultured beta proteobacterium | reverse complement strand
TGAGCGTTATGGCGTGCCAATGATCGCGGCTACAGCTTCGTCCTCGCAGGTCTATGACCAGGGCTATAAATTCTTGTTTGGCACCTTTACACCGAATGAAACGCTCACAAACCCACTAGCAACAATTATTCGGCAGCGTGCTCCGGATGTGAAACGTATTGCAATTTTGGCGCGTAACGATCTCTTCCCCTTGGCAATTGCCCAAGAAATGGAAAAATCTGCCAAAGATCGCGGGCTCGAGGTGGTTTATTTTGAAAAGTTTGCCATAAATACACTGGATCACTCGTCTGCGTTAGCCCAAATCAAAGCGGCTAACCCCCAGTGGATTTTTGCAACTGGCTACACAAACGACTTAGTGCTTATGCGAAAGCAGATGACAGATCAGCGCATTGAGGCCCCAGTTGTCACGATGATCGCTGCACCCGCTTATCAGGAGTTTATTGATGCTGCTGGCAAGGGCGCTGAGAACATCAGCAGTGCAGCTTGGTGGCACCCAGCTGTTCGCTACAAAGGCATCGATATTTTTGGTACAACCGAAAGCTATGTGAAACTGTTTAAGGACACTTACAAGGCTGATCCCGATTATGCGCACGCATCGGCCTCGGTATCGGGTGCTTTGTTTCAGATTGCCATCGAAAAATCGGGCACGATTGATCGTCAAAAAGTCAGAGATGAACTAGCCAAGATGGATGTCATAACATTCTGGGGCCCAGTGAAATTTGGCCCTACTGGGCAAATCACATCACTTGAACCGCCAGTTTTCCAAATTCAAAACGCTAAGCCGATAGTCGTTCACCCTGCAGCAATCAAGCAGGGCGATTTAAAAATTGGGGTCAAGTAATTAGGTCAAGTGCTGTGGCCTAACTTACTGCCACAGCACCTTTGACTCCATTTCTTTTAAAAGAATCACCAAGATCATGTTGGCTTTACAAGTTCTCACGAATGGCTTGGTGCTTGGATGCCTGTATGCCTGTATTGCTGCTGGGTTCTCTCTGGTATGGGGAGTGCTCAACGTCATCAACATCATGCACGGCGGTTTTATCGTGGCAGGGTCTTACGTGGCATGGCTGTCATATAGCCGCATGGGAATTGATCCTTGGTGGACGCTTTTTTTTGTCGCTCCGCTATTTTTCGGAATTGGCTATTTTATTCAGCGTGGAATTTTGAACCGTGTAATTGCTGCGCCAGTGTTGGTTACCTTGACACTCACATTCGGTATGGATCTGATTCTGAATAACGGCATGCTGATTGCATTTAGCGCCGACTATCGAAAGCTGCTTCTTTCTCCTCCGCTGGAGACGATATTGCTTGCAGGTATCGTTGTGCCGGTTGACCGATTACTGGCCATGGTGCTTGCACTGAGCCTAACCTTAGCGCTCTATTTGATTTTGCGACACTCGCGCGTGGGCCGAGCGATCATTGCTGTACGGATGGATCGTGATGCTTCATTGTTAATGGGCGTTGACATCAAAATCATTTATGCAGTTGCTTTCGGCCTGGGGGCAGCCATGGCTGGCTGTGCAGGCGTGCTGCTGGCACTTATTTTCCCTATTTCACCATTGTCAGCCGGTGCCTACTTAGGCAAAGCCTTTGTCGTCTGTGTTCTGGGTGGCCTAGGTAGTGTTCCAGGCGCTATCTTGGGCGGACTGTTTCTAGGCATTACAGAAAGCTTAGGGGCAGTAGTCTTCGGACCTGAGCATTCCGTAACTCTTTCTTTCTCATTGTTAATTGTTTTCTTAATTATTCGCCCGCAAGGGATCCTTGGCAAAAAGGGATACGAATGAGCCGCAAAAGCCTTTGGATCCTCGTTGCATTGCTTGGACTCCTGAGCCTTTTACCGTTGGTGGGAGGCGCATATGCACTTCGTATCGGCACATTTGCCTGCATGTATGCGATATTGGCTGTCTCGTGGAATGTGATTGGCGGCATGGCGGGTTACCCGTCATTTGCAACCGCCGCCTTTTTCGGTTTTGGTGCATACGCTGGTGGAATTATGCTGGCCGGCGGAGCTTCGTTGGCCGTCGCAACGGTCGCCACAGGGTTAATGACCTTTGTTGCAGCCTTTGTTTTTGGGGTGATCTTGCTTCGGCTCAAGGGCCACTACTTTGCAATTGGAAGTCTTGCTGTGGCTGAGTTGTTACGAGAGCTCACTAATGCAGCTACAGAGCTAACTGGTGGTGGCATGGGCCTAAATATTCCAATGTCATCGGTAATGAAAAGTGTTGTAGGCGAAGCGCAGTTTTTCTTCTACATCATGTGGGCACTGCTGATAGTGACTTTGATTGTTGTAATCGGAATCGAACGATCGAAGCTGGGCTTTGGCCTTCGCTGCATTTGCCAGAACGAGTCTGCTGCCGACATGATTGGCGTGAACTCCACGCTGTATAAAAGCCTTGCCTTTGGTTTTTCAGGCATCTTCGTTGCGATGGCAGGGGTAATTTACGCTGGGTGGGTTCACTACATTGAGCCTCCAGATGTTTACGATATTCTTTACTCTGTTAAGCCTATAGTGATGGCCCTATTGGGGGGCCTTGGATCGACGCTAGGTGCAGTTATGGGCGCCTTTCTCTTCCTCGGTATTGAAGAGTTTGTCTGGCGTAATCTACTTGATCTGCACACTGGCGTGTTAGGTTTGCTGATCGTGGTGTTGCTGTTGTTTCTGCCTAAAGGGCTTGTCTCGTTTGGTAGCAGCTGGCTTGGCAAACGACTTGTCTGGCGAAATGGGGGTCCTCATGACTGAGCTTCTTAAGCTTAATAGCTTGAACCGGCGTTTCGGAGGCCTTCAAGCTCTTGAAAACGTTTCGTTATCGATTGGGGCTGGCGAGGTAGTGGGCCTCATTGGCCCTAACGGCGCTGGTAAAACCACCTTGGTCAATGTGATTACTGGGGTTCACACTGCAACGGGTGGTCAGGTTATCTACCGTGGCAAAGATATCACTCGTTATAAGCCCTATGAGACGGCCCGAATTGGGTTGGCACGAACATTTCAGATTGTCCAGCCTTTTCCTGACCTCACAGTCTTAGATAACGTGACTGCGGCAGCGCTATTTTCAAGTTCAGGCTCGTCGATTCATCAGGCGCAGGAGTTCGCTAGAGAGCAGCTAGAGTTCGTAGGACTATCCGCTCAAGTCAATTCCCCAGCAGCGAGTTTGACACTGGCTATGCGCAAACGCCTTGAGTTGGCAAAGACATTAGCCATGAGACCCAAACTACTATTCTTAGATGAAGTTAATGCAGGCCTTAATTCGGCAGAGGTTGAGCAGGCTATGTCGCTCATCAAAAAGATTGCAGCAACTGGCACCACCATTGTTCTTATTGAGCACCTAATTAAAGTAGTGGTAACTGTTTGCAGCCGAATCGTGGTTCTGCATAACGGCCAGCTAATTTCACAGGGAGACCCTCGCTACGTGGTGAATGACCCAAAAGTGATTGAGGCCTATCTTGGAAAGCGTTATTCGCAGGCAGCAAAGGACCACATAAAGAATGCCGAGGTAAGCCTTGATTGAATTTTTAAAAGTAACCTCACTGCGGGCCGGTTACGGCGAGATCAATGTTTTATGGGGGGTAGATTTCACCATTAAAAAAGGTGAGATCACTGCGCTGATAGGCTCAAATGGCGCTGGCAAATCAACACTTATGCGGACCTTGTCTGGGTTGATTGTCCCCACACAAGGCGACATACTATTTGAGGGCGCATCAATTGGCAATGAGACACCTGCACGGATTTTGGGCCGTGGAATTGCCCATGTACCAGAAGGGCGTAGGCTATTTGGCGCAATGTCGGTCGAAGAAAACCTGCTGATGGGTGCATATCTTCGAACACAGTTATCGCGTGCTGAGCTGGCTCGCGATCTGGATCGGGTTTATCAGATTTTTCCAAAGCTTTATGAGCGCCGCCGACAAGCTGCTTTGACTATGTCGGGCGGTGAGCAGCAAATGTGTGCCATTGGCCGCGGACTTATGAGCGCACCAACTCTACTGATGATCGACGAGCTATCTTTAGGTTTGGCGCCTGTGTTGATTGAGCAGCTGATCGCTTCCTTGATCAAGCTCAACAAAGAGGGCTTGTCGATTTTTGTGGTCGAGCAAGATGTTATGACAGCGCTTGAGGTTTCCCACTCTAGTTTAGTAATGGACCAAGGGCGTATTGTTCGCCACGGCGCAAGCGTTGACCTTATGGCTGACCCTTCAATTCGCGAGGCATATCTGGGCGAGCTCGCCTAGGGGTGTCGAAATTTGATTCATGAATTCACTAGGCAGACTTTTAATTTTTTAGAAAGATCAATATGACAGCGACTGTGTTTGAAGCGGGTGGTTATCGTTATGCGCCTGGGGTCTCGCAGTATTCGGCAGGCGTTGCTGCTCAGCCCGGCTATGCGTTGCATCGCGTTCGTTTTACCGAGCCCTTGCCACTTGCACAGGGATTTGATCGCATCCAGGCTCATTTGAAAGGAATTGGTCGTCCGGTTCAAGCCTTTAGTGCCTGCGAACTTCGATCGCCAGCGCCATTTACCGAGCAAGGCTTTCGTGACTTCAATGAAATTTATATCGGCACACTCAAGCGTTGGAACATTTTTGTTGATGGCGTAAACCCAGTCGCCCGCAGCAATGTCTGTCCGCAGATCTCGCCACCCGCAGAACCTTGCTTGTACGCTTTCTCATACACCGTGCCCGATGCCAATGCCCGACCGTCCTTTATTGTGGCCGGTAGTGCCGAGGCGCCAGAAGGGCATGGTTCTTATCGCGAGGTCACTATTGCATTGGGAGACCTATCCAATGAAGGTCTTCGCAAAAAGATGACTTTTGTTATTGGTGAAATGCATCGTCGCATGCAGCAGCTTGGTTTTGACTGGCCTGATGTCACGGCCACTCAAATCTATACAGTTCATGACTTCCACAGCTTACTAGTTGAGCAATTCAAGGCAACAAAGGCTCTGGGGCATGGCCTGACTTGGTACTTTAATCGCCCGCCTGTAGTCGATTTAGAGTACGAGATGGATTGTCGTGCGGTGTTTCAAGAGCATGTCATAAAAGTTTAACGGTCTAAAAGTGCAACAACGAAAGGTCGCCTTGTTGGGCTATGGCGCTATAGGCCAAGAGATCATCAAATCCTGTCGTTTGCTGCCATTAGGACCGCAGATTTCTACAGTTGTTGTGCGCGCCTCAGCCCGTAAAGAAACCGCTCGCGACCTAGGCTCGGACATTCAGGTATCCACCGAGCTTCCTTCAGACGTCAACTTACTAATAGAGTGCGCTGGACATGAAGCAGTCAAAACTACTGTGCTTGATGCCTTGCGCTCGGGGGTTGAATCCGCAATTGTTTCTTCTGGCGCGCTTTCAGACGCCATACTTGCACAGGATCTGGAGCAGGCGGCTATCAAGGGCCGTACACGACTACATATTTTGTCGGGCGCTATTGGTGGCATTGATGCTTTGTCAGCTGCGCAGCGGGTTGGCTTGGATTCGGTTGTATATGTGGGTCGAAAACCCCCGCACGCCTGGAAGGGGACTGATGCAGAGCGGCTGTTGAACCTAACTGCTTTAAACGAGCCAGCTACTTTTTTTTCAGGCAGTGCAAGGCTGGCAGCGGCAACGTTTCCGAAAAATGCAAATGTCGCCGCAACGGTCTCCTTAGCTGGAATTGGTTTTGACCGCACGCAGGTGAGGCTAATTGCAGACCCCAACATTAATGAGAATACCCACGAGTTTCATGCTAAAGGTGTATTTGGCGAGATTCAGATTCGTATGTCGATTAAGCCGCTAGCCCTTAATCCGAAAACATCAGCATTGACTGTTTGGTCAGCCGTTCGTTTTCTTCAGTCGACAGGTCTTGGTTTGATAATCTGATGATTTAAAGGATCAGCTGGATACGGCCCACTGGAAGGGTATGCGACCTTTCAAATCTGCGTTTTATGTGGTTAGACATAGCGCATCATGTTGGTGGCGTATGGGCTTTATCTCTAGGCTTTGTAAAAAAAGTGTGGGTAAGCTTAAGTACGAGGCAATTGGCGAAAGCGATCGAATGACATTGAAATTCGATAAGCACTAAGAACGTATCTTTCGATCTAACCTAAACCAGTGGCCGTGTAATAAAACGTTCAATGACTGATAAAAATAGATATACACGTTGACCAGAGAACCTCTGATTAACAGAAAGCCAGGCTCGTCAAAAAAACTAAGAATTTTTCTATTTGGCGCTGCTAATTCTTCACAAATCGGTGAGCGGTAGTGATGTAGTTGATTTGATGGTTTGAAGTACGATGCTTGAG
>CAIUZV010000173.1 GCA_903903735.1 uncultured beta proteobacterium | reverse complement strand
GAATGACAAGCGTTGCGATCGTGATAGAGAGTGCGATTAACCAGCTTTTCATTTTCAATCTCCCATACCAGGGTTATTCGCCGCGCCTTTAATGGCGGGGATGTTTGGCGCTTTGGCAGATACGGTTTTGATATCACGCAGATACGTGGCAATCACGTCCCAAATAGGCTCTCCACCCGCGTCTCGCGCTGCTTCCGACACAGGCGCCCAGCCCGCAACCTTGTAGGTTTTGCTGGCCTCGATCGGCTTGTCGCCCAAGCGCATATCAGAAATTCGGTTTCCAGCGCTTGCAGTAGGATCGATGTTGTATTGCATGCCACCGACGCGCACCATATCACCACCCTGTTGATAGTAGGGGTCGGGGTTAAAGAGGTTGTCCGCAACGTCTTCCAGAACCGTCTTAATCATTTCTCCGCTCATTGGAGTGAGCGTTGTATAGGGATAGGTGATCGCGGTTTGATCCAGCAGGTGTTCCATCGTGATCGCCTGGCCCGGAAGCAGAGACGTACCCCAACGGAAGCCGGGTGAGAAGGCAATTTCGGCACCCTTCATTTTTATCAACCCGTCAACGATCAGTTGGTCGAAGGAGCCATTAAAGTTACCGCGACGATAAAGTGTTCCTTCAGCGACCGCGAGTTTCTCAGCGAGTTTTGTTTCATAGGGAGCACGGATCTTGTCAATCAGCGCATTCATCTGCGCATCGGCGGGAAGTAAATCTGCAAATACGGGCAGCAGACGGTAGCGGAAGTCAGACACCTTGCCGTCTTTCACGTCTAAGTCAAGAACGCCCAAAAACTTACTGTTCGAGCCTGCGTTCGTCACAAGCGTCACGCCACCGGGGTTAGACACTTTGACCGGAACCGGCACGCCATCGTGTGTATGTCCACCCAAAATCGCGTCGATACCTCGAACACGGCTCGCCATCTTGAGGTCGACATCCATGCCGTTATGTGACAGCACGACCACAGCCTTCGCGCCGTTGGCGCGCGCGTGGTTGACCGTCTTTTGCATGTTTTCTTCTTCGATGCCGAAGGTCCAGTTTTCGACGAGGTAACGAGGATTAGCAATGGGCGTGTAAGGGAATGCTTGACCGATAATGGCAACTTTGACACCGTTCATTTCACGCATTGTGTACGCGTCAAAAACAGGATCTTCAAAATCCGTCGTCTTAATATTTTGCGCGACAAAGTCTACTTTGCCATCAAAATCTTTTTCGACAATTTCCTTGACCCGTGCTTCGCCGAGCGTCATTTCCCAATGGGCGGTCATCACATCAACGCCCAAGGCCAGACAGGCATCGACCATATCCTGACCCTTGGTCCACAGTGCAGTGCCTGAACCTTGCCAGGTGTCACCGCCATCGAGAAGCAAAGCGCCGGGGCGACTCGCACGAATTTGCTTAACCAACGTGGCGAGGTGTGCAAATCCACCCACTTTGCCGTATTGCGTTGCCGCTTTGTCGAAGTCCAGATAAGAAAACGCATGTGCTTCGCGTGTGCCCGGCTTGATGCCATAGTGCTTAAGCAAAGCATCACCGACCAAGTGAGGCGCTTTACCAAATTGGCCACCGAAGCCCAAGTTGACGTTAGGCTCGCGGAAATAAATGGGCTTGAGTTGCGCGTGGCAGTCGGTGAAGTGCATCAAGTGCACATTGCCGAACTTTGGGAGGTCATAGAGGTTTGCTGCTGATTGCGCTCGACTCAAGTTAGCGCCTAGTGATAATCCGGCAGCGGAAGCAGCCGCTAGAACCTGTACAAACTCTCTACGACTCATTCCCATTTCAACTTCCTTGCAGCGTATAGCGCGGTTCGACGACTTTATTTATTCACAGGCGATGCAGGGTCTAGCAGCAAGGCCATGACGTCTTTAATTTGCTGTTCGGTGAGCAAGTTAAAGTGCTGCATGCGTGGCATATTGCTACAAGCGTTATAGGCCTTGGAGTTGCTGATGCGGTTCCAGGTGTAGGTCAGGATGACGTCGCTATTGCCACGCGTTTTCCCATAGCCCAATAACGACGGACCGATCGTGCCGTATGAGATTTCTTGTTTTGAAATCTGGTGGCAGTTGTAACAGCCCCCACCGTTTACTGTTTTTAAATTGTCAGTCCAGGTTGAGCCTCGGCCGCTTTGCGCGATTTTTTCGCCCTCAGCCCAGCTGCCTAAATATTTACCGTCTGATGGAGGCTTGATGGCTGCCAGGGCAGCTGTCTGTAATGCTTCTGCTTTCTTTTTTCCTTCAGGGCTGTCACGGAATTTTTCATCGGAGCACAGGGCTTGGAATTCGTCTAGCTGAATACGATCTAGTTTGGCGATACCTTGCTCGCGGAAGCTGCGGTCCATGACGGCCTGCACGGCAGGGTCAGCTTTTTGTGCGAGGGCGACGTTGCTTAGGGCAATGCCACCAAGCGCTAAACCTGTGCCTACGACCAGTTTGATTAGTATTTTATTCATGTGTGTCTCCCTGGAGTTAGCGCTTGAGGCCGGGCGTTTGCACCGTACCGCCATTTGCCGTGTTAGCCATAAAGACGGATAACGCGATCGTGACATCTGAGCCGTAAATCGGGAAAGGCATACGCTGTTGGCGGTAACAGTCGTTCAGGCGCTGCTGCATTGTCCAAAACGTACCGCTTGACACGCGGTAAGCAGGCCAGTTACCCCAGCCTTCTGCTGCGCCCTTTTGCACGGTCAGGTTTGGCAAGTCCTGCATGCGAATACGTTTGTTGTCGACTGCGTGACAAGAGGCGCAAGAAAAGTCCATCGTTCCGCCTTGCAGATAAAAGATTTTTTCGCCAAGAGCGAGCATTTCTTTTTCTTTGGGATGATTGACGGATACGTTGATTTTCATGCCCTTCGATTGTGTGACGACATAGGCAACAATCGCTTCGATGTTTTTGCGTGCGCCCTTGCCAAACGTGCCGTTGACCATCTCGGCTTCTGGAATACCTTGCAGGGTCGTCATGCAGGTCATCAGGCGTGATTCGAGGTCTTGGACGCGATTAGTATCTGCGAAGTAGCGTGGTAGTTGGGCTGAGGCGCCGTTGACAACGCCAGGACCTAGTCCTAGATCGCATTTCTCAAGAGAGGCGTTTTTCGGGCCAGCTGGTTTCGCCCAGAGCTCTTCGCCTTCGGCTTCGTATAGCTCGGCGGGATTGCCCTCGGCAAGCATTTTGCGATATTCCGCGAGCTGATCCGATGCGGATTGTGCCAGAGCGATGGTAGATACGCTGAGCGACAGAGCTGTCAGCCCAGCGAATAAGAAGTGTTTCATGGTTGTCTCCATTTTTGCGAACCGCAACATTGCGGCTCGGTTCTATCGGCACAACAAAATTATTTGATTTCTGTTTTGTCAGTGCGGGTTCCGTTTTTATTGTCGACCCATGTCACGGCAATCGTGTCGCCTTTTTTTGCACTGCCTTTCAACTTGAATTGCAGGTAGGGATCCTTGGATACGGCAGGTCCCAACTGGGCTGCGTAAACTATTTTGTCGCCAACTTTTGCCTCGAGCGTTGAAATGAACCAAGCTGGAATGGACGCGCCCGCAGCATCCTTGCGTTGACCCGTTTCCATGTCGTGCTTCATCAGCACACGTACGTCCACCACACCATCTTTCTCAGTTGCACGAATGCGCATTGGATCTGCCATGATTTTCTCTCTTTGCTATGTTCTATGT
>CAIUZV010000172.1 GCA_903903735.1 uncultured beta proteobacterium | reverse complement strand
TTTACACACTCATTTTTATTGCGTAATAAATGATAGGCCGCAACCCCACCCACGACAAAAGCAGTCGTCAGATATGCGGCTAACAACATATGCACCAGGCGATACGGGAAGGAGGGATTAAAAATAACCGCCCACCAATCCACCACAATAAACTGACCGACATCATTCATCGCATAGCCTGCCGGCGTATGCATCCAGCTGTTAACGGACAAAATCCAAAAGGCGGACATAAAGGTACCGAGCGCAACCATTGCCGTGGCAAAGCAGTGCAGCTTCGGTCCCACACGTTCACGTCCAAAGAGCATGACCCCGAGGAATCCTGCCTCGAGGAAAAACGCCGACATCACCTCGTAGCCCATCAGCGGCCCGAGCACTGGTCCGGTCTTTTCCGCGAAGACGCTCCAGTTAGTCCCGAACTCGTAGCTCATCACAATTCCCGATACGACTCCCATACCGAACGCGATGGCAAATATCTTCTTCCAGTAATTGAAAAGGGTGAGGTAGACCGCTCGTCCCGTTGCAAGGTGCAAACCGTTGAGCACGGCGAGATAGCTTGCCAGTCCAATTGAAAATGACGGGAAGATAATGTGAAAGCTAACTGTGAACGCAAATTGGATACGTGCCAGTATCAGTGCATCAACCGATTCCATTGCCTTAGTCCTTTACTTTCTTACGTGCTTGCGCGTCGAGTTCGCGCAGATGCGCAAGTTTTTCAGCAATTTTTCCCTCAAGCCCCCGCGGGGTTGGGGCATACCATCCAGGCTCACGCATACCCTCTGGCAGATAAGATTCCCCTGCCGCATACGCTTCGGGCTCGTCATGCGCATAGCGATAGGCATGACCATGCCCAAGCTCCTTCATCAGCTTGGTCGGCGCATTGCGCAAATGAATCGGTACGGTGCGCGAACTGTCGCCTTTGATGAAGGCAACCGCTTGGTTATAGGCCATATAGCCGGCATTACTTTTAGGCGCGACGGCCAGATACAGCACCGCCTGCGCCAAGGCGAGTTCACCCTCAGGTGACCCAAGTCGCTCAAAGGTCGACGCCGCATCGTTGGCAATCTGCATTGCCCGGGGATCTGCCAAGCCAATGTCTTCCCACGCCATGCGCACGATTCGTCTCGACAAATACTTTGGATCTGCTCCACCATCAAGCATCCTGGTCAGCCAGTACAAGGCTGCGTCGGGACTCGATCCACGCACAGACTTGTGCAGCGCTGATATCTGGTCGTAGAAATTATCGCCCCCCTTATCGAAACGCCTGGCATTCATGCTCAGGGCGTTTTCAACCAAAGGACTATCCACAAGGCTCTGCCCCGCATTCTGCGCAGCAACGCTTGCTTGCTCTAACAAACTCAGAAAACGACGCGCATCGCCATCTGCATAACCAATCAAGGTGTTGAGTGCCGCGTCTTCAAACTGAAGATCCTGCAAAACAGTGCCCTGGGCACGTAGTAAGAGTTCACGCAGCTCATCTTCGTTGAGTGACTGCAGCACGTACACCTGCGCGCGGGACAACAACGCTGCATTGACTTCAAAGGAAGGGTTCTCAGTGGTCGCGCCGATGAAGGTCACAAGACCGGACTCCACGAAGGGCAATAAGGCATCTTGCTGCGCTTTGTTGAAGCGATGAATTTCATCTACAAACAAAAGTGTGCGGCGTTGGTACTGCTCAAGCGTCATTTGCGCTTCATCCATCGCTGCACGGATATCTTTGACTCCCGCGAACACAGCCGAAATTGCAATGAACGCACAATCAAAGGCCTGAGCAGTTAAGCGAGCGAGCGTCGTCTTGCCTACACCAGGGGGGCCCCACAAAATCATAGAGTGCGGACGACCAGACTCGAACGAGACGCGCAAGGGCTTTCCGGGACCTAACAAGTGGCTTTGACCCACCACCTGCTCTAAGCTTGTGGGGCGCAACGCCTCAGCAAGCGGAGGGATGGGTTTGGACTTGAATAAATCGGTCATTGCATGCGTACAACGTCAGCGCCTTGGGGCGGCACAAACTTGAACGCGTCAGACGCCAGACGTGGGTTACGTACTAAGCCAGAAAGCTTGACGTGTGTGGTCTGACCAAACGCATCTAGCAAAATGATGTGCGCTGGGAGCCCATCCTGAAAACCAATATCAACATGCGCGAATCCCGCATCGCCCCCACGGGGTAGGGCACGCAACCAAACCAAGCCATCTTTATCTGGCAAGACCGACATATTGAACGCCTGGTCTAGCGCACCGGACCCAAACAAAATCGCTGCGGGTGATGCACCAATTGCCTGATCCACTTTGCGCACACTCACTTGATTTAAATCAGGATCAAACTGATAAATCTCTTGGCCGTCAGACAGAATTTGTTGTGCGTAGGGCTTGAGAACTTCCCAATTAAACTGCCCAGGTCGCTTGAAAGAAAACCGCCCTGTTTGTGCAGGTTTTGTTTGACCTTGCGGACCCACAGTAAATTGCGAGAAGCTACCGGTGGCCGACTGAACCGCTTGCACAAAACTACGTAGCTGATCGGGAGCCGGCTGCGCATGGAGCGTCGCTGACAACAACCCCAATGCACACGCACAGAGCATCGCACCCAACGATTGCGCCAGCCGCCGTACGCGATAGAACGTCATCATTCTTCATGCGCCGTGTTGGGGGCAAGAATTTCGCGGTTGCCATTTGACTGCATCGCCGACACCAAGCCTGAGTTCTCCATCTGCTCAAGCAGGCGCGCCGCACGGTTATAGCCAATCCGCAGATGTCTCTGCACGAGTGAAATCGACGCACGACGATTTTTTAAGACGATCTCAACCGCCTGGTCATACATCGGATCCGCTTCAGCGTTTGCAAATCCCGTGACACTGCTGACCCCATCACCCGTCTCGCCCTCTACTCCACCCTCTAACAAGCCATCGATGTAATCCGGCTCGCCTTGGGCCTTCAATGACTCAACGACGCGGTGCACTTCCTCGTCGGAAACAAATGCGCCATGCACACGCACAGGCAGTCCCGTACCAGGCGGCATATAAAGCATGTCGCCCTGACCAAGCAAGGCCTCTGCACCCATTTGATCGAGAATCGTACGGGAATCAATTTTGGACGACACCTGAAAGGCGATACGCGTCGGAATGTTTGCTTTGATCAATCCAGTAATCACATCCACACTCGGACGCTGCGTCGCTAAAATCAAATGAATCCCCGCTGCGCGCGCCTTCTGCGCCAGACGCGCAATCAACTCTTCAATCTTTTTACCCACCACCATCATCAAGTCAGCCAACTCATCGATCACCACCACAATCGTGGGCAACTCTTTGAGTGGCTCGGGCGCATCAGGGGTGAGCGAGAACGGATTCGGGATGGGCTCTTCACGCTTGATAGCGTCGCGTATCTTGTTGTTGTAGCCCGTTAAGTTACGCACCCCTAATTTACTCATGAGCCGGTAGCGTTTTTCCATCTCGCCCACACACCAGTTCAGCGCGTTTGCGGCTTGGCGCATATCCGTTACAACCGGCGCAAGTAAATGCGGGATTCCTTCGTAGACACTCATCTCGAGCATCTTTGGATCGATCAGAATCAAACGCGTTTGGGTGGCATCAGCTTTGTACAACAGCGAGAGAATCATCGCATTGATACCGACCGACTTGCCGGACCCCGTTGTCCCGGCCACCAGTAAGTGCGGCATCTTGGCCAGATCTGCTACCACGGCGTGACCGGCGATATCTTTACCTAGCGCCATCGTGACCACAGAACTGCTGGAGTGATAGACCTGCGATCCAAGAATCTCAGAGAGTTTGACCATCTGCCGTCTTGGATTGGGCAATTCAAAGCCCATTAAGTTTTTGCCCGGAATGGTTTCAACTACGCGGATACTAACCAAGCTCAGTGCACGCGCGAGGTCTTTCGCCAAGTTGACAATCTGACTACCCTTCACCCCTGTCGCAGGCTCGATTTCATAGCGCGTGATGACGGGACCGGCTTGCGCCGCAATCACCTGTACCTCTACCCCAAAGTCTGCAAGTTTCTTTTCAATCAAGCGCGAAGTAAATTCGATCGTCTCGGCGGAAACTGTCTCAAAGCTGGGCTCTGGCTGATCCAATAAGCTCAACGCAGGCAAATCGCCAGCCACGACCGGCTCAATAAAGAGAGATTGCTGCTTTTCTTTTTGCAAGCGCTCAGATTTTTCTACCGCAACGATTGCAGGTTCAATGCGTATCGGCTGCTCATGCACAATTTTTTCGTGCTTCGCCTCGACTTGCTCGTGCCGTACCGCCTGCGCCACTTGACCTGCGCGGCGATCTTGACGGGCGTTACGGATATTGCTGACTTTCAGCATGCCCCACTCGAGTGCGGTGCCGACTTTCTCAGCGACCGCCCCCCAAGAGAATCCAAAAAACAAACTAGAACCAATCACGATCATAGCGATCAGGATGGTCGTGCTGCCAGCAAAACCAACCGCCTGCGCCAGAAAGCCCGACCACACATGACCAATCACGCCACCTGCACCACTGTTGTAATCCATGCGCCCTGGTAGCTGCATCCCCAATGAGCTCAGTCGGTAGGCTTCCAGGCCCACCGATCCCAGTAACGCCACGAAGAAACCAATCCCCTGCTCCCAACGCACACGTGCCAGTGTTTCGGGCTCGCCACGGGTACGCAACTGCGCAGCAAGGCGTAAATACCCCGCCCGCACCCGGTGAACCAACAAAATGACCCACCACCAGGCAGAGAAACCAAACAGGTACAGCAAGATGTCCGCAAAATAGGCTCCCATCACGCCCCCGCGGTTGTGTAACTGTTCAGCATCTCGACCTACCGAGTGAGACCAGGCAGGGTCTGCGGCGTCCCAGGTAGCTAGCACAAGGGTCAGCCAAGCGGCCAAGGCGGCAAACACGATCCAGCGCGCTTCTCGCGCGATGGATAGCAGGCGCATTTGCAGCGCAGAGGGCCCATTTCGGGTATTTCGGGTCGCGCGCGAAGGGCGCGTCGTGGTGGGAGAAAGTCTAGGCATAGAGAACATTATAATTTGCAGGTCAATCTAGAGGGTAAATCCAATGTCAACGCCAAAACACGCCAAAGTTCTCATTTTGGGCTCAGGCCCGGCCGGCTATACCGCCGCAGTCTACGCTGCTCGCGCCAACCTGAGTCCCGTGATGATCACCGGGCTAGCCCAAGGCGGTCAACTCATGACCACCACAGAGGTCGATAACTGGCCCGCAGACGCAAACGGCGTGCAAGGTCCAGAGCTCATGCAACGCTTTGCCGCACATGCAGAGCGCTTTAATACCGAGATGGTATTCGACCATATCGCCAGTGTCGACTTTTCCAGTCGACCATTTCGTCTGACCGGTGATGGTGGCGCACAATACACCTGCGACGCACTCATTATCTCGACTGGCGCATCAGCCAAGTATCTGGGGCTACCCTCCGAGGAAGCTTTTATGGGGCGCGGTGTGTCGGGGTGCGCGACCTGTGACGGTTTTTTCTACAAAAATCAGGATGTTGCGGTGGTAGGCGGTGGCAACACCGCTGTCGAAGAGGCGCTTTACCTCGCCAACATCTGCCGCTCGGTCACTGTGGTGCATCGACGCGACAAGTTTCGTGCCGAACCCATCATGATCGACAAAATGATGGAAAAAGTGGCTAACGGCAACATGAAAATCGCCGCCTTTCGCGAAGTCGAGGAAGTGCTGGGCGATCAAAGTGGCGTGACGGGCGTGCGTCTGCGCTCCACCAAGGGTGAACCTTCGCTAGATCTGACCCTTACCGGCGTCTTTATTGCGATCGGGCACCACCCAAACACAAGTATTTTTGAGGGGAAGTTAGACATGGCAAACGGCTATATCGTGACCCGCAGCGGTTTGTCGGGGTTAGCCACCATGACTTCTGTGCCTGGCGTGTTCGCGGCCGGCGACGTACAAGATCACGTCTACCGCCAAGCCATTACCAGTGCAGGAACCGGCTGTATGGCCGCCCTGGACGCGCAACGGTGGTTGGAGAATGCGCAGCAATAAGGCGGGTCTGGCCGATCTCAAACGCCTGCATGCGGCCGCTCAAGCCGCACGCGAGGCCGACGAGGCGCGCGCAAAGGCACAACAAAAACAGACGCAGGCTGCGCGCAGCGCCAGCGCTGCCGATCGCCAACTCTTTGCCCGCATGACGCAAGCGGTGACACCACTCAATGCGGATGAACGCACGATGCATCGCGCACTCTCTGGGCAAAGTACGAGCGACCAGCTTTCACAACGTCGGGCACGCGCAGCCGGTCAGGCGCCTGAGCCGCGCTTGGCACTCTCGGATGGTTTTCCCGCCCCGACAGACGCAGAGACAGACTTGCAGTGGGCCGCACCCGGTATCGGGCCGGATGTCCAACGTCAGCTACGTCGGGCCTTTTGGCCGATCAGCGCTCATTTGGATTTACATGGACTCAATAGCGATCAAGCGCGGGGAGCGCTGGTCGCCTTCGTTGCTGAAAGCCAAAGCCATGGCGCGCGCTGCATACGTATCGTGCACGGCAAAGGCTATGGCTCACAGAACGGCCAACCGGTCCTAAAAAGTCGTGTCGCGCAATGGTTGACACAATTACCCGCCGTGAGTGCCTTCGCTAGTGCGCCGAGCGCACATGGCGGCCACGGGGCACTCTTGGTCTTAATCCGGCTGTCTTAAGTAGTCCACCAGCTGCTGAGTGACTGCGAGAGGCGCTGGCGTCGCCCATGACACCATCACAATCGCCACAAACGCCACGGGCGCACCGAAAACACCTGCAGCGATGGGTTGAATATGCCACCACAACTCCACGGGGACGCCGATCGGTATGCCCAGCACGAGCTCTCGCAGCCAGGGCTGTGCCTGCACCATGTAATAGATGGTGACACCCAGCCCAGACAACATTCCAGCCGCCGCGCCATACTTATTGGCGCGTTTCCAAAACACACCCATGACCAACACAGGAAAGAAACACGCCGCAGCAAACGAGAACGCAGCGCCGACCAAAAACAAAATATCGGCAGGCGTGCGCGTCGCCGCCCAGGCTGCTGCGAAGGCCACAACAAGCAAGAGCATCTTGGATAGAATGACTTGGCGCCCCGCTCCCATCCGAGGAGACACCACTCTAAACAAAGTGTCGTGGGATAAGGCATTCGACAAGGTCAAGAGCAACCCGTCCGCAGTCGACAAGGCCGCGGCCAACGCGCCGGCCGCAACCAGCCCCGAAATCACGTAGGGCAAACCGCCTATTTCTGGCGCGGCGAGCACAATAACGTCTGCACCGAGTTGCACCTCCGCTAACTGCACGATGCCATCCCGGTTGAGATCGACGATGCTGATCAACGAGCGGTCCACCGCAGACCATGCGTTGACCCAGGCCGGCAGTTGCGTAAACGGAATACCCACCAGATCAGAATAGATCTCAAACTTAATCAAAATCGCCAAGGCTGGGGCTGTCATGTACAGCAACAGAATAAAAAGCAACGACCAAAACACTGATTTGCGTGCCTCGCTGACAGAAGGTGTTGTGAGCGAACGCATCAAAATATGCGGCAGCCCAGCCGTGCCCAGCATTAAACACAACACAATCGCCAAAAAGTTGTTACGTGCCGCTTCGGGACTATCACGATTTTTTCCCGCAAACGGATCCGCATGGGGCACAGGTGGCGAGGCACGAGAACTGAAGTCATCACGGGCTTTCGTCCACGCCGTACGCGCCGCCTCAATAGACTGTGGATAGTTCGCGTGCTCGCGTTCCAGTGCGCGTATTTCAGCCATCGGGGCGTCGTTCGCCCGGGCGCGCAGCAGACGCCAATGCAGCTGCTGCTTTTCTTCCTCGAAAGAAAGAGGTAGGCTGTCCACGCGAGCTTGCATCACCTCGGCGCGACCCTGCCACAATGCACGCACTTGTCGCTCTGCCTCATCGTGCGTGAGTTCACGCTCACGCTCTGTGACTTGCTGCAAGACTGCACTGGCAGCAACTTGCGGAATAGGCTCGCCCGTTTGCTTGATCGCTAACCAAACAACGGGGACAAGGTAGGCAATCACTAAAATGATGTACTGACCGACCTGTGTCCAAGTGACTGCCCGCATGCCTCCCAAAAATGAGCACACCAGGACGCCACCCAAACCGATAAAGATGCCGAGTTCAAAAGAAATTCCGGTCATGCGCGTCGTGATGATGCCCACACCATAAATCTGCGCAACCAGATAGATAAACGAACACAGCACGGCGCAAAGCACGCCGATTAAGCGTGTGAGGTTACCCTCGTAACGTACGCCTAAAAAATCTGGAATGGTGTAGCCACCAAACTTGCGCAGGTAGGGCGCGAGAAACAGGGCAACGAGCACGTAGCCTCCGGTCCAGCCCAAGATATAGGCTAAGCCGTTATAGCCGGTCAAGTAAAGTGTTCCAGCAATGCCGATGAAGGACGCCACGGACATCCAGTCAGCCGCCGTGGCCATGCCGTTGTAGAGAGCGGGTACGCGTCGGCCGGCAACGTAATACTCAACCGGATCTGACGTCCGGCACATAATGCCGATCCCGGCATAGAGCGCCACTGTAGACAGCAAGAACGCGTAGCCAATCCACTGCCGCGCCAGACCCAATACTTCGAGCGCCGCGAGCAGCGCCACCAGCGCAACAAAGCCCAGGGTGTAGGCTGCATATCCACGGAAAAGCTGTGCAGCTTGGGTACGGGGCCGCTGGGTGCTCAGGCGCATTAACTCTCCTGATCCCGATCGCGTCGATGGCGTCTATCCATGCGATCCATGCCCCATGCATAGAGACCAATAATCAACAGAAAGCAGAACTGGGCGCCGAACGCCGCCATCCAGAACGGCAATGGCCAGTCAAACAGGTAGAGGCCGTTTAGCTCACGCGCAAAATACGCGGGCACGAAGCTCACGAGCAACCAAACGCACAGCAGACACAAGATCAACATCAAATTGCGGCGCCAGTAGCTGACCGCTCGATCGCACGCTTTGGGGGTCACATTGGGTGTCATGATTATCAGAGGATACTTGAGCCAGACGCGCAAGCGACAACGGCCGACACAAATGTGCCAGCCGCTGTGCTTTTTTTATATTTTGATACTACATGCCTGCTTAAGCAGAGCAATGTCCCCTCACCTGCATGCGTGGGATTCTGCACGACAGTGGGCGCGCTCGCATCAGGGTATGCCCTAGTTTTGCACCAAATAAGGGTGGTTTTTAGCGAATTTGCGACATTCACGCCTCAAAAGGACTCATCGCTTCCATTCCAAGGGTCAGTCAAGGGGTGAATTGCTAGACTAGCACTCAACTGTCTCCGTTTCATCAGGTAGCAACTATGTTCAACCCTTCACGCGATCAAGTTCGTCAGTTTTTCATCGACACTTGGCATAAACACAAGACTCAGCAGATTCTCAGCCCGCTTGAAGCGATTGCGCTGGACTGGATTGAACAGCATCCTGAATACCACGATGCGCTCGGCCAGCCAGATTCGATGACGCGGGAGTTCAACGTGGAGGAGGGGAAAACCAACCCTTTTCTACACCTCTCGATGCACTTGGCTATTGCAGAACAATTATCGATCGATCACCCACGCGGCATTCGCGATGCGTTTGACAAACTCGCCTCGCGGACAAACCAACACGAGGCCGCCCACGAAATCATGGAATGCCTCGGCACAGTCGTATGGGAGTCTCAGAGACTAGGCAAAGCCTTGGACAGCGATGCCTATATTGAACTGATTCGTCAACGTGTCAGTCGCGACTAGCGACCGACCACAGAACACTTAACGACGAACCGCGAGCGGACCAGGTTGGGCCGCCAACCAAGCGGACACGTTCTCAATGTCTTGCTTGGATAACTGCTTTGCAAAAGCGCCCATAATGGCATTTTTGCGAACGTTTGCCGAGGCCGGAGCCCCTGAAGCGCCACGCTGATAGGAACGCAACGCATGCACCAAAAAGTCAGCGTGCTGACCGGCCAAGATGGGGTAGGATGGATCGATCGATTTGACCGCGTCTGCACCATGACAGGAGGCGCAATTCAGTTTTTCCCAGACAGCTTTACCGGCAGCCAAATCAGCAGCCTGACTTGTCGCCACGGCGCCAAGCAGTAAGGCGGAACCAAGGGCGAGCGTAGTGAGTTTCATGTGAGCCCCCGATTATTTGAGCGAAGAGTAATAAGCAGCTAAGTCAGCGATGTCTTGTGCTGACAAGCTTTTAGCGATGACATCCATCGTTGGGTGGGTACGCTCGCCAGAGGCGTAGGCGCGCAAGGCCACCTGGAGGTACTTGTCATTCTGTCCGGCAATTTTAGGCACCGAATACACCTCGGGAAAGCTAGCCTTGTAGCCAGGGATGCTATGACAGCCGATACACATAGAAACTTTGGCCTTGGCGGCTTCAACGTTGCCTTTTGGCTCATCGGCCGCCAACGCAGGCTGGGCCATCAAACAGGTGGCGGCAACAGCCGCTGTGGCGATAGTGTTCGAAAACTTCATATTGGACTCTTGGTCTGGCAGGGAAATGACCCGGGATCGGATCCCGGCCGCAAAACGTGAGGATTGTACGATAATTGGTGAAATTACACTTTAGCTACCAGTAATATCACCCCAAACTCTTACCATTTTAACCACCGATGACCAACGCACACCCCGCCTCAGACCCGAACACCCGTTTTGACGGCACAGCTCGTTATGTCGCCACCGATGACCTAAAACTTGCAGTCAATGCAGCCTTGACGCTGCAACGACCCCTGTTAATCAAGGGCGAACCAGGCACTGGCAAGACCATGCTTGCAGAGGAAGTCGCCAGTGCGCTCGGGCGGCCCTTGCTGCAGTGGCACATCAAATCCACGACCAAAGCACACCAAGGCCTGTACGAATACGATGCCGTGTCGCGTTTGCGCGACTCCCAGCTTGGTGAAGAAAAGGTCAAAGACATCAGCAACTACATCATGCAGGGCGTCCTTTGGCAGGCCTTCGATTCTCCCGAGCCGGTGGTGCTGTTGATCGATGAAATCGACAAAGCGGATATCGAGTTTCCAAACGATTTACTGCGTGAACTCGACCAAATGGAGTTCCATGTTTACGAGACACGCTCCACCATCAAGGCGCGGCATCGGCCCTTAGTGATTATCACATCCAACAACGAAAAAGATTTGCCTGATGCATTCTTGCGTCGCTGCTTTTTTCATTACATCCGCTTCCCCGATCGCGACACACTGCGCAGTATCGTTGATGTCCACTTCCCTAACCTCCACGCTGAAGTATTGCGCGCAGCACTCGACACATTTTTTGCCTTGCGTGAAGCGCCTGGCCTCAAGAAAAAGCCCTCGACCTCCGAGTTTCTGGACTGGTTGCGTCTCTTGATCGCCGAGGATGTCACCCCCGCCGAGATCGATGCGCACGCCGCAACATCAATCCCCATGCTGGCCGGTGCCCTGCTCAAGAACGAACAAGACCTGCAACTGCTCGAACGCCTTGCTGCCGTGACGCGCAACAGCACGCGCCGTCCCACTGGGTCCTGAGCATGTCCGCCTCGCAGACGTTTCGTGTTGCGCCGTCCCCCTGCACGCTGCGTGGGCACGGCCTTCGGCTAGAGCCGCTCGGCCATCAACACCTTGATGGTTTGAAAGCTGCGGCGCGCGACGGCGAACTCTGGACGCTGCGCGTGACCTCCGTTCCCGAACCGGACAAAACCGTTGCCTACATCGATAAAGCTCTAGGAGAAGGCGATCGGCTGGCTTTTGCGGTCATCGATGAAGGCACCAACACAGTCATCGGTTGCACGAGTTATCACGATATCTTGCCCGCGGTGGCGCGCCTCGAAATCGGCTACACCTGGTACGCAAAAAGCCGCCAACGCACTTCCGTCAACACGGCCTGCAAACTGATGTTAATGACGCATGCCTTTGACACCCTGGGCGCAGCGGTCGTTGGCTGGCGTACGGACAACTTTAATTACGCGTCGCGGCGCGCCATCGAACGACTCGGCGCCAAACTCGACGGGATCTTGCGCCACCATGCCTTGCGGCGTGATGGCACCGTGCGGGACACCGTCATGTACAGCGTCATCGCGGGCGAATGGCCCGAAGTGCGCGATCACCTCACCTACCAACTTAAACGTCATGCT